>JBEHYZ010000007.1:0-115924 GCA_048497915.1 Pseudomonadota bacterium
CGTGCACCGCAACCGCGCCGACGCCGGTATGACCCTGCAGGCCAATAACCGGTCGTCCGACAACAATATTTCCAACCAGGCGACCTTCGATTTCAGCGGCCCGCTGAATATCCAGAAACTGTCCGGCGGCATCGCGATTTCGCTGCCGCAGGACGCGGCCGTGCGCATGAACACCGACGGCGGCATCCTCTATGCGGATATTGGTACGGGCGGCACCAGCGCCGCCGGCTTCCAGTTCCGCGCCAAAAGTTCGTATGACGTGCTGCTGTCGGGCAACACCGCCTCGGGCATTGGCGTTAAGACGGCCGTGCCCGCAACCGCCCTGTCGGTCGAAGGCATTATCACGCCGAACACCAATAACGCCTATACCCTCGGCAATGGATCGCTTCGCTTTTCAGAAGTGTTCGCCATCAACAACGCCATCAACACCTCTGATCAACGTTTCAAGACGGAACTGCAACCGCTTGACCCGGCCCTGCTACGGGCCATTCGCAAGGTCAACATTGGGTCCTTCCAATGGCTTGACGCCATTGAAAAGAAAGGTGTCGACGTCGCGCGTATCCACTTGGGCATCATCGTCCAGGATGTCATAACCGCGTTTGAATCTGAGGGCCTCGACCCCTGGCGTTACGCCTTCCTCTGCAAGGACATGCAGGAAGAGAATTTCGTCTGGGAAGAGGCCGTGGAAGTGCAGGCGACCGACGACAGTGGCGCCCTAGTCTTCACGGAGGACGGCGCGGCGGTCATGACGCAGGTTATGACGCTTCGCAACAAGATGGTCCCGAAGCTTGATGAGAATGGCGAGCAAGAATATGTGCTCAGCGTCCGGACTGACCAGCTTCAATGGTTGAGGCTGGCCGCCCTTGAAGACGCTCTGGCGCGGCTTAACGCAGCGTAACCTACCAGTTGACGCCGATGGCGGCCTTGGCCAGCGAATCCTTTCCCGACCAGCTACTCGCCACGCCGACATCATAATGTCCGGCGCGGCGGGAATAGTTGACGCTGACCGCGCCCTGGTTCCGGTATCCGCCGAAACCGAGCGCCAGCCGGTTTGTTGCGCCTGCGACCGGCGATGAAATACTAAGGGATGACACCATTGCAATGCCCCTCGCGGTTCTGAGTTTATCGACGGCCATTTGCTCGCGAAGGGCGCCATTTTCTGCTCTCTGTTCGTCTATGAAGGCATCGATTTTCGCGGCCGCCGTATCTGAGGGCCCTCCCGCCGTGGAAAATGCGGATATCGGCACGTAAGCCTGAAGGAAGCTGTATCCAGACGGCGCGGTGGGGTCGCGGTAATAGCCAGATACCGGGACGCCGATATCCGAAAGGTCAGTAGGCAGGGTGTTAATAAGCGTAGATGGCAGGGCGGCGTTGGAGCCTCCAGCATCCGAAATGACGGACGTGTAAACCAGCGGCTTTCCGGTTGGACATGGCGGTGTCGAATACTGAGGCATGGTGGTCGAAAAGCACAGCAAGGCTAGTGCCTGCGAGCGAGAGTAATAGGTTCCCCCGGTTGATTTATCCCAATTGACGCCTGGTGCCCCTTCAGCGGGAAAGGTCACTAAGTTCGTCCCGGCCCAAGTCTGCGCCATCGCAGGCATGGCAAAACAGGCGGCCGCGCCGGCCGCAAATATAAACGCTTTCATTTGAACCCCTCCGGTACGCGGCGGATCGCCGCGGGGCAAAGGGTTAACACGCCGCAATCCCGAGTCGAGTCAATTCCGCCACCTGTGAGGGCCCGCATGACCGTGTTCGAACGCCTGAAAAGCCTCAAGACCGGCTGGGCGCTGACCTTCCGGAAGCTCAGCGCCCAGATGGCCGCCATCGACCTTTTGGGCATCGTGCCCAGCCTTCTGATGTGCGCCGACCAGATCGGCCCGCGCGGCCTGATCGCCGTCTTCGCTGGCTTGAGCCTGGCCAAGCTGGTCGCCACCAACATGGCCCAGGAGAATGTCGGCTGCTACGACAAGCGCACGACCGGCACCTTCGATTTGAAAACGCAAAAGGTGGTACCGATCGATGCTTAGCACCCTTCGCCGCAATCCGGGTAAGTCGGCCGTCACTGGCCTGGGCGCCGTGCTGGCGCTCAGCCTGGCCGGGCAGGCCTATCATACCCAGCTGGAGGGCAATCCGTTCAGCGCCTATGCCGACCCGGCGACGCGTGGCGATCCGTGGGCCATCTGCGGCGGCGTCACCGGCCAGGCGCATTTCGACGGCACGGCGGTGGCGGTCGTCAAGGGCCTGACCCTGACGGCCGACCAGTGCGGCCAGGCCAACGCCTGGGTCGCCGAGACCTATCGCGAAGGGTTGAGCCGCTGCGTCACGCGGCCGCTCACCCAGAACCAGTCCGACGGCCTGATCCTGTTCGCGGTCAATGTCGGCGTGCCGACGGCCTGCGCCTCGTCGGTCGTGCGCAAGGTCAATGCCGGGGATTTCGACGGCGCGGCGAAATCACTCGAACTCTATTCGTGCGCCGCCTCGACCAACCCGAGATATCCGCACGCCCATTGCGGGCCGGTCAAGCGCCAGATGCCGGGCCTGCTCAACCGCCGCCGCTTCGAGGCGGCGCTGCTGCGCAAGCCCGACTGGGCGGCGCATGCCGACACGGCCGGCAACCTGGTGGCCGCCAATGCCAGGCTTCGGGAGGACGCGAAGTGAGCGAATACCAGACCACCTGGTGGGAAAAGACCGACAAGCCCGCATCATGGAAGGGCAATATCGGCTCGCCGATCCTGCGCAACATGGCGACCGGCGAAGAGTTGCCGTCTCGCGACCTTCCCGTCGGCGCGCTGACCTGGTCGGATAGCGACCATTACCGCAAGGGCAATGATGGTCTGGCCGTCATGTGTAAAATGCCGGGCGGTCACACCTGGTACATCGATTCCAGGGCCAGCAATTGCACGCGTAAGGATGACGATGCGCATCGTTGCTGGTGCCGACACGGTTCGATCGGCGACTGCCTCACCGTCGATAAGGTCGGCGACACCTGTGCGGCCGGAGCGGGGTCGATCATAGTGCCCGGCTATCACGGCTTTCTGCGCGCCGGAAAGCTGGTGCCTGCCTGATGTCCGATTATTTCGAGTCACGCACGGATTGTCCGGCTATCCGGAAGGCAACCGCGGCTTATATCGCTACGCTTCTCGAAGACCTGCTTCCGGCCGCGCGCATGGCGGCGCGTGGCTGCGGGTGGGCAATCGCAGTCCATGGTTCGTTGGCTCGGGATATCGACCTGGTGGCGATTCCGTGGACCAGCACCGCCATGGACGAAAAGGTCCTGGTTGACCGCCTTCTGGGGGCGATCGCCAGCGTCCTCGGCCGGGCCACGCTCCTGGGTGAGTGGACCAACAAACCCCATGGCCGCAAGGCGGCCATCATCGTCACGTCTGGCGAGGCTGAAATCGACCTGTCGATCATGCGCCGGGATACGCCTGCAGGCGAGGAGGTTAAGCCCGATGAAGGCAAGTGAGTTCATCCCCCAAATTCTCGCCGGCCTGTCCGGCCTGGCGATCGGCATCGTCGCCACCCTGATCGTCCAGCACGGCCAGTGCGACCTCAAGGCCGCCAAAGCCCAGGTCAAGGCGGTCGAACACGTCGTCACAACCGAACGCGCCGCCGCCGATATCGGCCAGGCCGTCGCCGCCGATGTGGCGAACCGGCAAGCCGCCATCCGCACCGTCACCAAAACCATCCTGCAGAAGGTTCCCGACCATGTCCCGCTTACGCACAGCCCTGCTGATCAGCTTACTTGGGGCGATGTCCGCGTGCACGACGAAGCCGCCGCCGGCGTGCCCGATCTATCCATTGCCCCCGGCCAGCCTGATGCAGCCGTCTCCCCCTTTACAAAGACTGACGAAGCCTTCGCCATCGCCTGGAACTACGGGCTTTATCACGAATGCGCCACCGACAAGGACGGATTGCAGGACTTCGCCCGGCGGCAGCGCGACCTGTCCCTGAAGGCGGCCGGCCTGCCGCCGGAAAAACGTACTGAACCTTTGCATGACGGAGAGTAAGCCTTGACGACGACCCCAAGGCCGAACGCCATGCAGATCGCTCTGGACGCCCGAGAGGAGGCGAAGCACGCCAAGGACGCGCTGACCGCGCATGAGCAGCTGTGCGCCTTGCGTTATCAGGGCATCGAGAAATCGATTTCGACCATCCTGAGCTGGCTGCGCTGGGGCGGCAGCCTGGCCGTCCTGACCATCATCGGCCTTCTGGCATGGTCGCTGCGCCAGCAGTACGAAAGCGCTATGCAGGCCCGGGCGCTCGACGCCAGCCGCATCGCCGCCCTCGAGCAGCAACTGGCGGCGGTCAAGGCCGCGCCGTCGCCTGTCGTCGTCAATCAGATGCCGCAGGCCCAGCCGCCGCCGTAATGCCCTTCGAGCCGAGCCCGCAAGAAAAGCCCCGGACACCCGTCCGGGGCTTTTTCGTTGCGCACGACCGCGAATGTGATAACCTGCCGCCATCCTTACCCGCGCACGGCGCGTATCTTGGGTGGGATCGGCTTTTTCGGCACCACGGCGGCCCGGGCGAAGCATCATCATCAATCGGGAGAAGGACAATGTCCGAAATCAATTCCGCGCAGGCGGGGTTCGATCAGGTATGGTTATGCCACACCCTGAACCGAGCCCGCCACCTGCACATCGTCTTCGCGCTGGCTGCCGCCCGGGCGAAGCTCGAGACTCTGGTGGGCCATGCCCAGCCAAGCCCCTGGGCCATATCGATGTTCGAGCGTTTTAGATAAGGAAAGGCCCCGGACGATACGTCCGGGGCCTTTTTTTGTTTGGCGGATAGCGTGAGGATCGAACTCACGGACAGTTGCCGGTCTACGGCTTAGCAAGCCGCTGCATTACCACTCTGCCAGCTATCCTGACGATCACGCCGCGCCCTCGAATTCCGCAATGAAGCGCAGGACAGCCTCGGAAAAGCCGTCGATATGCGTCCACTTGCCGTAGCCGATGCCGGTGCGGGCGCTGGCGACATTGATCATGTAGGCGTGTTTCGCCACCGGATCCGGCACAGGTGAGTGCGACTGTTCGTCGGTGATAACGATCAGCCGGTCGTGCGGCAGGCGGTTGGCCGTAAGCACGGCGTTGCCCAGGTCCGTGCCGCCGTGGGCTTGCGACCGGCTGATCACATCGACGCCGCCCAGGCCCAGGCGCGGCGGTACCTCGACCATGTGGCTGGAGAAGCTGAATACGCGGCGATCGCCCTGGATCAGGCTGGCTAAGGCGCACGCGGCGTCGATGCGGCGCATGTCCGACTTTCCGGACAGGGCGGCATCCATCGAGCCTGACACGTCGACCAGGACGATGGTCTTTCCGGGCAATCCGGCCTTGCCGTCAAGACTGGCCAGCAGCGCCTGGTCGATCCACGGCTCGAGCGACGGCGCCGCGCGTGCTGCGGCGACATAGCGGAATGGTAGGACACGGTCGGCCCCTTTGCGTGCCAGAAGGGCGGCCTTGACCAACTCCGGATCGACGCCGGACGAAACCATGTTGCGAAGGTTGCGCAGCAGCGCCAGGTAGCCGAGGTTTTGCTCGCGCAGCAGGCGTTCGAAGGTTTCCTTCTTGTCGGCGCCGCCCGACAGGGCGACTTCCCAGGTGTCCGGGCTGGCCAGCGTTCCGTCGGCCAGTTGTTTCCACAGGGCCGCCTGGTTGTCGTTCATCGGCTTCGGATGGACCAGGAACATGACGTCGCGCAGCTTGATGGCGTGGTCGCGATTATACTTGCCCAGTGCGTAGGCGTCGAACTTGGTGAAAGCGCGCGCCAGGCCCTTGCGGTGCTGGTTCGACAAGGGCTTCTTGCCGCCGCGCCAGTAGACGGCGAGGAATTCGGCCAGTTCGTCGGCGCGCGAGATCGTTTCGTAAAGGGTATCGGAGACCAGCCGCGACCCGGCGGCACGTTCGGACAGCACGCACAGCAACAAGAGCGGCACGTGGCGCAGGTTGAACGTCTTGCGCGCCTCGATGCACAACGCGGACAGTTCGGCGACCGTGACCTTTTGGGCATACTCGACGATGCGGTCGGCGATGGTCTGGCCGTCCTCGTAGAACTCGTTCTCCCACAGCAGGCAGGACAGGACGGACCGGCGCAGCATCTGTAGCGGCGTGACGTGCAACGCCGCCGGCGCGCCTTCGTGCGTCTTGGGGCGTTCGATAGTAGGTTGGGTGTTGAGGCGCATTGGCGGCTCCTGAAGAGGGTGGCCGCGTCAAGGTGTCGGAGAAAAGGCGAATCCGGAAATTTTCGTCGCTCTACCAACTGAGCTACGGGAACCCTGCCTTTCGGCCGCACCCGGCGGGACTTGAACCCGCGACCCACGTCTTACAAAGAAGTAACCGGACTCTACACTACCGACGAATTGACGCGGAAGAAAAATCGAGCGCGGGAACGTGGAGGCTCTCGCCTTTGATCCACTACCTTTGGAAGAAGTAACCGCGCGCTGCACTATCCGCAAAACTTGGTGCCGGAGAAAAAACGACGACGGAAATGGACCGAAGTCCGCTCTTTATTGCGAAAAAGAAGTAACCGTTGTCTGCGCTACCGACGTCGGGGACGACAAACGCATTCTACTGTGCTTGCAAGAGTCTGAGATTATTTTTTTTGTTTCGCGGCGCGGCTTTTCGCCTGGCGCCGCAGCCTGCGAAATTTCGAAACCGACCATCCGCGAATGAATGCCAGCAGATAATCGCCGCATGGCCACGTGACCTCGATCGACCCGGTGACGCTCGCTGTCGAGCCGTATAATACGTCCGGATAAACCGCCTCAGCAAACGGTGGGTCGAGCAATAATTCAAGCGCTGTCAGTGCGGCCACTTTTTGGCCGCCAACAATGAGTTGGCCGAAGGTCATGCGCAGGACCTCAAGACAAACAGCGGCTCGTCCCGTCGTTGGGAGCGACCAAATCCTGCCCCCGCAACCAGGGAGATACAGTAAGCCACACACACAAAAGCCGCCCCCAGAAATGCCGGGCGGCTTTTTGCAGAACAAAAACACAACCGAACCCGCACCCGCCCCACAACGCGCCCAAATAAAACACGCAGAAGCGGCCGATTGACGCGAAGCTTTGAGCGGCTTAGCGTGCGGCCATCCAATCGGGACGGCGATAATGAGCAAGGCTTGGGTACGGCGAAGCGGTCTGCTGGCAGTGGCTTGCGGCATCCTGAGCGCCTGTTCGACAACGCCGCTGCCCCCCGGTCCGGTCCCGCCGGAACCGTCCCGGCCGGTGCCGTCTGTCGCGGCCAAAGACACCCTTTATATCTGCCCCGGAATGACCGTCAGCAATGCGCCGAAGGCCGACGCCAAGCGCAAGATTATCGGTTATGTGCCCTGGGTGCGTGTTGAGGGCGTGCCGTTAATGCTCAACCCCGCTGCAGGCTCTTGTCTGTCATCAGGCTTCGGTATGCGTAGCGGACGCATGCACAGAGGCCTGGATTTCCACGCCGGCATGGGCTCGCCGGTTGTCGCGGGGGCCGATGGTATCGTCCTGGAAGCCTTATTCCGTAACGATTTCGGCAACATGCTGGTCGTCGATCACGGTCACGGCGTCTACACGCGATATTGCCATTTGCAAGCCTTCGCAGACGATGTCGCCGCAGGCAAGCGCGTCAAAGCCGGCGAAGTGATCGGGTATATGGGCAATACGGCGAACCCGCCTGTCGCGGTTCACCTGCACTATGAAATGCTGACCGGAATTTACAACACGCCCAAGAAATCCTTCGGTTTGACGGCAGTCGATCCGTTTGCCCAGCCGCCGGCCTGAGGTCCGCATTCAATTAAAGCTTGTCATTGTTCCCTTTTTGTTCTAATTGTGAGGCATGCAAGCAGAACTCTTCGATTTTGGCCTCGAAGGCCGCATTCGGCAAGTCCGCGACCAATTGCACGTGGCATTTGGCGACATGCCGCACAGTACTTCACGCGAGCCGATGGGGGCTTTGATCAAGTCGATCATCAGCAGCCGGACAAAGGATGAGGTCTCGCTGCGAGCCTACAACAATTTGCGGCGAGTCTATCCGAACTGGGGGGAGATGGTCCTGGCCGCTGAAGCGCAAATTGAGGCGGCTATTTCCGAAGTTACGTTCGCGGACGTCAAAGCGCGTCAGGTGCTAAGGACCTTGCAGGCTATAGCTCTCCGGCGCGCAGATTTTGACCTGAGTTTCCTGGCCGACGAGCCGATCGAGGACGCGATGGCCTGGCTGAAAAGCCTGCATGGCGCCGGCCCAAAGGTCGCCGCTGCCACAATGAACTTTAGTACGCTGGAGCGTCGCGCCTTCGTCATGGATACGCATATCCTGCGTGTTTTCAGGCGAATGGGTTTCATTGGTCGAAAAACGAGTGATCAGAAAGCCTATGACCTGGTCATGGCTGCTCTGGAAAGCTGGACATCGGAAGAGCTTTCGGACCTGCATGTCCTGGTCAAATATCTTGGCCAGACGGTATGTCGTTATGATGCAACCAATTGCCGTAACTGCCCGGTCGGACAGGTATGCGAAATCGGTTTGAAGCGGTTGCCTTCGGCGGCCTGACGGTCAGGCCGGCTTGGCCAACTCGCGATCGATGGCGGCGACAAGCTTGGCATCGTCGGGCTTGGTGTCGGGCGAGAAGCGCTCGGCCACCTGACCGTCACGTCCGATCAGGAACTTTTCGAAGTTCCAGGTAATGTCGCCGGGTTTGCTGAGACCAGCCAGCGACATGACTTTCGCCTTTAGGCCTTGATCGCCCACGGCATCCGGTTTGGCGGAGGTGAGGGCGTCGTAGAGCGGATGCCGGTCCGATCCCTTGACGCTGATCTTGGCGAACATCGGGAAGGTGACGTCATAGGTCAGCGAGCAGAAACTGGCAATTTCTTCGTCCGTGCCGGGCTCTTGCGCCAGGAAATTGTTGGCCGGAAAGCCGAGAATCTCCAGGCCCTGCGCGTGTTTGCCGCGGTAGAGCGCTTCCAAGCCTTCATATTGTGCCGTCAGTCCGCACTTCGACGCCACATTGACGACGAGCAAAACCTTGCCACGATAGGGCGCAAGCGTGGTGGTTTCGCCATCGATGCGGCGTACGGGAATGTCGTAGAAATCGGGCATGAAGGCCTCCGGAAAGAAGGCCTTCTTTTACCGCGATCGCAAGGCGCCGGACAAGCCTTAACCCTTGACCAGACCCGGCAAATCCCAGATTTCGTTCGGCCCGCCGGCCAGCGTCCGTTCGGCGCTGTCGTGCAGGTCGAGCACGATGACTTCGTTGTCGCCGGTCTTCAGCCACGGTCCCGGCACGAACATTGCCCGTTGCGGCCCAACCGACCAATAGCGGCCGAGATTGTGGCCATTGACGAAGACATAGCCCTTGCCCCAGCCGCGCATGTCGAGGAACGTGAACCCCGGCGTTGCTTCCTTGACGGTAAAGGCGCCGCGATAGAAACCCGGACCGCTGATTGGCGCTGTCGAGAAGGTCAGGCCCTTGGTATCGTCCATTGGCAAAGCAAATTGCGACCAGCCGGTCAACGGTTTGCCGTTCAAGGTAACCGCGCCGATTAGGCCCTTCTGGTCACGGCCCATATTCTTGCCGTAGTTACAGTGGCCGTGGGTGTCGACCAGCACATCGAGCACAGCGCCGGCCGGCAAATCGACCGTCACAGATGTCTCGTTCAAACGCCGGTCAAGCGTGCCCACCGTCTTGCCATTGACGCGCACCAGTGCGTAGTCGCGGACGTCGCCGAATTTCAGCTCACCCTTGGCAGCCGTCTTGGCCTTGTAACGGTAGAGCATCAGGCCATGCATCTGGCCGACCGCATCAAGTGACTTTGGCGCCGTCGTCGCCAAGGGTTTGGCCAGCAGCTGGCTGAGCGGCGCTGCCTCTTTCAGGCGGAACCGCGCCACCTGGGTCGCCACTTCGGGAGCGGGCAGGGGCTTGAACGCGTCAGCCGGCAGGTAGTTCTTGAACAGGGCCAATGCCGCGTCGAACTTCGGTGTCGGCCGTCCGGCTTCGTCGATCAGGGCGTCGTAATCATAGCTGGAAACGTCCGCCTGATAACCCTGCTTGTTCCAGTTGGCACCAGCATACCACGCGAACGAGGTCCCGCCGTGCAGCATGTAGAAGCTGATCGACATCTTCTTGTCGAGCATCCACTTCAGGCTGGCCATCAGTGGCGGAATTGGCATGTTGGCATGCAGGTCGCCGAAGGCGTCGAACCAGCCGCCCCACAGTTCCGAATTGAAATAGGGGCCTTCCGGGCGGAACTTGGCACGCTTGGCGAATTCTTCCTCAGCCTTGTAATTGGTGCCGAAATTGGCGCCGGCCACGATACCGGGCAGGGAGCCACGGCCGATGTCGCCGCCCGGGTCGGCGGTGTAGAGCAGGCCGGTAAAGCCGGCGTCGATTTCCGCCTGCATCACCTGCTTCATATAGTCCTGGTCCGATCCGAATGAGCCGTATTCATTCTCGATCTGGGTCAGGATGATCGGCCCGCCATTGTCGATCAGCAGCGGCGTCAGTTCCTGCGCCAGGCGCTTGAACCACGCCTTGACCGGCTCCATGAATTTCGGATCGGAGGTACGGGCGATGCCGGTCTCTTCCGGGAACAGCCATGACGGCAGGCCGCCACCATCCCATTCGGCGCAGACATAAGGTCCAGGCCGCAGATTGACCCACAAACCTTCCTCCTGCGCCAGTTTGACGTAGGCCGCGACATCGAGATTACCGGAAAAATCGAATTTTCCGGGTGACGTCTCGTGCGCGTTCCAGAACACATAGGTCGTCAGCGTGTTTAGACCCAGCGCCTTCAGCTTGCGCAGCCGGTCGCGCCAGTATTCGCGCGGAATGCGCGGATAGTGCATCTCGCCGGCCAGGATCTGGAACGGCTTGCCGTCGAGCATGAACTGGTCGCCGGATACCGTGAAACGCTTCGCCGCAGCGGCGTCAGCCCCCCCGAAAACCGACAGGCTGGCGCCCATCGCGGCCACAGTCGCCAAAAAGTCCCTGCGTTTCATCGTCATCGGCGTTTCCCTCCAATTATATGTTAATTGAGGGGTATCACGCCTTGCCCGGTTAGACCAGTCCGCTGCCGGTAATCTTGAACGCCACGCCAATGTCGTGGCTCAGCTTGGCCGGCAGGGTGATGTGAAGCCCCTTGGTGTCTCTGGTGAAGACGAGCGGCGTGTGTGAATCCGCCGTGACGACCTTCAAAATCCGCCCGCCACTTCCCTTGGCCAGGCTCTTGACCGTCACCGTCTTGCCTGGGCGGCCAAGCGTGGTGGCGTAGAGGCCCCCCTTTTTCGTGGTGAAGCGGATGTCTTCGGCCGTGAAGGCCTTCTGCTTGCCTTCGCCAAAATTGTCGCCCTTGACCGCTTCGGTCGGGCCTTCGCCGGCGATGCGCCACGGCCGCGTAGCGTAGATGGCGTCGCCGTAACGGTCCAGCCATTCCCCAATACCTTCGACGATCTTGCGCTCCTCGGAATCGATGGTGCCGTCGCCGCGCACCGGCACGCTGAGCAAAAGGTTACCGTTCTTGGCGACGACGTTGCACAGCGTATGGATGACCAGGGCCGCCGACTTGTACCCTTTATTGTCATAGAGGCGGCGGTCATAGTGCCACTGCCCCAGGCAGGTGTCGGTCTGCCACGGCCGCGGCTGGATTTCCGCCGCCGAACCGCGCTCGATATCCAGCACCACGGCCCCCTTATGCTCTTCCGGCAGGCCTTTGCTGAACACCACCACTTCCTGCTTGCCGCCATGCCATTTCAGGGCGGAATTGTAGAAATGCGCCGTGGCGTCGAGGCCGGGCTGACCGAATGGCAGTCCGGTATTGTCGAAATAGATCAGGTCGGGCTGGTAGGAATCGATCAGATCCTTGCAGCGCAAGAACCATGACGTGGCGAATTCCGGATGGACCGGCGGCATGCCTTCGTCCCACTTGCCGTCATATTTTTCGTGGTAGGCATTGGCGTCCTTGATCGAGGTGACGCCGTCCGGCATGACATAGGTGGCGCCAACATAAAGCTCTTGCGGATCAAGGCCTTCCCACCACTTGCCCTTGCCGTCGGCCTTGGTCAGCTTGAAGGCGTCATAGCGCTCGCCCTTGCGCGGACCTTCGGGATCGTAGTCGTAGGCGACCTGGAACCAGTGCCAGGCATGGGCGGTGTGGTTCGACACGCCGAACTTCAACCCTGCTTTGCGCGCCGCCTTGGCCCAGGTGCCGATGATATCCTTCTTCGGACCGACCTTTATCGTATTCCAGTTGTGGAACTTGGAATCGAAGTTATCCATGTTGTCGTGGTGGCCGGCCAGCGCGAAGAAATATTTGGCGCCGTTTTTCTTATAGAAGGCGATCAGTTCCTCCGGGTTCCAGTTCTCGCCCTTCCACAGGCTGTTGATCTCCATGAAGCCGGTATCGGCCGGATGGCCATAAGTCTTCAGGTGGTGATCGTACTGCGCCTCGCCCTGGATATACATGCGCCGGCCGTACCAGTCGCCTTGTTCCGGCACGCATTGCGCCGACCAGTGCGCCCAGATGCCGAACTTGGCGTCGCGGAACCATTCCGGCACCTGGTACTGCTGGATCAGCGAATCCCAGTCGGGCTTGAACGGCCCGGTCGCGACATCCATGGCGCCGGGCGGCCGGATTTTGGGCGCCAGTGCGTCTTGGGCTTCAGCCAGGCCTGGCACAGCAGCAGTTAAGGTGGCGGCGCCCTTGAGCAACCCGCGCTTGGTAACGGAGGCTTTTTTCGACATGAACGTTTCCTGCTAGGGCCGGTTATCCGGTCTCGATATCCACGACCCTAGCATGAAATTTCAGCGATAAAACCTTTTTTGGTAAGCGTTGTCAGAAGCGGTCCGGATCAGGGCCGCTCCAGGGTCGCGCTCATCAAGCCGATGACCACATCGTTGCTCAAAGCTTTCACTGTCATGCTGCGCAACGGTTTGGCCGGATCAAGCGTCAGATCGAGCACGGTTGCCGCACCGCCATCGACGTCGCGTCCCTTACCCTTGAAAGTGGTGCGATCCAGAATCCGGATTTGCCCGGTCTTGAGGTCGATGCGCGGCGGCAGAGGCGCGTCGTTGCGGAATTGATAGTCGTCGATGAAATAGTCCTGCTCGATCGGCCACCAGGTCTCCGGATTGCGCAGGGCCAGGCGGGCCGTCGTGCCGTCGGTATAGGTGACGACGACTTCGCCATTGTCGATGCGGCTCTGCATCGGATTGGTCGAGCCGGCCATCAGCAGATAGACGTGCTTGGCCTGGCCGCTGAGCGGTATGATGACGGCGCGCGGGAACGTATCCCACTGCGAGGCGAAGGCGATATTGGCGGCATCCGCTGTCGATGGCGTAGCGAACGGCACGCCGTTGGGCATGACGATCTTGCCGCCATGTGCCGCCGCAGCCTGACGCAGGCCGCCGTCGTCGATCTTGGGCAATAGCGCCACATGCCCCGCCCAGGCGCCGGCGCCTTGTGACGGCAGGGCCAGGCTGACGCCCGGCGAGCGCGGCGTCAGGTATTTGCCCGGCGCGAAGATGGCGCTGACCTTATCATTGAACTGCGCGCCGAGGTCGACGGTTTCGAAGGTCGCGGTGTTCGGCTTTTGCCAGTCAACCGAAGCCACTACGGGCGCAGGACGCGGGGCTGGTTGCAAGGTGGCGGTCCACCAGGTGAACGCCCCGAGTTTCTTCCGCGCAAACTGGCCGTCGGTTTTGACCGTCGCCGCCGTCGCCAGCACCTTATCCGTCACAGCCGCGCCGCTCCAGGTGACCTGCACCGTCGTGGCCGGTCCAGCCTTGGCGGTGATTTCGATCATCGGCCGTCCGGCGGCCTCCGGCGCTGAGGTCCATTCCGCCTTTTGGCCGTTGACTGTCACAGATGCGACGCCGGTAAAGCCGGCCGGCACGCGCAGGGTAACCGTCTTGAAGCGGTCGCCGGTCTGGCGGACGGTCCAGCTGTCGGTCATACCGACACGCTTGAAGTCGAGACCGACATCGGGGTGGTCCAGCCGCGCGTGCGTCCAGTCTTTGGGGAAGCCCGGCGCCACGGTCAGAGTCCCTGCCAGGGCGTCCGGACGGATGCCGAACAGGCCTTCGACGAGGGTGCGCGACGTCGTCCCGGCACTGTCGCCGAAATCGCGCTGGCTTTCGCGGCGATAGGCATCCAGATATTGCATCGTGCCCATATTGCCCGGTGAAATGCCCATATACTGGCTGGCCAGGATCGCGCCCTTGGCGAGCGTATAGGCCTCTTCCGTATTGCCGCCCTGCCACAGGGCCAGCGCTGTGTTCATGGTCTCATCCATGACCACATTGTTGATCGACCAGGTGTAGGGCATCCAGTCGGAGGTCGGCAGGACATGGTATGGCCGGTCGGTAGGCACGCCGGGGCCCTGGACGGGGATGGGCTTCAGGTGGTCTTTCAGCGCCTTGCCCATCGCCCAGGCTTCGCGCGGGCTGGCGGCCTGTTCGTCGATGGAGTGGTAGAAGCTCCACAGGGCGTAGTCCGGATGCAGCGATTGCGCGCCGAGCAAATCCTTGGTTTCGGCGAAACCGCCTTCCGGCAGCCACAGCAGGCTGTGCATGCCCTTGTCGATGGCGTCGGCTTCCTGAGTGTAGGGCGTCGGGTCCTTGCCGATCATGGTGGCGACCTTGGCCGCCATGCGGTTGGCGTAAAGATTGTAGGCCGAGGCGTGGGCTGTGCCGCCGCCGCTGTAATAGAGGTCGTCGCTGGCCCAGATGGCGGCGTAGGCTTCATAGAGCGGCAGGTGGTCCGGTCCGAACTCGCGCCGGAACAGCCGCTTTTCCCAGGCCAGATGGCGCTCGATAGTCGGCCAGGCCTTGCGAGCAAATTCGGTGTCGCCGGTCCACAACAGATGGCGGAACAGGGCGTCGATAAACACCATGTTCATGTCATAGTGGCTGTTCGACAGGTCGCCGTTGGAGTGCAGTCCGGTTTCGTTGCGCGCCAGATTGGCGCTCGCGTCGGCGGGGGGCAGGGCGGCCGGGATCGGGCCGGTATTCTGGTTCGGCAGCCAGGTCTCGAAATTCTGCCGTGCCCGGTCGTGCCAGCCCAGGGCATCGAGCGCATACGGCCCGCGCCAGCCGAGCAGCTTGGTCCGCCAGGCGATCGAGCCGTGCATGATCGCCTTCTTGTCGTCGTCCCAAAGCGCGTCAGCGACGACGTTCAGCGATCCAACAGCGGCATCGAGATAGGGATCGGGCGTTTCGATCCGCACCTTTGTACGCAATTTTTCGAAATGATCGCGCGTGGCGGTAAACATTTCCGGCAATTGTGAAGTTTTAAGCGCCGGCAAAAGCCTTGAGAGCTCTGGCTTTGCAGCGGTTCCTGTCTTGGGTGCGGAGACCTCGCTGTAGGTGTCGAGATCACCCGACGCCTTGGGATCTCCGGTCCGTTGCAAGGATAGGTAAAGCGGCTGCCCCGTCTTGATCGGCGCTTCGCCGAAGACGATCTGGCGCGACGGCAAGCCCGCCGGCGCGCCGAGCAGGGCAGTCAGGTTATCCCAGTTGGCGGCGTCCGAAATGTGCTGCTTCGCGCCTTCGGGCACGATGCCGGTGATGTTGGCAGCCGCGCTTTTCAGCGCGAAGCCGCCCGCCGTCAGCTCGAAACTGTTGTCCTTGGCGAAGTCGGGCTGGAACTGGAAATACTGGCTGATCGGCACTTTTTCAGTGCCGATGTCGCCGTCGCGCGCGCCTCGCTGGCCGTTGACGCCACCATAGGCCCAGATCAGTTCCGCACCTTCGGAAATGTCAATCGCTTCGGCCCGCACGATCAGGCCTTCGGTGGCCGCGTAGGCCAGCACTTCGATCTTGATGACCGCCTTGGCCCCGAAGGCCGGGTCGCGGATTTCGTACAGCAGTTCGCCCGGCCGGTAGCGCGTGACGACCTGCTTGGCATCCTTCAACCATTTGGCGCCGGCGGTTGTACGAATGCCAAGCCGCAGGTTGCCACCACGCCCCGGCAGGTAAAGCGTGAATTCCGGCTTGTCGCCGCCATCGACGCGGAAAGCGGTATTGCCGCCGTAAAGCGGCCGGTTGAAGAACTCCGCGCCGTTTTCGATGACGAAATCACCATTGTCCGGCCGATAACGGATTGGCTGAGCCAACTGGCCTTCCAGGTTAGGGCGCAGGGAGCTGGCGCCCGGTACGGACGCCGGTGTGGCAGCCCCCGCCATGGCGGGTACAAACCAGGCGGCGGTGAGAAGCAGCGTAGCCAATCGCGACATGATCATCCCCTCAAGGCGTGACTTCGAAGCTGTCGAAATCGGCCCAGCCGACGCGTACAGACACATTGGCGGGCGTACCGGTCGGTGCCTGGGCGAACAAGCCGATCTGCGTGCCGACCCAGCGGCCGGGCAAGGTGATCATGTCGCCGCCCAGCGGCGTAAACGTCTTGCCGTCGAGGCTGTAGCTGAAGCTGACCTTGGCGTGGGTCGAGCGCTTCATCGACGGCCAGGCGTCGTTGGTCAGGGCGCCGGCATCGGGCGCCGGATCGCCAACTCGGACGGGTTCGAAATGCACGCGCACATAGACATCGCCGGTGATGGCCGCATCGGCCGCGACCACGGTTTCCGGCGCGTTGTCCGGCGCCTTGAGACGCGTCGCCTGTACCAGACGCACGCCCTTGGCGGTGTTTTCCAAGCCGATCCAGCCGTAATTATAGCCGTAAACCACGAGGCCCGCGCGTTCACCCACCGTCTTCGCCGCCAGGCTGAGCTTGACGGTAGCCGTAAAGGTCTGGCCAGGCAATTTTTGTGTCAGGAGGTTTGGCGCCTCCCACAGATTGGCCGAACTGGAGATTGATTTCAGCCGCAGATAGCCCGGCCGCGCCGACGTATCCGCCCAATCGTCGCGCGGATTGGCATTCCATTGCCAGCCGAGATTAAAGCCCTTGCTGAAATCGTCATTGACCGCCGGCACAGCGATCGGCTGCTTGGCGACGTTCGGCTTCTTGTAGCGCAGCACGGGCTGGCCGTAGTCGTTCTTGCCCTGCTTCTGGCCGATGACCGGCCAGTCGTTCTTCCACACCATCGGTTCCAGCCACACACGGCGGCCATAGGAATCCGTATCCTGGAAGTGCAGGAACCAGTCCTCGCCGGACGGTGTCGTCACCCACGCGCCCTGGTGCGGGCCGTTGATGTCGGTCGCGCCCTGATCCAGCACGTTGCGGCTTTCATAGGGACCGCTGATCGTCTTGGCGCGCGACACGCCTTGGAAGCCGCCCTTGACGCCATCGGTCGGCGTGAAGACGTAGTACCAGCCGTTGCGCTTGTAGATCTTGGGGCCTTCGGTCGTGAACCACGGCTTCAGGCCCTCCGAAGTCGGCGACTTCGGCACAGCGTCACCCTTGATGATGTCCTGGCGTTCGCCGGTAATGCTCATGCCATCGGCCGACATCTTGTATAGCGAGATGATGTTCTTGTTTTCCTGCCCGGCGCGCGATGCCGCCCACCCGTGCACCAGCCACGCCTGGCCATCGTCGTCCCAGAACGGACAGGGGTCGATGGCGCCCTTGGTCGGGTCGATCAGCTTGGGCTCCGACCAGGGGCCTGCCGGGTCCTTGGCCGTGGTGACGTAGATGCCGAAATCCGGATCGGGATAATAGATGTAGAACAGTCCGTCATGGAAACGGATGGCCGGCGCCCAGACCGCGCCACCATGGCGTGGCGTCTCAAAGTGCGCCACCGGGGTCACTTTCGGCAGCGCGTAGCCAATGATCGTCCAGTTCACCAGGTCCTTCGAATGCAGGATAGGCAGGCCCGGCGCATTGGTGAAGGACGACGCCGTCAGGTAAAAGTCATCGCCGACCCGCGTTGCGTCCGGGTCGGAATAGTCGCCGTTCAGCACAGGATTGATGTAGGTGCCGTCGCCCTGATCCGGCGTCCAGATACCGGCCGGCATACTGGCAGGCGCGGCGGGAGCGGCGTTGGCCGCGCCGGCAGCCAGAAGGGCAGCCAGGCAGGCTCCCGTTAGCATGTGCTTGATCATCGTTCTGTTTCCTGTGGCATTTTTATTAGTGGCTTCACGGGCGCGTGCGAATTTCACGAGAAAAATCGCATGTTATATCAACGCATTGTGTGACTTGCGCCGGCATCGTCAGGGTTTTCACGATTTGTGATCGATAACAGCCGCCGGCGCAAGCCGGTTGACGCAACGGGACGGCGCAAAACGTGCGTTTTAATAAAAAAGCCCGCGCGGCATTCATGGAGGGATTGATGCTCAAACCTGTTTTCGGCTGTTTTACGGCGCTATGCTTGGCTCTGGTTGCGGGAGCGGCCGCAGCGGCCGCGCCTGCTGCAAAGCTGTCGCCCGTCCGGATCGTCCTGGTCGGCGATTCGACCCAGGCGCACAAAAGCGGCTACGGCGATGCCTTTTGCGCGCAATTTAGGCCGGAAGTGACCTGCGTTAATGGCGGTCGCGGTGGACGCAGTACCAAGAGCTATCGTGTCGATGGCATCTGGGACAAGGACATCATGTCCGAACTGCAAAAGCCGAATGCGCCCGACGGCACGCCCTACGCCAAGACCTATGTGCTCATGCAGTTCGGCCACAATGACGGTTCGCCAAAACCGGAACGCCACACCGACGTCTTGTGGGAATACCCGCCCAACCTGTCGGGGTACGCCAAGGAAGCCAAGGCAACGGGCGCGGTCTTCATCCTGGTTACACCCTTGACCATGCGGGATTTCGTCGATGGCCAATTGCTGCCCGATCGCGTTGCGCCGTTTGCCGCCTCGATGCATAATGTCGCCATTACCGATCACCTGCCGCTGATCGACCTGTTTGCCGAGAGCCAGAAAGCTGTGCAGGCCATGGGCCTGGTTAAGGCCAATCACACCCTGGCCGGCGGACCGATCCCGCAGAACGTCCTGGATACTGAAGCGACTGGCACATCCGTCCCGCCGAAGGTCGAGAAGGACGCTTCCCAAGCGCAGGACAACAGCCAGCAGCCGTTTGACTACACCCATCTCAACCAGACCACCGGTGCGGAATTCTTCGGCAGCATGGTGGCCGACCTGCTGATCAAGAACCAGCCGGATCTGGCCGCTTACCGTAAGCCGAAATAACCTAGGGCACGTAAGCCGGGATTGGCGCGCCGAACGGATTGTCGCTCCGGAACGGCACGGCGGGCAGGCCGGCAGAGTTGGCCAGATTGGGCTGAGCGGCCTCGTCCCAGCCGAAGCGGACGACGACAGGCTCTGGCACTTTCGGGCTGGTCACGACCACGTGGTCTCCGTCAATCACCGCTGCTGCCGGCCAGAAACGGCCATCCTTGCCAGCCAGCGTAAACCAGCTCAGCGCCTTGCCGTCGCGTGCCACCAGCCCGCCGCCGGGGTTGTCGAATTGCACTGTCGCCTTGCCATCGCCGAAGTCCGCGCTTCTGAACAACGGCCCCGATGCGACGATCTCCGGGTGACCGTAGTCGCGGTTGAGCGCCCAGCGCGCCAGCCGCTCACCGACGTCCTTCTTGTCGCGGGGGTGAATATCGAACAGGTCGTCGACAATGTCCGTCGTCACCACCATGCCGGTTTTCGGCAGGCGCATCGAGGCCGTCTGGGCCTCCCAGAGGCGCGGCGTCGCCTCGGCATCTGAGACGGTGGCGGAACGATAGACGTGGTACAGGTGCGGTGCGACCTGGACGTAGTAGAACGAAAACTCCATGCCCCAATCCTTGCGCCAGCCTTGAACCAGCGCGGTCATCTTATCGGCGTACCAGTCACCATCTTCGGTGCCGATAATGTTGGACTCGCCCTGATACCAGATTGCGCCCTTGATAGCGTAAGGGATCAGCGGCTGGATCATGCCGTAGAACAGCGTCGACACTTCGCTGACATCTACCATTGTGCCGGGCGTCTTCGCCGCATCAGCATATGGCTTGAGCGACGGCACCATGGGAAAGCCGGTAGGCGAGGTCCACGGTTCGATCCGCGTCCCGCCCCAGGTGGAATCGATCAGGCCGACTGGCGCGCCGACAGTGGCGTGAATGCTTTTACCGAAATAATAGGCGGCGGCGGAAAACTGCACATCCATGACCGAAGCCGGGCTACATACGACCCACATGCCGTCGACATCGCCGCCGGGCGTCTTGGCCTTCTGCTTCTTGACCTTGAACAGCCGGATTTCCGGAATGTCCGCCGCTTTCAGTTCGTCTTCGTAATTGAAGGTCGGCTTCTCGCCTTCGCGCGGCCCGAGCGGCTTTTGCATGTTCGACTGGCCCGACGCCAGCCAGACTTCGCCGACCAGCACATCGTTGAAGACTTTCGACTCCTTTGCCCCCTTTACGGTCATTTCGGCCGCGACATTGGAACGCGCGAGCGGCTTCAAAGTCAGGCGCCATTGGCCGGCGGCGTCCGCGGTCGCGCGCTGCGTCTGCCTGCCAAACCTGACCGTCACCCGCTCATTTGGATCAGCCGTTCCCCATACGGGCACCGGCTGGTTCGACTGCAGCACCATGTGGTCGCCGAAGATATGCGGCAGCCTGACCTCGGCGAATGCCGGGCAGGCGTACAATAGGGCAGCCACAACCATCAGGAGCGATCGGATTGCCAGCTTCATTTTGCCTCTCCAGTCCGTATTCGTGTCGGGCCCTTATACGTGGCTGCCTGCCCTGAGTCCGTCGGCCGGACAAATTTTTCGCAGACGGGCTTGCCAATGTCAAATAATTTGTTCACTATTTGTTCTGAAGTTTGAGGGCAGCGGAAATGGCGGCACAACCTAAACCCTGGCTGGAGGAGGCGCGGCGGGCGCAGGGCTTCGAGCGGCATTCGCTGTTCGAGGTGCTGGAGCCCGTGCCAATTGACGGACTTTACTACCGGCCTGACTATATTACGGCGTCAGAAGAGCAATCCTTGATCGCGCACGTCGATACCCAGCCCTGGTCTATGGAACTGCAGCGGCGACGGCAATGGTATGGCTGGGCCTATGACGATACGGTGTTGGGACAGACCGATGAATATGTGCCGCAGCCCTTGCCGGAGTGGCTGAAACCGCTTGCCGAACGGCTGTATGGCGAAGGCTGGTTTCCCGGCGTTCCCGATCGTGCCCTAATCAACGAATATTTTCCGGGCCAGGGCATTGGCGCACATAAGGACCGTGACGCCGAACGCATCCAGACTGTGGCGATCATCAGCTTGGGCGGGGCGGTGATGATGGATTTCACCCGACCTGGCCATGCCGCGCGTTCCTATTATTTGCAACCGCGCAGCCTGGTCATCATGCGCGGCGAAGCGCGGCATCATTGGCTGCATGGCATTGTCGGCCGTAAAAGCGACCGCGTCGGCGGGCTGGTCCAGCCGCGCACCCGTCGCTTGTCACTGACCTTCCGGCATGTCGGCGGTCAGCCTTGACCGGTGAGCGCGGTGCGTTCTGCGGGCGTCAGCAGCCGCCACTCGCCTTCGGGCAGGTTGCCGAGGTGCAGGGGCCCGATGCGGACGCGGAACAGGTCGATGACGCGCAATTCGCACATGTCGCACATCCGCCGAATCTGACGGTTACGGCCTTCGGTGAGGATGAAGGTCAGGGACTGTTCGGCGGTCTGGGTGACCTTGGCGGGCTTGAGCTTGCGGCCGTCCAGTTCCAGGCCGTGGCGCAGCCATTTGAGCTTTTCCTCGAAGATATCGCCGCGCACCCGCACGCGATATTCCTTTTCCAGCTCGGAATCCGGCCCAATGATCGCCTTGGCCAGCACGCCGTCTTCCGACAGGACCAGAAGCCCGCGCGAATCCTTGTCGAGCCGCCCGACCGGCGCCAGCTTCGAATGCGCGCCAGGAAAGACATCCGCCGGGCCAAAGACGTTGGCGCGGCGGATCA
This sequence comes from Pseudomonadota bacterium, assembly GCA_048497915.1. GTDB lineage: Bacteria > Pseudomonadota > Alphaproteobacteria > Caulobacterales > Caulobacteraceae > Asticcacaulis. Next base: position 21,787 of record JBEHYZ010000007.1, read on the forward strand.
TGCGCACCGCCGGCGTTTCGCCGGGTTCTGGCTGACCCGATACGACGCCGACCGGCTTGTGGTAGAGCACCGTCATCCGGCTTTGCAGTTCGGCGGCCGCGCCGTCATCCAAAGCCAGCGTCTGACCGGGCAGGATCTTGCGCCCGGCGTCGCTGATCGTCTCGCCGTCGATGCGCACACGGCCATCGGCGATCAGGCTGTCGGCTTCGCGGCGCGAGCACAGACCGCTCTGCGCCAGCCATTTGTTGACGCGGACCGGTTCGGCGCCGTCATAAATTTTCTGAATTGCCATGTGCCGGACATAGCCAAATCCGGCCGCGGATGCCAGAGGATTACGGCTGAAGCCCTGCGGTCAGTGCGGCCTGTGCCAGGGCGCGAATTTGCGTTTCAGTCAATCCGGCGAGCGATGCCGGCGCGGTGGCCGCTGTGACCTGTCCGGCCTGCATGCGCAGGACGCGATCGGTGAGGGCGGCGATTTCGCTGGCATCGTGGCTGACATATAGGACGGGCACCCGCTGACCGATCTCGCGGATCAGCGGCAGGATATCGGCCTTGGCAGTGGTGTCGAGGCTGGTCAGCGGTTCGTCCATCAGCAGCAGGGAAGGCGCAGACAATAATGTCCGGCCCAGCGCCACGCGTTGCCGCTCGCCGCCCGACAGGGCTCCGACGCCCCGCGACAGCAGCGGCCGGATGCGCAGCAGGTCGACAATACTATCGAAATCATCGGCACCGCTGCGTTTACGGGCATAGTCGAGATTGCCGCGCACGCTGAGGTGCGGGAACAGACTGGCTTCCTGAAAAACATAGCCAACGCCACGCTTATATACTGGCACAAAGGTCCGGCCGTCCTGCCAGGCTTGGCCGCTGATCCGGACATGGCCGCCCAATCGCGTCAAACCGCAAATCGCGCGCAGCAGCGTCGTCTTACCCGATCCGGACGGTCCCCATATGGCGGTGATACCAGCAGCCGGAACTTCGAAAGCCGCGTCCAGCCCAAAGCCACCGACCACACCTTTCAGGCTGACGTCGATCACGCTCATGACGCGTCTCCGCGTTGCACCTGGCCGAACTTGCGATCGATAACCAGCAGGCCCAGCAGGACGATAAAGGCAAAGACCAGCAGGCCGCCGGCCAGCTGATGCGCGCCGGCCCAGTCCATCTGCTCGACCATCTGGTAGATGCGGATCGAGACCACCTCGGTTTTGCCGGGGATGGCGCCGCCGATCATCAGCACGACGCCGAACTCACCCACCGTATGGGCGAAAACGAGCAGGGCGGCCGTCAGGAACCCTTTGCGTGCCAAGGGCAAGGCCACGCTGACAAACCGGTCGAATGGAGCCGCCCGCAGGGTCGCGGCCACTTCGAAGGGCCGCTCCCCCATGGTCTCGAACGCATTGCGCAGGGGCTGCACGGCAAATGGCAGCGAATAGACGATCGAGCCGATAACCAGACCGGCAAAGGTGAAGTTGAGTGTACGGATGCCGAACGGCTGAAGCCACGCCATGAGCGGGCTTTGCGGGCCCATGGCGACCAGCAGGTAGAAGCCGAGCACGGTTGGCGGCAGCACGATCGGCAAGGCAACAATTGCCGTAATCACGTCCTTGAACAGATTACGCCGCCGTGACAGCCACCAGGCAATCGGGGTGGCGATGACGAGCAGGCATAAGGTGGTCGTGGCCGCCAGAACGACCGTCACCCGCACCGCATCTTCAACGCCCCCCCAATGCATCAACGGACCTCGTAACCGTAGGATTTGATGATTTTAACGGCTTCCGGGCTCTTGAGGAAGTCGAGATAGGCGCGCGCCGCCGGATCATTCTCGCCGGGTTTCAGCAGGATCGCCTGCTGATCGATGGCGGTGTAGCTGTCTTTCGGAACGTACCATATCGAGCCCCGCGGGAACTTGTAGACCTGCGACAGGGCGATGAAGCCCAGCTCGGCCGAGCCCGTGTTCACAAAAGTATAGGCCTGAGCGATCGAAGTGCCCTTGACGATCTTGGCCTGGAGCTTGTCGTACAGGCCCATCTTCTTCATCGTCTCGATAGCCGCCACGCCGTAGGGCGCCGACGCCGGGTCGGCGATGGCCAGATGTTCGAACTGGCCCTTGGCCAGAACCGCGCCCTTGTTATCGACCAGGCCCGGCGTCGCGCTCCACAGCACCAGCGTGCCGTAGGCATAGACGAAGCGCGTGCCTTTGATACCGAAGCCATCGGCTTCGAGTTTCACCGGCCGTTCGGCGTCGGCACTCAGGAAGACTTCGAACGGCGCACCTTGCTCGATCTGGCTGAAAAAGCCGCCGGACGGGCCAAAGCTCATGACCACATGATTGCCGGTCTTCTTTTCGAAGGCGGTGGCGATCTCCTTGGCGGTGTCGGTAAAGTTGGCGGCGACCGCGACCTGGACGTCGCTGGCCATGGCGGGCACGGACAGGGCGAAACTTAAGCACGCGCCGGCGGCGATAAGGAGGGACTTGAGGTTCATGAGGGCACCCTTAGAAGCTGAATTGGCTGCGGACGGCATAGGCATTGTATTTCTGGCCGATTTCGGCACCGGCGGCATTCAGCCGTTCGATCTTGACGCTTTGTCCCTCGAAGACGAAGCGAACACCCGGATTGAGCTGCCAGTCAAGCCCAAGCGTGGCAATATCCTGCTTGCCGCCGCGCACCCGGTCGGCGGCGGTGGCGGCATCGGCGTGGTAGTTGAGGTCGAGGGTCGACCAGCGCCCAACCAGCTCGAACGCGCCCCATTGGCCGCTTGCCGGATTGAAATTGGCGCGTGGCACGACGCCGTCGAAGGCGCCGGTAGCGGTATTGTACTTGCGTGCTTCACCAGTGAGCGACAAGCCGCCTTCGACGTACCAGCCGGAAAAGCTGGGGTTGGTGACGCCGGCAGCCGGGTCGAAGCGCTTGATGTCATAGTCGAACGCTTCGGCGGCAGCATAGAAGCCCTTGTATTGCCAGCCCAGTTCAACACCTGTCGCCACCGCCGACTGGGCGTTCAGCGCGCCGGTGTCGATCAGGCGCGCGCCATCGACACGCAGTTCCGGCCGGTCGCGCAACTGCACCGGATAACGCGTGGCAGCCGTTGCTCCGGCATCGCCAGGATTGATGATGGCGGAGTAGTTGATGCCGGTGTGAACCAGCCAGTCGAAGCCCCGGAACGGCGTGCCGGCGACGCGCGCCGTCATGCCCAGCTGCTCATCCGTATTGACGGCGGTGAAGGCGGTCGCCTGGGTATTGAGCTGCGACACCGTGTTGCCGGTCAGCGCCAGCGACCACAGCCAGCGGTCAGTTGTGTTGAACACCGCCAGGCCCATGCGCGTATCGCCGCCGGCGACATTGCGCGCCACTTCGGCTGACGTCGGGCGTTCCATGAACGGCGAAGCGTTGGTCGATCCGGCGTCGGCCAGGCCGACATTGGGGGCGAATTCGCCGAAGCGGATCTTGGCCGACTTGAAGCCGGAATACTGTATCCAGGCTTCGTGGAACCGGCCGACGTCTTCAGCGCCGGCGCCACCGAAGTCGAGCAGGATGTTGTAATCGAAATCCTTGGCGATCTTGCCGTTCATGCCGACGCGGGCGCGGCGGAAATTGACGCCGGAATTGAGATCTCGCGCTGTGACCGCTGCGGGCAGGGTTTTCGACTGGTCGTAGCTGGCGGAATCGAGCTGGAACACACCATGGAAGGCGACCGAATAGTCGGCGTCCGCCGAAGCGATCGTCGCCGTGCCCTTCTTCATGGTGACGGTGGTGTCGGGCTTGGGCAGGACAGCGGCGACCTGAGCGGCCGTTGGCGGCGGGGGCGGCACATCGGCTCGCGTTTTTACGGCCTGGAGCTGTCCGGACAGGGCGCTCACCTGCGTCTGGAGAGCATCGATCTGCGCCTGGCGTTCGGCGTCACGGCGCTCGAATTCGGCGCGTTGATCGGCGAGCATCTTCTGGGTTTGGGCGAGGATTTCGGCCGCTGTCGGCTGGCGCGGCGCCTTGGCCTCGGCGGGCGAAAAGCTCATGGCCATGCCGATAGCGATCGCGCTGGTGAAAAGACGAAACGGCGAGGGGGAAATGGCTGTCATAAGAACAGGACCTTCATCGAATGGAGAACATGAGGTCCGGACCGTCAGTGGTCTGGAAGGCTGCGTACAAATTAGGTCGATTCGCAGGGACACGCCGTTGTGCCTGTACTGGCTCAAAGCATGCAAGCGTTATGCAGTCAATCTGCATAACGAAACAGGTGCGCGGTTCGGCTTGAAAAACTGCCGAAATTCGCGAACTGTCACCGCTGTGCCATAGCGATTGCGTTTCGGAAATCGTCTATGGCACACTGGTGCAAAGAGAGGTCCGAGTGGACGAAGATCTGAATTTGAAAGCCCAGTTGCTGCTCCGTAAAGGACGGGAGTCGGCTGTGGGCGAATCTCGCATCCGCCTGTTGCGCCAGATTGCCGACCAAGGCTCGATCGCGGCAGCAGCCAAGGTGGTGGGCCTGAGCTACAAAGGGGCTTGGGACGCCGTCCAGGCCCTGAACAACCTGTCGACGCGGCCGCTGGTTCAGGCCCGAACCGGAGGAAGCCGCGGCGGCAAGGCTGAGGTCACTGCGGCCGGGTGGGCGTTGATTGAAGCCTTCGACCGTATCGAGGGCGTTCTGGAGGACTATGCCGGCAGGGTTCAGGCCTTGCTCGACGCCCAGGAGGACGGAATGGAGGCACTTTTGCGAAGCCTGTCGATGAAAACCAGCGCACGAAACACCTATCGTGGGCTTGTCACCGCGGTTCGTGAAGGCGCGGTCAACAGCGAAGTCCTGTTAAAGGTCTCGGACGACATCGAGCTGTGCGCAACGGTGACGCGTGAAAGCGTCGAAAATCTCGGTTTGAGACCCGGCAAACCGGCTCTGGCGCTGATCAAATCGAGCTTCGTCATTCTGGCGATGGGGCACGACCGGTTGCCCATCTCGGCACGCAATCAGGTAAAGGGCACGATCACCGCCATTACTCCCGGCGCGGTCAATGACGAAGTCATCCTGCAAATCGGCGATGGCAAGACAATGGCGGCCATCGTGACGCAGGCGTCGCGGCAGGAAATGGGGCTCACGGTTGGCCAACCGGCCCAGGCGCTTATCAAAGCATCGCATATTATTCTGGCCGTGGATTAGACTTTCGCGTACATCGGCCGCGTTTACAAAGGAACTCCGCCATGGCGATTGCCCAAATCGAACTTCAGGCCCGTCTCGAAGCGGCCTTTCCCGGCGCCGATATTCGCATCGACGATCTGGCCGGCGACGGGGATCACTATAAGGCCTATATCGTCGCCGAAGCCTTTCGCGACCTGCCGCGCGTCCGTCAGCACCAACTGGTCAACAAGGCTCTGGCCGACCTGCTGAGTGGTCCGTTGCACGCTCTGGCGCTGGAAACACGCGCGCCTTAGGCTGGCCCGGACCTTGCAGTCGCAAAGACGATGTTTCAGTCCGGTGTTGCCATGTTTTCAAAGACCCTGCTTTCGTTGTTGTCGCTAAGCCTGATGGCTGCCACGGCCCCGGCCTTTGCCGGTGTGACGCAAGGACATCAAAACCGGCAAGCTCTGGCCGATTGTTATGCCGAGGCGCAATGGCCGGTAACCTCGTCCAGCGGTTATAACTACGGCAATGCTCGTCAGCGCGCGCAAATGGTCAATGGCTTTGACCGTGAAACCTACACCATGCGCCGCGTTTGTTATCATCTGAGCCTGTCTGAGAACGTGGCAGCGACCGCGGCACAGTGCGGTGATCTGCTCAGCGACAGTCTTAAAATGCATGGCATCGCGGCACGCGATCATGCCGTTCGTCAGCGCGACTATTGCCAAGCCTTGAGTGGTCACGCTGTGACGGTCGACGGCTTGTAAAACATCGCCATATGGTACTTTACGAACGTTTCACGCTTCCGCGAGTTCGGGCAACTTCCAGTCTATAGGCGGATAACCCTTGGACTCGAGAAAGGCATTTGCCTTTGAAAATGGCCTGCTGCCCAGAAAGCCGTTATGCGCCGACAGCGGCGAGGGGTGCGCCGATTTGATGACCAAGTGGCGCGAAGTGTCGACAAAAGCCGCCTTCTTCTGGGCGTAAGATCCCCACAGAATAAATACGACCGGATGCGGCTGACTGTTGACCGCGCGAATGACCGCGTCGGTGAACTGCTCCCACCCTTGGCCCTGATGGGCAGCCGCCTGGCCCATGGAGACGGTCAGCACACTGTTGAGCAGCAGTACGCCCTGCTTGGCCCAGTGTTCCAGAAAGCCATGCCGTGCCGGTGCAATGCCGAGATCGGCCTGGAGTTCCTTGTAGATGTTTATCAGCGATGGCGGTTGCCGAACGCCGGGACGAACCGAAAAGCTCAGGCCATGTGCCTGGCCTTCACCATGGTACGGGTCCTGGCCCAGGATCACCACCCGAACCTTGTCGAGCGGCGTAAGATCAAGCGCCCGGAAGTACTCGCTGCCCTTTGGGAAGATGCGCTTGCCCGCCGCCTTTTCAGCCTGAAGAAAATGCTTCAGTTTGGTCATGTAGGGCTTGTCGAATTCAGCGCCGAGCGCCTCTTTCCAACTGTCATCGAGCTTAATATCGGACGCCACCATGAAGGCTCTCCAGGCTGGAGGAATCGCATGGTATTTTATCGGCCGGCCACCTGCAAAGAGTCAATGACGGCAACTTCGTCATGGGAAATCCATGATTGATTTGCCGGCGCCTTAATAGTTCCATTATTGACAGGCGGCTTTTTCCGCGTCCCGTTCGGCGCGCCAGCTTTTAAGAAGGGCGGCGCGCCGTTTCGGATATCGGCGCCCCAAAGGCTGCCAGGTCAGGATGCGGTCCGTGCGAAAATGCCGGAAGGCCTGGCGCAGTTCGCACCACACGATCAACAGCCGCACATGGTCAAAAAAGCCAAGCGCGATCGGCCAGACTTCGCGCTGCGTCGTGATGCCCTTTAGATCGACATAACCCAGGTCGATACAGCTTTCTGAGCGGATGGCCGCGCGCACTTCGCCCAGGTCGATGGGGCTGTCGATCGGTGGCCAGGCGGGGGCGACGATTAGGCCGGTGGATTCTAGCTCGTCGCTCATATCTTTGGGCAGGACGGCGGCGATTTTAGTCAGGGCATTCTGCGCCGCTTCGGCCAATCGCACATCGCCGCGATCCGCCACCCAGCGCGTACCGAGCACCAGCGCCTCAAGCTCTTCCTGGCTCAGCATCAGCGGTGGCAGCATGTATCCCGGCCGTAGCACATAGCCGACGCCCGGTTCGCCTTCGATATGCGCGCCTTGAGCCTGCAGGGCGCCGATGTCGCGATAGAGCGTTCGCAACGAGATATCGAGTTCGTGCGCCAGTTCAGCGCCGGCGACCGGATAGCGATGGCGGCGCAAAAGCTGAAGCAGATCAAGGAGACGGGTGGCGCGGGACATGTGTTTTTACATCCGTAAAACAACGCATTTGGGGGGAACGCAACAACACACTAAGGGCTTCTGATAGGACCAATTGGTGCCAGTTTATGTCAGCATGGCCGGAGCTTCCAGCCATTTTCCTTGACCAAGCCGACACAATCATACATACCGGTTGGTATGTTCTTGATGGAAAACCCTGTCAACCTGGCCCGACGCGACGCTGCAGCGACCCGCGAACGATTGATTGCGGCCGCTTTCGAGGAAATCTATCGCACCGGCTATCAGGGCAGCGATATCAATTCCATCCTGGCCCGTGCCGGCCTGACCAAGGGCGCGCTCTATCACCACTTCGGCAGCAAGGAAGCGCTCGGTCATGCCGTCATTGAACAACTGATCGCCGGTGTCATGACGGCGAAATGGCTGGCGCCGTTGGATGATACCGACGATCCGATCGGCGCCCTGATTGGCATTGTCGGCGGAACGTCACTGCAGGAAATGCACGTGACGGGCGGGTGTCCGCTCAACAATCTGGCGCAGGAAATGTCGCCGGTCGACGAAGGGTTCCGGATACGGCTGTCGCGTATTTTTACCGGCTGGATTGGCGGCATTGCCGACGCGCTGCGGCTGGGGCAGGCCAATGGCGTGGTGCGTCGCGATATCGATCCGCGCGAAGCCGCCACCTTCGTCGTCGCCACCTATGAAGGCTACTTGTCACTGGCCAAGAACGCCCAGGCGCCGGGCCTGATCCAGACCTGCATCCGGCAGCTGACGCAATATCTCGAAGGCCTGCGCGCCTAGCGCAGCGGCAGGGCGAAGACCTGCGTCCAGTAGTATCTGTATGCCGCCGGCTGGCCTGTCAAAGGCTGGTCATCTGCCTGGTCATAGATGGCAATACCGGTCTCGCGAAAGGCGCAGGTCAGGATATTGGCGCGGTGGCCAGGGCTGTGCATCCAGACATCAACGGCCTGTTCGGCATTATCGGTGCCGGCTTCGATATTCTCGCCGATCATCTGAAAGACGTACCCGGTGGCCTTGACGCGCTGGCTCGGCGTGGTGCCGTCCGGATCGTTGTGGCTGAAGAAGTCCTGCGTGGCCATCTGGCGGCTCTGGCGCTCGGCGGCACGGACCAGTTGCGGGTTAAGTTGCAGCGGCGGGCAGCCGTGCCGGGCACGTTCGGCATTGACGAGATCGAGCACGTCTCCGGACAAGTCCCTGGCAGATGCCAGGTTCGGCAGACACGTCGTCGCAATGAGAGCGGAAAGAACCAAAATACGCATGGCTTGACCCCAGCCTTGATACTGATGGCCGAGCATGCGCTCCGACGGTTAACGGACCGCCAATGGCTTGGGTTAGTCTTCGCTTCACCTTATCAGAAGATGTCGGCAAGGGGCGAATCGAGCGGGAAAAACATCCGTTCGACCATAGTATTCTCCACGGTTTCAAGGGAATCTGGTGCCCATCGTGGTTGGTTGTCTTTGTCTTCTAACACCGCGCGGACGCCTTCGGAAAAGTCGTTCATACGGGTGATGTGACAGGCAATCCGGTATTCCATCCGCATGGCCGACTGGAAATCTGTCAGTTGCCGGCCGATACGGAGTTGCTTCAGGGCAACGCAACAGGACAAGGGCGACCGCGACCCTAGGATGTCCGCCTGTGCCTTGGCCCATTCGCTTGGCTCGGCGTCCAGAGCCGCCAGGACGTCGAGCATAGTGTCCTGGCCGAAACAGCGATCGATGATTGCCACATGCGGGTCGAACGAGGGGAGTGTGGGCTTCCCGTAAGGCGCCAGCAAACGGTCGAAATCGGTGCCCTGGGCGAGGAGTTGCTCTTTCAAGCCTGGAAGCCCGGTCGAAAGCACAAGGTGTGTCGCCAGGCCGGCGGCATGAACATCGGGGCCACGCAATTGCGTGCCGGTCAGGGCCAGCCATGTCCCGAGCTCGCCCGCAAGGCGCGGCAGGAACCAACTGCCGCCGACATCCGGGAACAGGCCGATACCCGTCTCCGGCATGGCGAACACAGTTCGTTCGGTGGCGATCCGGTGTGAGCCATGCACAGAGATGCCCGCGCCACCGCCCATGACGATGCCATCCATGATCGCTATATAGGGCTTTGGAAAGCGCTTGATCTGGGCGTTGAGCCGATATTCCACCGCAAAGAATTCAGCGGCTTCCGCGCCGTCGCCGCGGGCGCTTTGAGCGGCCCTGCGGATATCGCCGCCGGCGCAGAAGCCGCGTGTGCCTTCGGCGGCTTCGATCATCACGGCCCGAACAGAGCTATCCGCCTCCCATTCAGCCAAAGCGGCACTGATGATCCGGCACATGTCGGTGGTCAGGGCATGCAAAGCCTTGGGCCGATTGAGCGTCAGCACCCCAATGCCGTTTTCGACCCGCGTCAGGACTTCGGCTTCGCTCACGACAGGGTCGGAATGATAAAGGCCTGGTCGCCGAGATCGCCGTCAGGCCAGCGCTGGGTGACGGTCTTGATCTTCGTATAGAAGCGTACGCCGTCCTCGCCATACTGGTTCATGTCGCCGAAGGCCGAGCGCTTCCAGCCGCCGAAGCTGTGATAGGCCACCGGTACCGGGATCGGCACATTGATGCCGACCATGCCGGCTTCGACGCGGGCGGCGAATTCGCGCGCCGCCAGACCGTTACGGGTGAAAATGGCGACGCCGTTGCCGTAGGCATGGCGGCTTGGCAGGGCGATGGCTTCCTCAAGCGTTTCGGCGCGCACGATCTGCAGGACCGGACCGAAGATCTCGTCCTGATAGCTTTTCATCTCCGGGGTGACGTGGTCGAACAGGGTCGGCCCCAGGAAGAAGCCGTCCTCATGGCCTTGCAGGCTCAACCCTCGGCCGTCGAGCACCAACTCGGCGCCTTCGTCGACACCCATCTGGATGTAGGATTCGATCTTCTGTTTGTGGGCGGCGGAAATCACCGGGCCGTAGTGCGCCTCGGCGTCGGTGGAAATCCCGACCTTGAGGTTGCGGGCGGCATCGGTCATGCGCTCCAGAAAGGCGTCAGCCGTTCGGGCGCCGACCGGCACGGCCACCGGCATGGCCATGCAGCGTTCGCCGGCCGAGCCGTAAGCCGCGCCGACGATGTCCTTGACCGCCTGATCGAGGTCGGCGTCGGGCAGGATGATGCCGTGGTTCTTGGCGCCGCCCATGGCTTGAACGCGCTTGCCGTGCGCTGTTCCGGTCGCATAGACCTGAGCGGCGATGTCCGACGAGCCAACAAACGAAATGGCCTGGATATCCGGATGCGCGACCAGGGCATCGACTGCGACCTTGTCGCCTTGCACGACTTGAAAAACGCCTTCGGGTAGGCCCGCTTCCATAAGCAATTCCGCCAGCCGGACCGGCACGGACGGGTCTTTCTCCGAAGGCTTGAGGATAAAGGCATTGCCGCAGGCCAGGGCGACGGCCGACATCCATAGCGGGATCATGGCCGGGAAGTTGAACGGCGTAATACCGGCGACCACACCCAAGGGCTGCCGCATGGCATAGACGTCGATGCCCAGCCCGGCGCCCAGACTGTAATCGCCCTTGAGGAGGTGAGGGATGCCGCAGGCGAATTCGACCACCTCGAGGCCGCGCTGGATATCGCCTTTCGAATCGGCGACCACCTTGCCGTGTTCGGATGACAGCAGCACCGCCAGTTCGTCCATGTGCTTTTCCAGCAAGGCCTTGAAGGCGAACATGACACGCGCCCGGCGCTGCGGATTCATCGCCGCCCAGGCAGGCTGGGCCTTGAGCGCGCCCTGCACGGCGCTATCGACCTCGGGCGCCGACGCCAGGCCGACACGGGCCTGAACCCTGCCCGTATTAGGGTCGAAAACGTCGCCGAAACGGCTGGATATGCCGGGTACGGATTTGCCGTTGATGAAGTGGGGGATGTCGCGCATGTCATTGCCTTTGTCGTCTGGCGGCGAGTTTAGCAACAGCGATCGTGATCACAAGCATTAACGTTGACAGGTATGGGGGCCTGTGGCTCCACTAGGCGCGGGTGCCGTGCGCCTGCTGTTATATCAGTCAAAACCGGAGGAAACCGATGCGTAAAGTGCGTTATGACGTTTGTATAACCCTGGCCGTGCTCGGTTTGACCGCGCTGACGGCCTGCTCGAAACCGGCGGCACCGGCGGGTGAGGGCGCTTCGAGCGCCGCGGCCGCCAGCGGGACGCCTGCCGCAGCCACCGCCGGCGGCTCAGCTGATCTGGGGCAAGGCCTGAAGCCCGGCGGCTGGGAGATGACCAGCCATATCCCCGGCATGAGCCAGCCGATGGTCACGAAGATGTGCCTCGACGCCAGCCTGAGCACCGACTTTGCCAAGCTGGGCTCGTCCAACCCCGGCAAGCTGGATTGCACCACCACCCGGACCTCGCGCCTGGGCAACAATATCGACGTCGACAGCGTCTGCAAAAGCCAGGGCATGACCATCAACAGCAAGATGCACATGGAATTGACCGACGCCGGCTATCACCAGAAGATTGAGCAGAGCTACGATCCGCCGGCCATGAAGCCGACCACGGTCGAGGTCGACGGCAAGTATCTCGGTGACTGCGGTGATATGAAACCAGGCGACATGGTCATGCCCGGCGGTATCAAGATCAACATGCATGACGTTGCGGCCAAGGCGAAAAAATCCTGATACAGCCATAATAATGACGCTCAGGCCCTTCGCCTCATGGCGGAGGGCCTTTTGATTTAAAGGACATCCCATGCGCCAGTATCTGGTCGACGCCTTCGCTTCCGAACCGTTCAAGGGCAATCCGGCCTGTGTGGTTGAGCCGTTCGGCACGTGGCCTGAAGACGCGTTCATGGCGGCGCTGGCCATGGAAAACAATCAGGCGGAAACGGCCTACCTCCTGAAAACAGAGGTGCAGGGCCGGTTTGGACTGCGCTGGTTTACCCCTGCCGTTGAGGTTTTGTTGTGCGGCCACGCCACCCTGGCGTCCGCGCACGTGCTGTTCCAGGAACTCGGCCTCGACGTGCCAGAAGTGCGGTTCGACACCTTGTCAGGGACATTGACGGTCAGACGGCTTGAAGGCGGCCGTCTGGAAATGGACTTTCCGGCCTATGTACCAGAGCCGCGCGCGGATTTTCCCGAACTGGAAGCCGCCCTGGGTGTCCGGCCCGTCGCGGTCTATGACGGCCCGGCGCTGATCGCCAGGCTGGTGGACTCGGAAGCCGCCGTGCGCGATTTGAAGCCTGATCTTGCGGCATTGCCGTCGTATCAGGGCTCGGTCTACAGGGAACGGCATGTCGCCGTAACGGCTACGGCCGACAGCGAAAAGCCCTATGACGTGGTCAGCCGCTTCTTCGCGCCGGGATTTGACATTGCTGAGGACCCGGCGACCGGCTCGCTGCATTGCATGTTGGCGCCGCTGTATCAAAGCCTGACCGGCAAGGCGCAACTCGACTACTACCAGGCCCATCCGAAACGCGGCGCGGACCTGCAATGCGAGGTCCGGGGCGATCGCGTAAAATTACGCGGCCGGGCGGTGACGGTCGCCCGGTGCGAACTGCGGCTTTAAGCTGCGGGCGGTGGCGTCTTGGCGTCTTTTCGGGCCTTGCGCCGCTTGAGCAGCCACAGCACCAGCGGCACGAAGATCAGCGCCGGAATGGCCAGGTAGGACACCAGGGTGATCAGAATGCCGACCATGCCCATCATGTTGCGCAGGATATTCTTGCAGGCGTCCACGACCGGCGCGAAGGTGCCCTGTGACGCTGCCACAGCCTCGCTCTGATAGCTGAGGGTGAGGTGAGTCGTGGCGACGCGCTTTTGCATGACGGCCAGCGCGGACTGCGACGCGTCGATATCCTCCTGCACCTTGGCCAACTGGGTTTCGGCCTCGACCAGGTCGGCGATCTTGCCGGTGCTGCCTTTGATGATCTGGATCAGCCGGTCACGCAGGGCCTGCTGGTTCTGGATGTGGGCGGTGGTGTTGACGATCTGCAGGCTCAGGTCCTCGCTTGAGACACTTTGCGAGACGATCCGACCGTGCGCCTTGGCGACATTGGCCTCAAGCTGTCCCTGCCAGGTCTTCAGCCAGGTCGGCGTGACGCGCAGTTCAAGGGTCTTGTTGACATAGGCGGCGTCGCGGTCGTTGTTCGACGTCATGGAAATCATCTGGCATTCCAGTACGCCGGCACGGTTACACGCCGCCTGATCGGCTTTGACCAGGGCTTCCAGACTGGCGGCGGAGGCGGAGAAACCGTAGCTGTAGTCATAGGCCAGTTGTGGCACGCGCAGGGCAGCCTCGCTGGCGCCGCCAGCCGCCGCATCGGCTGGTTCAGCCTCGGGCGCGCCGCCGCGCTCTGCCATTTCCATTGGCGGCGACGCGACGTCTTCGGAACGGGCGGCAGGCTTCTGACAGCCGGCAAGGCAGGCGATCGCACCTGCAAGGCTCAGCAATGTAACGATTTTCATGTTCATCCCCGCGAAATCCTGACGGACAGGATGAACCGGATCGGACTAAATCGCCAATGGTTTTATTACCGGTCGCCGAACACCAGCAGGAGCAAATCGATCGCGGCGATCACGGTGGTGATGTGCTGCACGATCATGGCGGCGGCCCGCAACTTGGCATCGCGGCCGAACAGGATGGCCAGGGCGTGCATGACGCGCGCGACGATAAAGGCGATGGCGATGAGCCCGACCACCCACTGCGTCGCCTGGCCGATTTCCAGCGCGGCAACGATCAGGATCAGGAACGGCGCGTTTTCGATGAAGTTGGCGTGTGCCCGGATGCGCCGGCGCAGAATGTCGCTGTTGCCGTCACCGAACGCGACATTGAGCACGCGCCGCCACATCGACACAAAAATCGACAGGCCGACCAGCATTAGGGCGAAAAGAGCGGTCAGAAAGAAAGTAACAGGCAGTTGCATGGCGCAGTCTGAGACAAAGCGTTGTTTTTGATGATGGTTTGCAAGCCTTGTGCCGTCAGGCGCGGAAATCGGGATTTTGCCGCAGGTCGTCGCCGCTGGCCTTGGCCGGAGCGGAAAACACCTCCGGATCGCCGCGCGTGATCTGATCGAGCGTGTCCAGCTCCGCCGCCGTGAAATTCAGGTTGAGCAAAGCGCCCAGGCTGTCGTCGAGCTGTTCCACTGTCCGCGCCCCGATCAGGGTCGAGGTGACGCGCGCATCGCGTAACGTCCAGCTCAGCGCCATCTGGGCCAGGCTCTGGCCGCGCGTCTGGGCGACTTCGTTGAGCGCCTCGATGCGGCCGAGCGTTTCCGGCGTCAGGCCGTTGCGCACCCAGTCGAGCCGGGCGGCGCGGCTGTCATCCGGGATCGCCTTCAGGTATTTGTCGCTCAGGAAACCCTGCTGGAGCGGCGAAAAGACGATGGTGCCGATGCCGTTGTCGGCATTGGTCCCCAGCAGATCCGGCTCAATCCAACGGTCGAGCAGGCTGTAATTGGGCTGGCTGAGGGTCAGCGGCACGCCCTCCGATTTGAGGATGGCGACGCACTGCCGGGTCAGTTCGGCATTGTAGTTGGAAATCCCCACGTAAAGCGCCTTGCCCTGCCGAACCAGCTGCGCCAGCGCGCCCATGGTCTCCTCAAGCGGGGTGAACGGATCCGGCCGGTGCGAATAAAAGATGTCGACATAGTCGAGCCCCATCCGCTTCAGGCTCTGGTCGCAGCTGGCGATCAGGTACTTCTTCGAGCCGTTCATGCCGCCATATGGCCCCGGCCACATGTCCCAGCCGGCCTTCGTCGAGATCAGCAGCTCATCGCGATAGGGCTTGAAGTCCTCGGCGAACAGGCGGCCGAAATTGATCTCGGCGGCTCCGAACGGCGGACCATAGTTGTTGGCCAGGTCGAAGTGGGTAACGCCGCAATCGAACGCCCGTCGCAGCATGGCGCGCTGGGTTTCCAGCGCATTGATGTCGCCAAAGTTCTGCCACAGCCCGAGCGAAATCGCCGGCAGTTTCAGGCCGGACCGGCCACAGCGGCGGTAAGACATCTGCGCGTAACGCAGGTCGTCGGCCAGATAGCTGGGAATAAGCGGCATGGAAACACTCCTGTGGCGTGATTTCCCGTCTTCCGGCACCGGGATAAATAGGTTAATGAAACGGACCGGCTTTAGCACCATGGCCCCGTGAGGCAAGGGCTAATTTGGGGCCAAAAAAATTGGGGGCATTATGCGGAAATATCTGATCCTGGCGGCAGCAGCTTTGCTGGCCCTGGGTGGCTGCAATCGGATGTCGCAGGACCAGTATGGTGTCTATGGCGACGGTGACTTCTACATTGTCGTCAATCACGCCACGCACCGCATCAACTTCACCAACGAAACGCAGGCGTCACCCGAAGAGCTGCTCAAGGGCAGCGAAAAGGGCGAGGGCTTGACCTTCACCACCTGGCGCGATGCCGACAGTTGTGGGCTGCAGGACAGCAAGGGCAATGTCTTCCTGATCCCGCGCAAGGAAAAGCGCTTCGACCGCAAGAACATGTTCTTCGAAGTCGTCCCGACCGATCCGGTCTATTCCAAGGTCAACGGTGGTGACGGCGCCCATGAAACGACGGTGAAACTGTTCGCTGGCGGCCTTGTGCGCATGGGCTTTACATACGACGACGCTGTCGGCATCCGCAGCATCGACCGCTACCTGCCGACCGGGGAGTTCGACCGCAAGATCGTGCTGCAGAAAGGGACTGGCCTGCTGGAGCATTGCCGTGGCTTCGCGCTGGAAGACTTCGACTGGTACAACGACCTGAAGAAGTAAATCAGAGAACCGCCAACGCCCGATCGAGCGCTTTGATCAGATCTTCCGGCTCTTCCAGGCCGATCGACAGCCGCAATAGCCCGCCGGTAATGCCAGCCGTTTGAAGGGCTTCCGGCGACATGGCGGCATGGGTCATCGATGCCGGATGCACGATCAGGCTTTCGATGCCGCCCAGAGACTCGGCCAGGCTGAACAGGTCGATGACGTCGAGCACGGTCTTGACCGCGTCCAGGCCGCCCTTCAGTTCAAAGCTCATCATCGCCCCGAACCCGGCCTGCTGGCGCTGGGCCAGGTCGTGCTGCGGGTGGGTCTTGAGACCTGGATAGTGGACGGCTTTGACGGCCGGGTGCTGTGCCAGGAATTCGGCCACGGCTTGCGCGCTTTGCTGTTGCTGGCGGATGCGGACGAATAGCGTGCGCACGCCGCGCAGGGTCAGATAGCTGTCGAAGGCCGGCGCCGTGCAGCCGACCGCATTCGCCCACCAGCGATAGGTGGTGACGTCTTCGGGCGTTGTGCACACCAGGGCGCCGCCGATGACGTCGCTGTGGCCGTTGATATATTTGGTCGTCGAATGGACGACGAAATCGGCGCCGAACTTGATCGGGTTCTGCAGGGCCGGCGACAGGAAGGTGTTGTCGACCGCCACCTTGGCGCCGGCGGCGTGGCCGAGCTTGATCAGCTTGTCGAGATCGATCAGCCGCATCAGCGGATTGGACGGCGTTTCCAGCAGCAGCAAGGCGGTCGGTTGCGACAGGGCCGCCTGCAAGGCCGCATCGTCGCCCTGGTCGACGTAAACCAGATCGATCAAGCCTTGCCTGGCCCGTGCATTGAGCAGGCGCTGCGTGCCACCGTAACAATCATGCGGCACCACGACACGCTTGTTGCCGGGCAGGTCCTGCCACAGCAGGTCGAGCGCCGCTAGACCGGACGAGGTGATGACCGCGCCGGCGCCCCCTTCCAGGTCGTTGATGACATCGGCGATGACCTCGCGCGTCGGATTGCCCGAGCGGGCATAGTCGTAGGTCCGCTTCTTGCCGAAGCCTTCGAAGGTGTAGTTCGACGACAGGTAGATCGGCGGCATGACCGCGCCGTGCGTCGGATCGGAGTCGATGCCGATATTGACCGCGCGCGTGGCGGGGCCTGCGTCTTTCAGATAGTCTTTCGTCATAGCCATGCCTTTTCTTTTCCTTCCCCGTTTACGGGGAAGGTGTCGACGCGAAGCGGCGACGGAAGGGGGATTTCTGACGGTGGGTTCCCCCTTCCGTCATCTCGCTTTGCTCGATGCCACCTTCCCCGTAAACGGGGAAGGAAAAAGAAGCAGTCTATAGCAGCGATTGCCGTACAATTTCAGACACGAGCTTGATTTCCTTTAGGAAAGCATCGTGGCCATACAGCGACGGGAAGTCGATGAAAACGCTGTCCTTCAGCATTTCGGACAGGGCCTTCATGTCTTCATAGGGCACCAGCCGGTCAGTCGGCACGGCGGCCAGGAATACCTTCGCCTTGATCTTCGACGGATCGACGCGGTGGCGGTCCAGGCTGTCGGACATCGAGATCCAGCGGTTGACGTCGGTAGCCGTATAGGCGTCGCCGCGTGACTTCAGGTACTGGCAAACCGCGTACAACTCGCCCGCCGTCTCCGGCGCCGGACCATCGAAACGCTCGGAAAACTCGGCATCGGAGCGATAGGTGGTCATGGCCAGTTGCCGGGCCAGCGAGATGCCTTCCTGCGGTTTGCCGTTATCCTTGCCGAACTGCAGCAGGCGGCGCTGCAAGCCGCGGAACGCCGTCGCCATCGGATGCGAGCGGTGGGCGGCGGAGATGACACACAAACGCTCGACGGCGTCCGGATACAGCTCCGCGAAGGCCAGGCCGATCATGGCGCCGTAGGACGCGCCGACGAAGTTGAAGATGCGCTCTACGCCCAGCTTGTCGAGCAGCAGCTTCACCAGCCGCGCCTGATCCTGGGTGGTGATCGTATAGACGTGGCTGGCCGGCAGACGCGGGGCAAATTCGATGCTCAGCACGCGGAACGTGTTAAGATCGAGCGCTTCCCCCGGACCGGCGACGCCTTCCCACCAGCCCGGCGCGGTCTCGGTGGTGTCTTCCTTGGCGAACAGCACTCGGCCTGACGAAATACCTCCGGCGGCCACCACCATCGGCGCATTTTTCGGGCCGTACAGGCGCGCCACGACGTCGGCCTGTTCGAGTTGCTGGCCACTTTGCAGGCGGAAATCAGCCGGAATGGCGACGACAATGTCCTTCCCGACGAGGTCGGGGCGATTGGCAATCTCTGGGTTCAAGGTATGCGCGTTCATGGTGGAGCCCGATACGGAAACAGTCATCGGACCAGACGGGAGAACGGGCCGCAATCGCAGCGTCGCGTCTCTCATCTCTCGAAGCGGTAAAACTTCGTAGGAGTTGGCACCATTCCAGTAATCTGGCGGTTGCCCCAGCGTCGTTGGGCCTTTCCCTCGGCTGGTCTCGATGAGTAGTTCCATATGCACAAATTTGTGCGGCTGCGTCAAGGGGTTAGGCTGGCCACAACTTGAGGGGCGCCGGGCCGCCCAGCGCCGGATCACTGACCGAGGCTTCACCAGTCTCGACATGTCCGGCGAAACGCTGTCTGAAACCGTCGCCGCTCAGGCTGAAATCGTACCAGTTGTGGCTGGCCTTGAGATCGAGCGCGACCACCTGCGGTGTGCTGGGGACCAGCTCGAAGCGGCGCTCGGCCTGGCCATAGGCTTCGTCGCGCCACGTCACTGTCACCGGCCGCGCCGTCTCCAGCTTCAGGGTCGCGCCGTCCAGGCTGGCCCGGAGTGGGCAGTCGGCGGTGCTGGCAAACCGGCGGTGGAAGCCGTTCGGTCCCAGCAGGAAAACATCCTGCCTGCCCGGTTGCGTGAAGGTCATGCGCTTGCGGCTGCCGGCCTGAACCGTGAAGCGCAGCGGCGGTGTGTTCAGATTGCCTGTCTGGTAGATCTGAAACACCGCGGCGGTCGCCGCACTGGCGTTGGCCATGTCGACCGACAAGGCCGTCCCGTCGAAGGTCGCGTCCGCCGACAGCTTATACGGCAGGGCGCGTGCCGGGCGGGTACCGCTTTCCTGAACCGGTGCGGCCAGCGTGTCCGGCTTGTCCGGCTCGGTCGTCAGCTTCATGCCGCTCGCCTTGGCGGCGGCGACCTTGGTGTCGGGCAGCGGCACGACGCCGGCCTGAGGATTGGCGAAGTCGAAACAGCTCAGCAGGTCGCCGCAGACCGCCCGGCGCCACGGACTGATGTTCGGCTCCTGCACGCCGAAACGCGCTTCCAGGAAGCGGATGACCGAGGTGTGGTCGAACACCTGCGAGTTGACGAAGCCGCCCTTGCTCCATGGCGAAATGACGTACAGCGGCACGCGCGGCCCCAGGCCGTAAGGACGCCCTTTGAACTTGTCCTGGCTGAGGTGATATTCGCCGGCGGTATCGATATCGCTGCCACCGAACGTGACGTCGTTCTGTTGCGAAGGCACGGCGGGCGGCGGCATATGGTCGAAGAAGCCGTCATTTTCGTCGAAATTGATCAACAGCACCGTCTTGGCCCACACCTCCGGATTGGCGGTCAGGGCATCGAGCACGCGCGCCGTATAGTCCGCGCCCTGGGCCGGGCTGGAGGTGCTGGGGTGTTCGGAGCCTTCGGCGGTGGCGACGACCCACGACACTTGCGGCAGGCTGCCGGCCAGCACGTCTTCCTTCAGCTTGTCGAGGTCGCGCGTCCGCACGCCCCGCTCGGCCATCTTGACCAGCGGGCCGTCCGTCGCCTTGTCGGCTTTACGGAAAGTCTGGAAGCCTTCCAGGGGGTTGTCGGTGAAATTGTCCTTGGCGTTCTGATAGACCTGCCAGGTCACGCCGGCGCCCGTCAGACGCTCCGGATAGGTCACCCAGGTATAGCCGCCGTGATGGGCAGGATCGGCCGACAGGTGGTCGTAGTCGTTGTTGATCACCGGGCCGTTGTTCTTGCCCAGGCCGTCATTGGTGCCCGTCCAGATGAAGACGCGGTTGGAATTGGTCCCGGAGTGGATGGCGCAGTGATAGGCGTCGCAGATCGTGAAGGCCTCGGCCAGGGCGAACTGGAACGGAATGTCGGCGCGGGTGAAATAGCCCATGGCGCGGTCGTGCTTGGCGGCCGGCCAGGCGCTCATCCGGCCGTTGTCCCAGGCGGCCTGGGCGTCGGTGACGCTGTGCGGCGTGCCGTTGACGCGGATCAGGCCGGCCTTGGCGCCGGTGTCGAGACGGAAGGGCGCGATCGGCTTGGCCGCGTCGCGCTCGGACGGCTGAACGAAAACGGTGGCATCGCGGGACGAACCAAAAGAACTGGGAATCGCGAACCGGTCGCCGAAGCCGCGTACTCCGCGCAGCGTGCCGAAATAGTGGTCGAACGAGCGGTTTTCCTGGGTCAGGATGACGACGTGTTCGACGTCCATCACCGTGCCGGTGCGGCGGAGGGCGGGAATCTCCAGCGCCCGCGCAATCGACGGCGGCAGGGCGGCCGCGCCTGAAACAGCGGCGGCGGTGGTGAGGAAACGGCGGCGGTCGATGGCCATGAAAGCCCCCTGGTTTGCAAACGCCTCATCGTCTTATCTGCCGATTATGACGGTTCGATCAAGGCCCCGGAAAAGATTGCGGCAAGTGCCACTGGCGAAGTTGCATTTCACCGCCCAGATTGGAGCGGTCACCGAAAGGAATTCCCGTCATGAGCGCCCTGTTTTCGCCGATCGCCCTGCGCGACCTCACATTGCGTAATCGCATCGTCATCTCGCCCATGTGTCAATACTCGGCGGATGAGGGCAGGGCGACGGACTGGCACATGATCCACCTCGGCCACCTGGCGTTGTCAGGGGCGGGCCTGCTGATCATCGAGGCCACGGCGGTCGAAGCGGACGGCCGCATATCGCCGGGCGACCTGGGGCTGTGGGACGATGCCACCGAAGCCGCCCTTAAGCCGGTGCTGACGGCCATCCGCCGCTATTCGCATACGCCGGTGGCTATCCAGCTGGCCCACGCCGGGCGCAAGGCGTCGTCGCACCTGCCGTGGGACGGCGGCGGCCAGATCGCGCCGGATGCACCCGGTGGCTGGCCGACCCACGCGCCATCGGCCGTGCCGTTCAAGGAGGGGTACGTCCCGCCCCAGGCCCTGGACGAAGCCGGCCTGCAGCGCATCCGTGACGCCTTTGCCGCTGCCGCCGGGCGTGCCGAACGGCTGGGGATCGACGCCATCGAGGTCCACACCGCGCACGGCTATCTGCTGCATGAGTTCCTGTCGCCGCTATCCAATCACCGCACCGATCAATATGGCGGCTCGCTCGAAAACCGGATGCGTTTTCCGCTTGAAGTGTTCGACGCCGTGCGGGCGGCCTTCCCGGCGCACAAGCCGGTCGGCGTGCGGGTTTCGGCCTCCGACTGGGTCGAAGGCGGCTGGGACATCGACCAGACGGTGGCGTTTGTCGAGGCGCTGAAAACGCGCGGCGTCGACTGGATCGACGCCTCATCCGGCGGGCTGTCGCCGAAACAGCAGATCACCACGCTCGGCCCGAACTACCAGGTGCCGTTCGCCGAGCGCATCAGGGCGACCGGCGTCACCACCTTCGCCGTCGGCCTCATCACTGACGCTCAACAGGCCGAGGATATCGTCGCTTCCGGCAAGGCCGACCTGGTCGCCCTGGCGCGGGGCATGCTCTACGATCCGCGCTGGCCGTGGCATGCCGCCGCGCAGTTGGGCGCCCAGGTCGAGGCGCCCCCGCAGTACTGGCGCTCGCAGCCTCGCGGCCTCAAGCACCTGTTCGGCGAGGACGCGATTACGGCTTAAAGCGCATCCCGAAAAGTGTGGGGCGGTTTTCGGATAAGATGCGCGGAAACTAAGACCCGATTTTCTCGATGGCCTTGGCGATGCGGCGTGCGCGGGTGTCTGCCGCCTTGGCTTCCTCGATGGCCCGGACATGTTCCTTGCGGTGCGTGAAGGCCAGCTTGTCGAACGCCGCTCGGAGACCCGAAGCTTCGAGCGCCTCGGCGAAATCGGCAGGCACCTCGACCGTGCGTGGCTCGGTGTCCAGCGTCAGCTCGACCTCGATCGCGTCGTTGCCGTTGAGGCCCGACGCCTTACGATGCTCGGAGGCGAACGGGATTTTGAACGCCCCGTCCATGAAAAAGACCGAGGAGCGGTAGACGTAGCCGTTGACCGAAACCTTGACGGCTGGCTTCCGGCCGCCGCCCAACGCTTCAACGATTTCGGGCGGCACTTCGATGCCGGTATTGTTGCCGGTCAGGGCCAGGACGGTATTGAATTGGGGCATGGCGGGTCTCGTCGGGTTGCGTGACAGCTTTATCAGTCCCGGCGCCGCCTGCGCAACCTAGTCGAGGTGCAGTTCCAGCTTCTGCTCATTGAGGCGCTTGGCCTCGATGGCGTGCGCCTTGAGGATGGCCAGGGCGGCCCACAGGCGTGAGATTTCGTCCTCGCTCGTCACCGCGGGAATCGGCGTATCGTAGGCGCCTTCCGAGATGCGGATGATGGCGCCGGTGACCTTGTTGAGCGGATCGGCGATCGAGCGGATGGCGACCCACAGCGACGCCAGCAACAGGAGCAGGGCACCCCCGCCGGCGAACAGCATGTAGACGCGCTTGCGCTGTTCCTGATAGGCCTTGACGGTGGCTTCGTGCTTTTGCAGCTGGGCCTGGATCCCGGCCACCATGCCGTCGACGCGGCCCTGGAAGGCTTCACGCCAGGCGATGTTGGCGTCGGTCATGCCGATCTTGGCTGCGGCTGCGGGGGACTGCTTGTTGGCGATATCGGCCACCCAGCCCAGCGCCTTGATCATCATGCGGGCGTCAGCGTCGACGCGCTTGAACTGTGGCACTTCGCCCGGGCGCAGCTGCGTCTTCCAGCCGTTCAGCAGCGTCTCGATCTCGGTCGCATGCCGCTTCAGCGCGGCGGTCCGCACGGCCAGTTCTTCCGGCGAATTGGCGGCGTAGATGTTCCGAACGTCGATGGTTTCCTGCGACAGCAGCAGGTTCAGGTGCTCGCCGCGGAAGGCGTTGTCCGAAGCATGGCGGTAGTCGGCGATGACGTGGTCATAGTGCCGCATCGTGAAGACGGAAAGCACGGTGATGGCCAGGACCATGCAGACAAAGGCGGCAACGAGAGACAGGATTTTCGCTTTGATGGTCATCGGCGGCTCGGGAACGCGAATTGGTATTATGATTTACCGCAAATTGTTTAACAATTTTCTTGTGATCCTTGCCGCGATTGACGAAGCTCCGGCAGCCGCTTAAGCCGGGACATACCTAAAGTCCGCCTGTCAGGAGCTCTCCATGAAAACCCGCGCCGCCGTCGCTTTCGAAGCCAAGAAGCCGCTGGAAATCGTCGAGGTCGACTTGGAAGGCCCGAAGGCCGGCGAAGTGCTGGTCGAGATCAAGGCGACCGGCATCTGCCATACCGACGCTTATACGCTCGACGGGCTGGACTCGGAGGGCCTGTTCCCGTCGATCCTTGGCCATGAAGGTGCCGGCGTGGTGCTCGAGGTCGGGGCAGGGGTGACCTCGCTGAAGCCCGGCGATCATGTCATTCCGCTCTACACGCCGGAATGCCGCCAGTGCAAATCCTGCCTAAGCCGCAAGACCAACCTGTGCACCGCCATCCGCGCCACGCAAGGCAAAGGCCTGATGCCGGACGGCACCTCGCGTTTTTCCTATAAGGGGCAGGCCATCCACCACTATATGGGCTGCTCGACCTTCGCCAATCACACAGTCCTGCCGGAAATAGCTCTGGCAAAGATCCGCGACGACGCGCCGTTCGACAAGGCCTGCTACATCGGCTGCGGGGTTACCACCGGCGTCGGTGCCGTGGTCAATACGGCTGGCGTTGAACCGGGCGCCAATGCGGTGGTGTTCGGCCTCGGCGGCATCGGACTTAACGTCATTCAGGGCCTGAAGATGGTCGGCGCTGACAAGATCGTCGGCGTGGATATCAATGACAGCAAGGCCGAGTGGGGCAGGCGCTTCGGCATGACCCACTTCGTCAACCCGGCCAAGGTGTCCGGCGATATCGTCGCCCATCTGGTCGACCTGACCGGCGGTGGTGCGGACTACACGTTCGACTGCACCGGCAATGTCGACGTCATGCGCACCGCGCTCGAAGCCTGCCACCGCGGCTGGGGCGAAAGCATCATCATCGGCGTCGCGCCGGCCGGAACGGAAATCAAGACCCGCCCGTTCCAGCTGGTCACCGGCCGCGTCTGGAAAGGCTCAGCCTTCGGCGGCGCGCGGGGCCGTACCGACGTGCCGAAGATCGTCGACTGGTACATGGACGGTAAAATCGAGATCGACCCGATGATCACTCACACCTTCCCGCTGGAAGACATCAACAAGGCGTTCGACCTGATGCACGCCGGCGAAAGCATCCGCAGCGTCGTGGTGTTCTGACCTGTGTTTATTCCGCACAGTGCCCGGCAACTGACCTTACGCGCGGCAACGCTGGCTGATCGTGACGCGGTCAATGCCATGCTGGCCGAGGCCTTCGCGCAAAGCCTGCACTGGTTCTACCGTCCGGAACAACTGGACCTGCTTCTGCCGCGCGTTACCCGCGTCAAGACGCCGTTATTGACTGTCGGTACCTTTCATCTGCTGGTCGACACTCAGGGGCAGGTTGCCGCTTGCGGTGGCTGGACGAGAGAGGCCCCGTCCACCGGCCAGGTCGTTGACGGCGTGGCCCACATCCGCCATTTCGCTACGGCCCCGGATTACAGCGGCATGGGCATGGGGCGGCGCATTTTCGAAACCTGTCTCGCCGAAGCGGCGGCTGCGGAAATCAGAACGTTTACGTGTGAAGCCGCCCTGGGGAGCGAAGGCTTTTACACCGCCCTGGGCTTTGCGGTTGTCGATCAGCGCACAGCCGAAATGGGCGGGGGTGTGCGGCTTCCGCTGAAGATCATGACGCGCACCATCTGACCCTTTTACCGAAAACTTGCGGCGGGTCGGCGAATTTCCGCTGACAATCCTACGAGCCAAGGTGTAATCCTGCCGTTTCATATGCGGAGATGTGCTCATGCCCGGCATCGAAATCACCGAAACCCATCGCGTTCACGACGGCACGCTGTCCTTCGTTACCCACGACAGCGCGTCGATCGGCTCTCCGATGAGCTTCTCGATCTTCGTCCCGCAGGCGTCTGGCAAACTGGCCACACTGTACTGGTTGTCGGGCCTGACCTGCACCGCCAACAACTTCACCGAAAAGTCGGGGGCTTACCGCAAGGCCGCCGACCTGGGGTTGATCGTCGTGGCGCCGGACACCAGCCCGCGCGGCTCCGATATTCCCAACGATCCCGCCGGAGACCTGGGGCAGGGCGCCAGCTTCTATGTCGACGCCACCCAGGGGCCGTGGAAGTCGCACTTCCAGATGGAAAGCTACATCACCAAGGACCTCATCCAGGTGGTCGAGCAGAATTTTCCGGCCGAAGCCGGCAAACGCGGCATCAGCGGCCATTCGATGGGCGGCCATGGCGCCCTGACCCTCGCCATGAATCACGCCCACCTGTTCCATTCCGTTTCGGCTTTCGCGCCGATCGCTTCCGCTACACGCAGCCCGTGGGGCGAAAAGGCGCTGGCTGCCTATATCGGCAGCGATCACACCGCCTGGGAGCGCTATGATGCGGCCATGTTGTTAGCCTCGGGCGCGGGTAAGGCCTATGACCAGATCCTGATCGACCAGGGTCTGGCCGATCCGTTCCTCGAAAGCCAGCTGATGCCGGAGCTGCTCGAACAGGCCGCCGCTGCCAGCGGTCAGAAGTTGACCCTGCGCTACCAGGACGGCTACGATCATTCCTACTACTTCGTTCAGAGCTTCATCGGCGACCACTTGGCCTTCCACGCCGAGCGGCTGAACAGTGTCGTTCCGGAGCAAGTCCTCGCATGAAAACCTTAGCCGTCATTCTTCCGCTTGTTCTTATGCCCGTCGCAGCGACGGCACAGGACGCTGCCAATCCTCCGCCGCCGACCTGTTCGACGGCCATGAACACCGCGCTGCCGCCGTTGTGGAAGAGCTGGACGACGACCGTCCCCGTCACCGGCGCCACCAAGGCCGCTGATCAGCCCGAAATTGCCATCGGCAAGGCCTACGCCGCCTCGCTTCAGCCGACCGCCCAGATGGAATACAGCATTCCGCTCGGCAAGACGCCGAAGGAGGGCAGCTTCGGCGGTCTGTTCATGCTGACTATCGAGAAGGCCGGCGTCTATTCGATCGCGCTTGATCAGGCGGCCTGGATCGATGTGGTCAAGGACGAGCAGTCGGTACAGTCAGCATCGCACGGCCATGGCCCGGACTGTTCGACCATTCGCAAGTTTGTCGACTTCCAGCTGATCCCCGGCCACTACACGATCCAGATTTCGGCCGCCGACAAACAGGCCCTGACTATTGAAGTCGTCGCCAAGCCATAGAAGTGTCTTCATTGCCTTGACTCGTAACGGCCTTTCGGTCATAAGCCGCGCTTCGCCCCGTCAGGGGTGATAAAACGGGTGATCCTGACGCTGCCGTTGTGATCGCATTCCGCCCGACGCGGGATGCCAGCCAGGGTAAATATTGAAGGTACGATATGTCCAAGCGCCACAGCGCCAAGTACAAACTCGACCGCGTCATGGGTGAAAACCTGTGGGGCCG
This sequence comes from Pseudomonadota bacterium, assembly GCA_048497915.1. Taxonomy (GTDB): domain Bacteria; phylum Pseudomonadota; class Alphaproteobacteria; order Caulobacterales; family Caulobacteraceae; genus Asticcacaulis. Next base: position 48,593 of record JBEHYZ010000007.1, read on the forward strand.
TCCCAAGTCCCCCGTCAACAAGCGCTCCTACGGCCCCGGCCAGCACGGCCAGCGCCGCAAGCAGAAGGTCTCTGACTTCGGCCTGCAGCTGAAGGCCAAGCAGAAGCTGAAGGGCTACTACGGCAACATCACCGAAAAGCAGTTCCTGCGCACCTACGAAGAAGCCGATCGCCGCAAGGGCAACACCTCGGAAAACCTGATCGCTCTGCTCGAAACCCGCCTGGACGCCCTGGTCTACCGCGCCAAGTTCGTGCCGACCGTTTGGGCGGCTCGTCAGTTCGTCAACCACGGCCACGTCCTGGTCAACGGCAAGCGCGTCAACATCCCGTCCTACCGCGTCAAGCCGGAAGACGTCGTCGAAGTGCGTGAGCGTTCGCGCAACATGGCGCTGGTGCTCGAAGCCCTGCAGTCGCCGGAACGCGACATCCCGGACTATATCGAACTCGACGCCAAGGGCATGCGCGCCCGCCTGATCCGCCTGCCGGAACTGGCCGAAGTGCCGTATCCGGTGAAGATGGAACCGAACCTGATCGTCGAATACTACTCGTCGTAAGCCGGTTCGATATCGAAATAAGAAAACCCCGGAAGCAATGCTTCCGGGGTTTTCTTATTTGTCGGCGGATTTGTCCGGTGCATTCAGCACGGTCATGACCTCACGCACGCTCTTGCCACCCTTGATCGCCTCGATGGCCTTCTCGATGCGTTCAGCCCGAGACCGGTTGTGCGGATCGCTGACGAACGGCGACAGCGCCGTGACCGCCTCGTCACGCTTGTCGGCGCGCAGGTCGACATAGGCGGCGAAAACCGCGTATTCTAGTATGCCCGGCGCCAGCACATGCGCTCCGTTGGCCGCAAAGACGACGTTCTGGTTCGGGAAGTCCTTCTGGTTCTGATAGCTTTGTGCCACCCAGAACAGGTTGGGCGCATTGAGCTTATTCACCTGGTAAGCCGTCAGGAAGAAGCCGCGCGCGGCGTCGAAAAGGGCGTCACGATCGGCGCCAATCGCCGTCTCGGCGCGTTTCATGTAGACGCGGCCCATCAGGTAGTTGGCCTCGAAATCCTCCGGATTGCTGTCGATCAGGGCGCCTGCACTGGCCTCGGCCTCGTCCAGGCTGCCGTGCATGAACTGGGCGCGGGCCAGGGTCAGGCGGTATTCCAGGTTGCCATTCAGGCTGGCTTTCTGCGCCGTCAGGGCGTCAAGCACGGTCTTGCCCTGGCTCTTGTCCATGCAGGTGGTGAGCAGCGAACGATTGAGCAGGAAGCTGCCTTCATCCGCGGGGACTTTGGTGAGCTGAACCTCGGCGACCGGATACTCGGTCATCGGGATTTTGTGGTACATCATGTTGTTCTGGTAGCGATCCAGGATGGCGCGCAGGTCCTTGACCTTGATGCCGGTAGCGCTCTCGAAGCTGGTGACGGAATCCTCGCCATGGCCCAGGCGGACGAAATAGTCGTTCATGCTGCGGGCGCGCGCCGGATCGCTCAGCATGTAGTGGGTCAATAGCCACGATTGAGCGTAGAAGCTCTCGATTTCCCAGGCATTGGCCGTCTTGTCGCCGAAACCGTAATTGGGATTGAGCACCTTGGTGAAATCGATCCAGCGATCGGCGCCCAGCGTGTAGGTGCGCATCTTGGCGAGTTCGCCGATGGTGATGGCGCCGTCGCGCGGATCGGCGGTGCTGAGATATTCCGCGAAGCCTTCGACATACCAGGACGGGTAGAAGGTCTTGACGTGCTGGAACATGACGTAGTGGGTGTATTCATGGAACAGCACAACCAGGCTCTGGTCCTGTTCGCCATAGCCGTCGCCGACATGGTCGATACTGGCGTAGGCCTGGGTACCTTCGCCGCAGTTGAGATAGACGCCCGCGACATATTTACTGAACGACGGACGCACGCTCAGCATCTGATCGTCCTTGGCCAGCAGATAGAGCTCGAACTTGACCTGCGGCCCCTTGTCGCTGCTGCCCAGCAGCAGGTTAGTCAGCGACCGGAACGCCTCAAGCTTGCGCACATAGTCGCGTGTTCGAGCTTCGGTGGTGTTGCTGTAAGCGATGAAGTGCGCGGTCTCCGCCTTGATCCAGGCGTCAGCCTGCGCCGTTACAGGCGCAACCAGCACCAGTCCGGCCAGCGCACAGACCGACGCAATAAGTCTCGAAAATCGCATGTCTTTGAAGTCCCCCCGATAGTTGAGGAGATCATAAGACAGGATGTTAAGGTTGTGAAGAGACCGTCACAAAACGGTAACTCGAACCCTATCAGGCCGGCAGCAGGCCCTTTTCGTCGAGCGTCGTCTTGAGCTCGCCCGACTGGAACATCTCACGCACGATATCGGCGCCGCCGATAAATTCGCCCTTGAGGTAGAGCTGCGGAATGGTTGGCCAGTCGCTGTAGACCTTGATGCCTTCGCGCAGGTCCTGGTCCTGCAGGACATTGACGCCGACATACTCGACGCCCAGATGGTCGAGCACCTGCACGACCAGGCTGGAAAAACCACATTGCGGCTGCTCCGGCGTGCCCTTCATGAACAGGACGACGTCATGATCCTTGATCGTCTTGTCGATAAAATTGTGAACGTCTTCGCTCATCTGCGGGCACTCCAAAAAGGTCTAACCTGCATATAGGACAGAGAATACCGGAAATAAAGAGGCCGATGCGACTAACGCTTTTGCGCCCCCTTGGGCAACTGGTCGGTGAAGCGCGCCATTTCGATCTGCGCCGGCACCGAGGAGGGCAGGTGGCGTTCCGGCACCTCGGCCAGCTTTTCCACGCGTTCCGGCGTGTCGGCCTCGACGAGGATGCACGACAGGCTGGGCAGCGACAGGGCATAGCCGAGGCAGAGTTCCTCCGGCGTCCAGTCGTCGGTGGTATGCAGGAAGGCATGCGTGCCCGCGCCGGCCAGCGGATCGGCCGGCTTGCTGAACCAGCCGCCACGCGCTTTCTTCGGCACGACGTCGGATGCCTTGCGGTACATCTCCGGGAAGTAATCCGTGCCGATCACCATCATGTCGCTGTGGGTGGCCTTGTCGATGCCGTGGCGCTTGTCCCAGGCCGAATCGATATCGAACGAGGTCAGGATGACATCGAAGCGGCGGCCTTCGACCGCCAGCAGCAGTTCTTCGGTGTTGGCCATGGTCCCGACGTAGCGCACCATTTTCGCCCGCTTGAGTTCCTGCACAAAGGCGAGGCTGTCCGCCGGCAGATGGGTCGCGCCCGGCTGGGCGAAGACCAGCAGGTCGAGCCACTGCAGGCCGGAACTCTTGATCGCCCCGCGCAGCGCTTCCTTCAGTACCGGAAAGGCGTAACCGGCCAGATCGCCCGGCACGCCCGGCAAATCGGGCGTCAGGCTGATGAACAGCACCTTGCGGTCGACCACCGAAAAGATCTGCGCCGCCATCTTCAGGAAGTCGAGGTCGAGGCCGTCGAAATGGTAGGTGTTGATGCCGTTTTCCAGCGCCGTTTCGATGAGCTTGCGCGCCAGATTGGCGTTACGCCGCAACGCAGCCACCGGCAACCTGAGGCCTGTGGCGGACAGGGCGCGGCCGGAATGTCCGAACGGACGGTAACGCATGCGAAATCTCAGTGGGCGCGGTTACGGTGAAACGATTTTTCAAACAAGGCCATGACTCCGTTAAAACCGGCTTAAGGATGATGAAAACGGCCATAAAAACGCCGTTTGGCGGCGCGCGGCGGCTGCGCTATAGTTAATCCCGCAAGCCGCAAAGGGACCGCCGCATATGCGCCGTACAGCAGGGGGAAAAATCGCCATGGCAACAGGGGTTGTTCTGGCCTTGGGTATGGGGATGATCAGCCACGCGTTCGGCGCCACGTGCGACCGCAATTACGATGCGTCCCTCGACAAGGCGGTGGCGGCGACGATTACAGCCGTGGCCAGCAATAATAGCAGTGCATTGCTGGCTCAGGTCAGTGCGGATGGCCTGACTTTCGGAGCCGATGGAGCGAAAATCGCCCGCGCCGCCTTGACCAGTGATTTTAATGCCAAGACGGGCCGCTACTGCGACCTGTTCACCTGCGCCGGCAAGGCGGGTAACCTGCACCGCCTGTTTGTGGCCGGGAAGGTCGACAAGCAGATCGACGCGGCGCACGCCACTGCGGCTGTGTTCATCAACGCCAACAGCAATAACGAGCTGGATCTGAGCTATAAATTCACCGCCCAGTGCAAGTGGGAACTGAACGGCATCGCCGCGCCGTAAGCCTTACGCCTTCTTCGCCATATAGTCCGGCAGCCAGCGCTCATGGGCCTGGCGCAGCTTGTCGACGCTGAGGCACAGACCGGCATAGGTCAGGTCCGTACCCGTCGCGATGCCGATTACAGCGGCCGGGACCTCGGCTTCGGCGGCCTGGGCGGTGACCAGGTGCGCGGACGCTTCGTCGACGGCAATCAGGTAACGCGCCTGGTCCTCGGCAAAGGCAAAAACGTGATCAGCCAGGCCGGTTGGGTTCTTCAGCTCGAGGCCGACGTTTGACGCCAGCGCCACATCGGCGGCCGCCGACAGCAGACCGCCATCGCTCAGATCGTGCACACCTTTGGCCACGCCCGATTTGATCAGGCGGCGCACCAGCGTGCCATTGGCCTTTTCGGCATCGAGATCGACCGGCGGTGGCGCGCCGTCTTCCCGGCCCAGAACTTCGCGCAGATAGAGGGTTGACCCCATCTCACCGCGCGTCTGGCCGATCAGGATCAGCACCTGGCCGGCGCGCACTCTGTTGAAACCGACGCGCTGGTCGTAGTCCTTGAGCAGGCCGACCGCGCCGACGGTCGGCGTCGGCGGAATGGCCTGGCCGTTGGTTTCGTTATACAGCGACACATTGCCCGACACGACCGGGAAATCGAGCACCTTGCAGGCTTCGGCCATGCCGTCGATGGCGCGGACGATCTGGCCCATGATTTCCGGCTTTTCCGGATTGCCGAAATTGAGGTTATCGGTGATGGCGATCGGCTCGGCGCCGACGGCGGTCAGGTTGCGCCAGGCTTCGGCGACGCATTGCTTGCCGCCTTCGTAAGGGTTGGCCTTCACATAGCGCGGCGTGCAGTCCGAAGTAACGGCCAGCGCCTTGCGCGTGCCGTGGACGCGCACCATGCCGGCGTCATGGCCGGTCGAGCTGTCCGACAAGGTATCGGCCATGACGTGGCGGTCATACTGCTCCCACAGCCAGCGCTTCGACGCCTGGTCGGGGCAGGAGACGACTTTCAGCAGCGCATCGTTCAGGTCATGTGCCGGAACGTTGGTCACGGGCGCTTCCAGCGCGGGCTCGACCCACGGCCGGTCGTAGAGCGGCGCGTCATCGCTGAGCGGCGACAGCGGCAGGTCGCAGACGACTTCGCCCTTATGCATCAGGACGATATGGCCGGAGGTATTGGTTTCGCCGATCACCGCGGCGTCCAGGCCCCACTTTTGGAAAATGCGATAGCCGTCTTGCTCGCGGCCGGGCTTGAGAATGGCCAGCATGCGCTCCTGGCTTTCGGAGAGCATCATCTCATAGGCCGACATGTTCTCTTCGCGCTGCGGCACCTTGTCGAGGTCGAGCGTGATGCCGAGCCCGCCCTTGCCAGCCATTTCCACGGAACTGGAAGTAAGACCGGCTGCGCCCATGTCCTGGATGGCGGCGACCGCGCCGGACGCCATCAGTTCCAGCGTCGCCTCGATCAGCAGCTTTTCGGCGAAGGGGTCGCCAACCTGCACGGTCGGGCGCTTCTCTTCCGAATCTTCGGAAAACTCGACCGACGCCATGGTGGCGCCGTGGATGCCGTCGCGGCCGGTCTTGGAGCCGAAGTAGACCACCGGCAGGCCGGGTTCCGGCGCCGCCGAGTAGAAAATCTTGTCGGCATCGGCCAGGCCGACGCACATGGCGTTGACCAGGATGTTGCCGTTGTAGCCGGGATGGAAATTGGTTTCGCCGGCCACGGTCGGCACGCCGACGCAGTTGCCATAGCCGCCAATGCCCGAAACGACACCTTCGACCAGGCGGCGGGTCTTGGGATGGTCAGGATCACCAAACCGCAAGGCGTTAAGCAGGGCCACCGGCCGGGCGCCCATGGTGAAGACGTCGCGCATGATGCCGCCGACGCCGGTCGCCGCGCCTTGATAGGGCTCGATGTAGGACGGGTGGTTATGGCTTTCCATCTTGAAGATGCAGGCTTGGCCGTCGTCGATATCTATCACGCCGGCATTTTCGCCCGGGCCGCAGATGACGCGCGGGCCGGTCGTCGGGAACTTGCGCAGTTGCTTGCGCGAGGATTTGTACGAGCAGTGCTCCGACCACATGACGCTGAACACGCCCAGTTCGACGTCGTTGGGCTCACGGCCCAGACGATCGAGAATGACCTGATATTCGTCGGGTTTCAGGCCATATTCAGCGGCCTTTTCGGCCATGGTTTTGCGGGCGGGAGAGGTCATGGTGCTCATGGCCGCGCATATAGGGGATTCAGTCCGGCGGCTCAAGTAAAACTGGCTCTTAATATCCCGATATCCGGAGTCACCCAAAACGCACACCGGCCCATCCTTGTTTGCTACTCAGCTTTACCGCGAGGGAAGGTGCGTGTATGTTAATCTTTGATTAACCAATTGCCGCGGGGGCTAAACATGAAGCTTCGAACAACCGGAGCCGTCTGGCTATGCCTGATTTCGGGAGCTGCTGCTTTCAGCGCGCTTGCCGAGACGCCTTATGCCTACGGACCATCAAGCCAGGCGTTTGCGCCGTCGGACCTCGACAAGATGAAGGCGCCTGTCGCTGGCAAGCCCGCTCCGAAGGTCGAGCCGGCCGAGCCGACACTCCCCGCCGGCCCGCAACCCTATGTGCCGAGCGCACCTGTGGCGCAGCCGGCTCCTGTGGCCGCTCCGGTTCAGGCTGTCGCCGTCGCCAAGCCTTCCCCCAAGATTGAGACGCCCAAGCCTGAAACCAGAGTTGCTCCGGTCAAGGCGTCCTCTCAGGTTGCGTCGCCGATGCCGGTCATGGTGTCCCCGGGCGCGACGCCGCTGCCGACCTGCAACTACAGCCAGATCCGCAAGACCGGTTTTGACGCCTACGTCGGCCGCATGTGGGCCGCCCGCACACCTGAGGCGCAACGCGCGCTGATTGGCTGCATCGACCAGACGTGGAACTATCACCTGTCGGCGGCCAATACCGATCCGAACAGCCATTTCGAGGAAGTGGCGTCGCCGGCCATGCTGGCGGCCATGCAGTATGACGTCGATGGCTTCATCAAGGATATGGAAGGCCGTCAGAAGCTGCGTATCATGTGGCTGGCGACCCTCGCCACCGACTCGTTCGCCGCGCGCAGCGCCCAGCCCTGCCAGCATGAGGCGCAACGCCATAACCTGCAAATGCAGCTCGATGACCGTAAGCCGGAGCTGCAAAGCTTCGTGGCCTATCGGGATATCCAGGATGCCCTGGCCAATGTTCAGTGCCGCCAGTCAGCAGCCAACTAGGCCGTCTGTAAGGCGTTGACCAGGCTGCGGAACAGCGGCGCGCCGTCGGCCGAGCCGAGCGCCGCTTCGAACGCCCGGTCCGGGTGCGGCATCATGCCGAGCACGTTGCCCTGGGTATTGACGATGCCGGCGATGTCGTTGACCGAGCCGTTCGGGTTCTCGACATAGCGGAAAACCACCTGGCCGTTGTCCTCGATGGCTTTAAGCGTATCGGCATCGGCGAAGAAATTGCCATCACCATTGCCCTGGGTCATCCACACCGTCTTGTCGTCGGCATAGGCTGACGTGAAGCGCGTGTTGCGGTTTTCGATCTTCAGTTCGATCGGCTTGCAGACATATTTCAGATCCTTGTTGCGCAGCAGGGCGCCGGGCAGCAGGCCCGTCTCGCACAGGATCTGGAAGCCGTTGCAGATACCGAGAACCGACACGCCGCGCTCAGCCGCTTTTTTGACCTCGGCCATCACCGGCGACAGGCCTGCCATCGCCCCGCAACGCAGATAGTCGCCATAGGAAAAACCGCCGGGGATGATGATCAGATCGAGGCCGGAGGGCAGGGCGGTTTCCTGGTGCCATACCATCTCGACCTTGCCGCCTACCGTGGTTTCAACGGCAGTCTTGCAGTCGCGGTCGCAGTTGGAGCCGGGAAAAACCAGAACGGCAGCCTTGAAACCCTTGGAAATCATAGTGTTACGCCACTTCCACCTTGTAGGATTCGATAACCGTGTTGGCCAGGAGCTTCTCGCACATGGCCTTCAGCTCGGTCCGGGCCGCAGCTTCATCGCCAGCCGCCAGGTCGAACTCCAGCACCTTGCCGACGCGGACGTTCGACACGCCGTCCCAGCCGAGGCCGTGCAGGGCGCCTTCAACGGCCTTGCCCTGGACGTCGAGTACGCCGGGTTTCAGGAAAACATGAACCTTGGCTTTCATTGCATGCCACCTTCGATGACTTTGGGCATGTCGCCCATGATGCCGAGGCGCTTGGCAACCTCGGTATAGCTTTCGATGACATTGCCCATGTCGCGGCGGAAGCGGTCCTTGTCCAGCTTCTCGTTTGTCTGGGCGTCCCAAAGGCGGCACGAGTCCGGCGAAATCTCGTCGGCCAGAATGACGCGCGAGAAATCACCTTCGAACAGGCGGCCATATTCGATCTTGAAGTCGACCAACGTGATACCGACCGCGGCGAACATGCCCGACAGGAAATCGTTGACGCGCAGGGTCATGGCCAGGATGTCGTCAATCTCCTGGGTATTGGCCCAGTTGAACGCCGTAACGTGCTCTTCGGTGACCATCGGGTCTTCGAGCGCGTCGTTCTTGTAATAGAACTCGATGATCGAACGCGGCAGTTGCTGGCCTTCCGGCAGGCCGAAACGCTTGGCCATCGAACCGGCAACCACGTTGCGGCAGACGACTTCGAGCGGGATGATCTCGACTTCGCGGATCAGTTGCTCGCGCAGGTTCAGCCGCTTGATGAAGTGGTTCTGCACGCCGATATTCGTCAGCTTGGTCATGACGAATTCAGAAATGCGGTTGTTGATGACGCCCTTGCCTTCGAGGACGGCCTTTTTCTGGGCGTTGAAGGCGGTGGCGTCGTCCTTGAAATACTGGATCAGGGTGCCGGGCTCGGGACCTTCATAGAGGATCTTGGCCTTGCCTTCGTAGATTTTCTTGCGGCGGGTGGTCATGGGGCTATCCGAAACGGCGAGGGTGGGGCGGGCGGTGAAAAGGCGATGACCGCCGGGCGCGAACGCCGGCGGCAAAGAGAGATCACGAAGCCCGGAGACTCATACCCTTCGTCCTGGTTGAGGCAGCGCATCATAATGGATGCGCGTTGCCGCCGCAAATAAACAAAAACTTTTGATCTGTAAACGCCGGTTCTTGTTGCACAAGCGAGCCGGCGGATTTACAACGGTTTCGCCCGGAAGGTTATTTTCCCCCATGTCCAGTTTAGACGAGCGTTCAACCGATATGTCCCGACCCGCAATGACCGACGCAGGGTCGCCTCAGGCCTTTGAATTTCTGGCCGCGGAGCGCCGTAACCGTTTGATCGGATTGTGGGCTGCGGAAAAGATGGGCTTGAGCGGCACGTCGAAGGAAAATTATGCGCTTGCCATCGGCAAGGGGCATGCCGACGCCTCGTCCGAAGAGGATGTGATTCGTCGCGTGCTCGGTGACCTGGTGGCGTCGAACATTGCTGTCCGCGAATCGGAAGTGCGCGTCAAGGCGGCCGAGTTCCTGGCCCAGTCGCGCGAATCGCTCAAGACGGGCGCTTAATACTTTCAGCAGCCTGAAATGAAAAAGGCCGGGACATCAGCCCCGGCCTCTTAGCGCTTTCCGAAAAGTATACGCGGTTTTCGGATAAAAAGCGCGACAAACAAAAGTCGCTAGTCGACTTTCTTCTTATTTGTAAACGTGCATCGTCTCTTGCGACAGGCGCTCCATGCCGATGTGCAGGGGCGGCGTCAGCATGACGGTGGCGGTGATGATCACGCAGAAGAAGGCGGCGGCCCAGGCATAGCCGGTGGCGCGGATCACCAGGCGCTCATGGTGCGTGGCGGCGTGGCTGTGGATCAGGCGGCCGCTGCCGGACTTCAGCACCTGCGGCGTCAATTCGCTGTAATTGCCGTTGACGTCAAGCTGCAGCGTATGCTGGTTGAGGACCTTGAACTGGCCTTCGTACGGCAGCATGTCACCGTCCATCAGCGGCTTGAGCTGGGTTTCGACATGGCGCAGCTGGTTCTTGATGGTGCGGACGTAGTGCGCATTGCGCTGGTCCATGTTCTCGGTGCGGCGGGCCAACATGAAGCCCATAACGCACAGGCTGAAGCTGAGCACGATGAACACCAGCTCGCCGCCCAGGTTCGGCGCGGCGAACAGTTCAGCCAGCGCGACGGTAAACCCGAGCATGATGACGGCTTCAATCATCATGAAGTTGCGCAGGCGCTCCTGCTTCACATTGTCGTTGAACATGTGCAGGTCGACCAGCTTGCTCCACATCTGCAAGAGGTTGTCCTTGGTGGCTTTGCCCGTCACCGTCTTGGCAGGCGTCTTCACCGCCGTCAGCTTAAGCGGCGTAACCTTTTCGTCGGGCGTTTTTTGTGCCGTGGCGGCCATGAAACCGTTCCTTCTTGATACGCAGGAATTCCCTGTAGACGGGAGATCAGCAAGAAGGGTGCCAGCCAAAAAGGCTACATGAAGCGGCCGGTCACGGAAAAGCGGGGGCCTCCGGCATATGGGGCGACGCTGGCGATCGAGCGCGGCTGGTCGCCGGCGTAGAGGCTCAAGTCGTTGAAGCGCGGCAGGATGCCGCCTTCGATATCGCCCGACGGCGAATGGAACAACACCTGGCCGCCCCAGTCCGGCCGCCAGTCCTTCGAGAAATTCCACTCGAAGCATAGCCGCGCCCCCAGGTCGGTATGCTGGGTGAAGAAGTCGCCGGGGCGGTAACACACCGCCGACAAGTCCGTAAGCGTCAGGTCGGTCAGGCCCGTCAGAGCGGTACAGAAACGCGCAAACTCCGCCGACTTGAGCAGATCGGCCAGGCCTTTCAACGGAATCTCCTCGTCGCCCAGCAGACTCTTGCCGAGCCGCAGCCACGACAGGTCCGATTGCGCCCGCTCGGCGGCGGCCTGCAGGCGCGACTGGATTTCGCTTTCCGGCAGGCGGTTCAGCTCGGCGCGGTTGATGACCTCCGGCTGGCCTTCCGCCGACACCAGTTGCAGCTCCCAGGGCGTGCCTTGCTCCAGCGCGAAATGCGCTGCCTCGGCATCGTCAGCCGATAGGGCGCCTTCGAGCCGGATGCGGCCCTTGTTGGTGAACCGGCTGACATAGCCGGCGGTGTCGAAGGCGTCGGAAAGCAGGGCAAGCATCAGCCAAACACGCGGGCGAAAATCGTATCGACGTGCTTGGTGTGATAGTCGACGTTGAAGAACGGCTCGAGCTGCTCGCGCGTGAAGAACTTTGACACGTCCTCATCCGCGGCCAGGAAATCGAGGAAATTGCCTTCGCCGCGCCAGACACGCATGGCATTGCGCTGAACGGCCGAATAGGAGTCCTCACGCGACATGCCCTTTTGCGTCAGGGCCAGCAGCACGCGCTGCGAATGGACCAAACCGCCCAGGCGATCCAGGTTCTTCTGCATGTTTTCCGGGTAGACAAGCAGGTTCTCGATGACATTGGCCATGCGGTGCAGGGCGAAGTCGAGGTGTACCGTGGCGTCCGGCGCAATGCCGCGTTCGACCGATGAGTGGCTGATATCGCGCTCATGCCACAGGGCGACGTTTTCCATTGCCGGCATGACCGCCGAGCGCACCAGCCGCGCCAGGCCGGTCAGGTTCTCCGTCAGCACCGGATTGCGCTTGTGCGGCATGGCCGAACTGCCTTTTTGTCCGGCCGAGAAGAACTCCTCGGCTTCAAGCACTTCGGTGCGCTGCAGGTGGCGAATTTCGACCGCCAGGCGCTCGATCGACGAGGCAACGACGCCCAGAGCGGCGAAGAAAGCGGCATGACGATCGCGCGGGATGACCTGCGTCGACACCGGCTCGACTTCCAGGCCCATCTTGTCGGCGACATAGGCCTCGACTTCCGGCGAGACGTTGGCGAAGGTGCCGACGGCGCCGGAAATGGCGCAGGTCGAGATTTCCGCCCGCGCCGTCTCCAGGCGCTTCCGCGCCCGGACGAACTCGGCGTAGTAGCCTGCCAGCTTCAGGCCGAACGTCACCGGCTCGGCGTGGATGCCGTGGCTGCGGCCGACGGTTGGGGTGAACTTGTGCTCCTGAGCGCGCTTCTCCAGTGCTGCCAGCAGCCGGTCGACGCCGGCGATCAGCAGGCCCGACGACCGCTGCAACTGCACGGCAAAACAGGTGTCGAGCACGTCCGACGACGTCATGCCCTGGTGCAGGAAGCGCGCTTCCGGCCCGACGATTTCCGAAACGTGGGTCAGGAAGGCGATGACGTCGTGCTTCACTGTGCGCTCGATCTCGTCGATGCGATCGGCGTCAAACTGCGCGTCTTTGCCCTTGGCCCACAGGGTTTCGGCGGCGTCGGTCGGGATGACACCCAGCTCAGCCATCTTGGTCGCCGCGTGCGCCTCGATCTCGAACCAGATCTTGTACTTGGTGGCCGCGTCCCAGATGGCGGCGGCCTCCTTGCGGGCGTAACGGGAAATCATGAGCAGGAACCTTGCTGTGAGGGAATTTCAGATCGGGCGCTTGATCGGAAGTCGCGCCCCATAAGTCAAGTCATTTATGCCCAGCCAAATAACGTCAATTTACGCGTGATGGGTGTTAGGGCTTGGCGAAACGCGGTATGAATCGTTAATTTTGTCTTAATTTTAAAGTCGTCGACGGGGTTGTCACAGTGCCGAACGCCATGCGCTCTATACCGCATCTCAATCTGAAGTCCGGAATTGCCCTGATAGCTTTGGCTGCCGGGCTGGCGGTTGCTGTGCCCGGCCTGACCGAGCCGAGCGCCAAGGACGCGATGGCGGCGCACAGCGCGACGGCTACGAAGAAGGCGGCGACGCACCACGCTGCCCCCAAGAAGCCCGCCGTGGCGCCGGTTCGTACCACCAAGACCTTCCAGTCCCAGTCCAAGGTCGCCGCTGGCCAGACGATGAAGGTCATCCAGACCGGCACCAGCGCCGCTGAGCCGACCAGGCAGGCCCTGCTGCCGGAGAGCAATGTCGTCGCCTGCCCGGAAGGCAAGGGCGTAGTCGACAACGCGTGGAAGGACGTGCCGGAAGATATCCGCAACGCGGCCAAGCCGGGGCAGTGCTTCGCCAAGCTGCTGACCTCGCCGAAGGCGGAAACCTATACCGACCATGTGCTGGTCACGCCGGAACGGACCGCCACGCGCACTGTGCCGCCGGTGTTTGACCTGGTGGAAAAGGACATTCTGGTTCGCCCGGAACGCGTTCTTCATAAGAATGTTCCCGCTGTGACGCACACCGAACTGGTCACCGAAGTTGTCCGCGAGGCCAGCGTGCGCGAGGAAACCGTGCCTGCTCGCTATGAGACCCGTATCGAACGCGTGATGGTTCAGCCGGCGCACCAGGACTGGGTGAAGACACGCGCCACGCCGACCAATGCGCCGATGGTGACGCCCGATGGCCGCCCGGTCCATTCCAACGAGCGCGGCTACCTGACCTGGCCGGGTAAGACGCCGCAGCGCGTGCCGACGACCGATGAGGCTAAGGAATATCTCGAAGACGGTAATCCGCCGTTCATCTGGTGCCTGAAAGACTTCCCGGCCGTCTACGAAGACCGCAGGACCCGCGTCGAAGTGGCGCCGGCGACGGTTCGCCGGACCGAAATTCCGGCCGTGACGCGCAAGGTCAACAAGGTGGTCGTCGACAGCCCGGCGCACGTCGAGGATGTCGTCGTTCCGGCCGTCTACGAAAAACGCAAGGTCCGCGCTGAAGTCAGCCCGGCCCGCACTGAGACCTACACCGTTCCGGCCGTCTATCGCGATGTCGAGAAGACGCGACTGGTCGGGAAGGCCGACGTCGTGTGGCGCGAAGTCATCTGCAACCGCAATGCCCGTCCGCAAACCGTCATGGCCATCCAGAAAGCGTTGACCGCCAAGGGTTATTACCGCGGCAAGATCGACGGCGATCTGGGCCCCGGCACGGTTGCCGCCATGCAGCGCTTCCAGGCCGCCCAGGGTCTGCCGCAGGGCCAGATCTCGATCGAGGCCGTGCAGATGCTGGGCGTCAGCGTCAACTGATCCTGACGAATGGGGCAGGGGCCATACCCTACCTACATGCCGCCGATTTGCTTTAAACTCGCCACGCCTTCGCGGCCGACGATCAGGTGGTCGTGGACGTTGATTTTCAGCGGCTTTCCGGCGGCGACGATGGCCTTGGTCAGGTCGATGTCGCCCTGGCTTGGCATCGGATCGCCTGAGGGGTGGTTGTGCACCAGGATGACGTTGGACGACGACAGCTCCAGCGCCCGGCGCATGATCTCACGCGGATAGGCCGGGGCGTGGTCGACCGTGCCGATGCCCATAACTTCGTCAGCGATCAGCTGGTTCTTCTTGTCGAGGAAGAGGCAGCGAAACTGCTCGCGCGGTTCGTGCGCCAGGGTGACTTTCAGATAGGAAATCAGCGCCGACCATGAGGCGATGACGGTGGTGCGCTTGAGCGGCTCGGCCACCAGCCGCCGTGTCGCTTCGAACATCAGTTGCAGGTCAAGCGCGATGTCGGCCGTGATCTTCAGCGCCCGGCCTTTGTTGTCGAGCGCCGATACCTGCAGCATGTCCTCAAGCGGCGCCGACAATGCCGCCGGCAGCGAGCCAAACCGCGCCAGCAAAGCTTTGGCGAGCGGTTTGACGTCGCGCTGCGGGATCGAGCGGAACAGGAACAGCTCCAGCAACTCATAATCGGGCAGGGCGGAGACGCCCCCTTTGCGGGCACGGTCACGCAGGCGCTGGCGATGCCCGCCATGATCGGGAAGGGTAGATTCGCCAAGCGTGTCGTCACTCATGAAGCAACTATAGCGAGCCGCGCCTGACGGGTCCAGCCGGTCGTCATGCGGTAAGGGGTTGACATGCGGCCGGTGTGAGAGGACCTTTGCCCCAAGGGAGATGGCGCATGGATGGAATGCTCAGGCTGGGCGTAATGGCAGTGTCGGTTCTTTGGTTCATCGCCGCGCAATGGCGCGATGTCATGCCGGCGTTTTTTGATGCCAGCGCCAAGCGGATATCGGCGAAAGGGCACAGCTATCAGCTCTCCTCGATATCGGGCCGGATAACGTCGTTGAAGCGGTTTTCAAAAACGGAAGAGCGCGAGATACGTCAGATCAAGACCGACGCTGCTGGCCGTGAATATACTGAACATAGCACAAACATCAGAATCCGGCAGTTTGTCGCGCTGGCCATCGAAACCGGCGGCGAGACGTTGAAAATGACGTTTGGCGGACTGGGCACGCGTCTGGCCGAAGGACAGGAAATCATCGCCTGGGCTGCGGTCAAAAGTGGCGAACGCCAGGGCGAATACGTGTTTATCTATATTCCAGCGCGCTTTTCCCGGGAGTTTCTGGCGCGTTACGGCGAACTCACCGCCAGCAACTATTGGGGCAGCATTCCGCTTTTTCTGTTCGCCCGCGCTGCCAATCTGTCCGCCGTAGCCACTATAGCCGCTTTGGCCATATTTGCCGGAGTTTTCTGGGGGCTGGAAAAAACGCGCAAGAACTGGTTCGAGACCGTCATGGCGAATCTCGGTGCGAAGGAACTCAAGACCTAGAGCTTTAAGCCTGAGCTGGCTTTGGCCGGAACTGGCCGGTGGCCGAGGCGGTGAAGATCTCGACGCCGGTGTCGGTGACGCCGACGCTGTGCTCGCATTGCGCCGACAGCATTTTGTCGCGCGTTACGGCGGTCCAGCCGTCGTTCAGCACCTTCACGTCGGGACGGCCGAGATTGATCATCGGCTCGATGGTGAAGAACATACCCTTTTCCAGGACCGGACCGATGCCGGCGCGGCCGAAGTGCAGGACGTTCGGGTTGTCGTGGAACACGCGGCCGACGCCGTGGCCGCAGAAGTCACGCACCACCGAGCAGCGCTGCGATTCGGCGTACTTCTGGATGGCGGCGGCGATGTCACCGAAAGTATTGCCCGGCTTGACCTGGTCGAGGCCGAGCTGGATGGATTCATAAGTAATGTCGACCAGCCGGCGGGCCTTGGGCGCCACGTCGCCGACTTCGTACATGCGTGAGGTATCACCGTGCCAGCCGTTGACGATGGCGGTGACGTCGATATTGACGATGTCGCCTTCGCGCAGGGCCTTGTCCGACGGAATGCCGTGACACACGATGTGGTTCGGCGAGATACAGACCGTGTTCTGATAGCCGCGATAGAACAGGCAGGCGGGCAGGCCGCCATTGTCGAGGATGAACTCGCGCGCCAGGTCATCGAGGTCAATCGTGCGCACGCCCGGCACCACGTGCGGGATGAGCATGTCGAGACAGTCGGCGGCGACACGGCCAGCCTTACGCATGCCTTCGAAGTCCTCATCCGTGTGAATACGGATGGTATCGGAGCGCAGCATGAAGTCGGAATCTGTTGTCATGGCCGCAATATAGCCCTCACAGTCGTCTTAATCCAGTGGGCAAACTTTGTGACGTGTCAAATCGGCGCGAGGTCGTGTACAAATGACGAGATCGACTTTGGAGTGCCTGGCGTAGATGTGGTTGCTGATTCCCGTAGGTTTGTTTTTGCTGCTGGCCTGGTTCGGCAGCCAGGTCAGGCGCGGCCGGATCAAGTCCGGACCGTGGTTCAAGCAGTTCCGCGCCTTTCGCGGAGGCCTGGGTTTTCTGCTGATGATCTTCGGCGCGGCCTTGCTGGGACGAGGGTTTTGGCCGGGCGGCGTGGCCTGCCTGATCGCGGCGCTGGTGCTGACCGGGACGGCGCGGTTTTCGGCCTATTCCGCCAGCGGCCCGCGGCAGCCGGATACGGCGGCAGCCTATACGGCTGACGAAATCCGCGCCTACCAGACGCTGGGTCTGAGCATCGGCGCCGACCGGAAGGCGGTCAAGGAAGCCTGGAAGCGGCAGATGAAGGCGGCGCACCCGGACCAGGGCGGTGATGTCAAACGGGCCAGCGCCCTCAACGCGGCTCGGGACATTCTACTGAAGCGGCGCTAACGAAAAAGCCCTCGTCAAAGACGAGGGCTTTAAAAATCAGCGGCTGATCGCCTTAGGCATCGGGTTTGATGACCATGCAGTCAAGCCGCTTGGCGGTCATCTTCTTGCACGCGCCCTGCGCCTGTTCCTTGGTCAGCTCAGCGAAACGCGTCCGGTACCAGCCGTTTTCGTTCTTCGAGATTTCCGACGTACCGGCCGCCAGCGAGTCGTCGAAGCGCATCTTGATGCTCTTCACCCAGTTGCTGGCCAGCGACTTTTCCTTGAAAGCGCCGACCTGGATCGACCAGATCGCGTCCGGGTTCTTCTTTGCCTTCTTGCCCTTGGCCGACTTGTCGTCGTCCTTCGCGGCAACGGTCTTGGTCTTGGCGTCAGCTTTGCCCGTCGCGAGTTTCACCGCGGCAGCCATATTTTCTTCCGACTTGTTGACAATCGGCTTGGCCGGAACCGGATCAGGTGCGGTCGTCGCCGCCTTGAGCGTATAGTAGGGCTGCGCGCTGTTGGTCTGAAGCGCCGGAGCAGCAGGGGCCGGAGCCGGAGCTTGAGTCTGCGTCAGGGCCTGAACCACGGAGGGCGCCTTGACAGTGGCGCTCAGGCGTTGAACGTCCTCGTCATCCGCATTGGCCTGCTCGCTGGCAGCCAGGGTTTCACGCAGTTGTGAATCGCTGAGCGGCGCATTGTTGCTGGCCAGCAGGGTGTAGGGCGTAGCGCCGGCCGGCAGCTTGACTTCGGTATCGACACCGACGCCGCGACGGGTGAACTCGGCCTGGGCGACGGTGATGACTTCGCCATGAGCGCGGCGGTCGATGACGTCGAAGCCGGTGTTCATTAGGCTGGTGACGTGTTCACGACGCTGGGTCTTGTTCGAACCGCCGAGCATGACGGCGATCAGGCGGTGGCCGTTCTTCACCTGCGAGGCGACAAGGTTGTAGCCCGCCGCGTTGGTGAAGCCGGTCTTCATGCCGTCGACGCCGGGAATGGCGTGCAGCGGATTGTGGTTCACATAGGTGTGGCCACGATATTCCATGCTTTCGATGTTGAAGTAGCCGTAATACTGCGGATAGTCGCGCATCACGGCGCGGGCCAGGATGGCCAGGTCACGCGCCGACGACAGCTGACGGGCATCCGGCAGGCCGTTGGCGTTGACGAAGCGGGTCTGGGTCATGCCCAGTTCCTGGGCGCGAATGGTCGCCAGAGCGGCGAAGCGTTCTTCGGTGCCGCCGATCTTTTCGGCTAGGGCAACGGCCAGGTCGTTGGCGGAATAAAGCGCGGTCAGGCGCATGGCGGTATCGACGTCGATGGTGTCGCCGGCCTTGAGATACACCTTCACCGGCGCCTGCGAGGCCGCCTTCTGGCTGATGACGATCTGGTCAGTCGGTTTAAGCTTGCCTTGCGCCAGAGCATCGAACGCCATGTACAGGGTCATGATCTTGGTCAGCGACGCAGGGTAGCGGGCGCTGTCGGCGCGGCGGGCATAAAAGACTTCGCCGGATTGGGCATCGACCACGATGGCGGCGTATTTGGCGTTGTCGGACAGATCTTGCGCCTGCACCGCGGCGGGCACGCCCGCCAGGGCGGAAGCCGCTACAAAAGTCAGGATGAGGCTGTTGAGCACTCCCCCCCGCTTGATGTTCTTGCCTGGAACATGCTCGAACGCCTGCTTGACCATACGCATCGATATCCTCAACTCGTTACCCAAAAAACTTGCCCGTTCTGGGATCCCATTTCAAGACCTAGCATCTTCGGGGCCGCGGTTCGCCACGGCCTTCTTTGATCCATATCAAGACTATAGTGTGTCGGAGTGTACGTTAAGTAAACCTTAAGCGCACATATTCGTGACAGGCGACACAAAAATGACGGGCTGCAATAAAAACAACCAGCCACAGAATCTTGACCAGAATGAGACGTCGTTACAACGTATCACACCGTACCAACAGGGTCTCCCCGCGGCGCTCCCGAGGCCAGTCAAGACAACCATCATGTTAGCGGATTGTCTTAAAATCTCTCAGATAAGGCGAAAAGTCGCTTCACATTTGCGTTAAGTTTTTGTGCGGTGCACAAAAACGCTTGACGGTTTTGTGCAACTGCGTTATCTAGAGACTCAAGTTCGAAGCGGGACTCAACGTCAGGGCCTCCGTTTCATTGTTGCACATTTAAGCGTGATGACAATTTCAACCACATAGAAACGGAGTACCGCTATGGAAACGGGCGAAGACACCATCAAGACCACCGTTGAGCGCATGGCTCAAGCTGGCAACCAAGCTTTCAAGGACTCGGTCGAAAAGACCCTGGGCGCCCTGAACGAAGTGAACACGCTCTCGAAGAGCAATGTGGAAGCGGTCGTGGAATCGCTGACGGCGGCCACCAAGGGCGCTGAAACGGTTGGCGCTCAGGCCCTGGCCTTCTCGAAGAAGAACTGGGACGAAGCCGTCACCGCCGCCAAGACCCTGTCGGGCGCCAAGTCGGTCCAGGAAGTCATCGAGCTGCAGTCGAAGTATGCCAAGTCGTCGATGGAAGCCTATGTTTCGGAAGTCAACCTGCTGACCGAAACCCTGTCGGCTTCCTTCAAGGACACCTTCAAGCCGATCAACGCGCGCGTCACCGCCGCCGTCGAGAAGTTCCAGTCCTACCGCTAAGATTTTAAACCCGGCCTTCGGGGCGGGATTTAAGTTGGAATGATGAGGCTCCGGACCCCTGGTCCGGGGCCTTTTCATTTGTCCACTGTCCAAAATGAAATTTCACATAAAAAACTGTGATCGGGTCCCGTGACGAATCCCCCTTAACAGGCGCACAGTTTGGACTATCTTGTTATTCGCATGCACAGGCCTATCTATAGCTGGTGCCGGGACGCCGGGACCTGAGGCGACAGATCGGCCAAAGGTAAGATGAGGTTTGGTATTGTTGCTGAAATGGTTGCCGGTACGCCCTGAGAACGAGGGTGGGACACTTCAAGAAAGAATGACGGTTATGGCTGCGGATAAGGGCGTGGGAACGACGCGCCCGGGCAGTGCGCCTCTGGCTGTGGTTGAGACCAAGCCTAAGCCCCAGAAGCCGTCATTGTATCGCGTTCTGATCCTGAACGACGATTACACGCCCATGGAATTCGTCGTCTATGTGCTCGAGCGCTTCTTCAACAAGTCGCGTGAAGACGCTACGCGGATCATGTTGCACGTCCATCAGACGGGCGTTGGCGTTTGCGGTGTTTACACCTACGAAGTCGCTGAAACCAAGGTGGCGCAGGTCGTGGATATGGCCCGTCGGCATCAGCACCCGCTCCAATGTACGATGGAGAAGGATTGAGTCGGGACTGTTTCGGGCGGCATCTGTATCCGCCTGATATCGTTCCGGAAACAGATTGAATTTTAACGCTGCGGAACCCAGCATTCAGGCAATAAGGTTCTGAAAATAAAAAAGATTACAGGAAAGATGACGGTCAGTATGGGTAAGGGGTTCAGGCCGCGTTCAGTTTCGAGTTGGTAGAGTGCCTCAACCCAAAATTAGCCATTTGGTCCCAAGCTCGGGACATAAAGGGTTTTTGAGTCGGTTCGTTGGTTCGAGGATTTAGGAGATCGTCATGCCGTCATTTTCAAGCGCTTTAGAGGAAACCCTGCATAGGGCGGTGAGCCATGCCAATGCGCATCACCACGAATATGCCACCCTCGAGCATCTGCTGCTGGCCCTTATCGACGACGTCGATGCCGCCGCGGTAATGAGCGCGTGTAATGTCGACCTCGCCAAGCTGCGAACGGCATTGGACGCCTATATCGAGACCGATCTGAAGTCTCTGGTTGAACCGCAGTCGGAAGAGGCCAAGCCCACGGCCGGCTTCCAGCGTGTCATCCAGCGCGCGGTCATTCACGTCCAGTCGTCCGGCCGCGATGAAGTCACCGGCGCCAATGTGCTGGTCGCCATCTTCTCGGAACGCGAGTCGCACGCCGCCTTCTTCCTGCAGGAGCAGGAAATGACGCGCTACGACGCGGTTAACTACATCGCCCACGGCATCGCCAAGAAGCCGGGTGCTTCGGAACCGCGTTCCGTCCGCGGCGCTACCGAGGAAACCGGTGCGCCGAGCGAGGAAAAGGGCAAAGGCGGGTCCACGGACGCGCTGGCGGCTTACTGCGTCGACCTCAACGAGAAGTCGCGCCACGGCAAGGTCGATCCTTTGATCGGTCGTTCGGCGGAAGTCGAACGCGCCATCCAGATCCTGTGCCGCCGCACCAAGAACAACCCGCTGCTGGTCGGTGACCCGGGCGTCGGCAAGACGGCCATCGCCGAAGGCCTGGCCAAGAAGATCGTCGACGGTGAAGTCCCTGAAGTCCTGGCGGGCGCCACCATCTACTCGCTCGACATGGGCACGCTGCTGGCGGGCACCCGCTATCGCGGCGACTTCGAAGAGCGCGTCAAGCAGGTCGTCAAGGAACTGGAAGCGCATCCCAATGCTGTTCTGTTCATCGACGAAATCCACACTGTCATCGGTGCGGGCGCGACCTCTGGCGGCGCCATGGATGCGTCCAACCTGCTGAAGCCGGCTCTGGCGGCCGGGTCCCTGCGCTGCATGGGCTCGACCACCTACAAGGAATATCGTCAGCACTTCGAGAAGGATCGGGCCCTGGTCCGTCGCTTCCAGAAGATCGACGTCAACGAGCCGACGCTGGACGACACCATCAAGATCCTGAAGGGCCTCAAGCCGTATTATGAGACCTTCCACCACCTGAAGTACACCGACGCCGCCATCAAGACGGCGGTGGAGCTGTCGGCGCGCTACATCACCGACCGCAAGCTGCCGGACAAGGCGATCGACGTGATCGACGAAGCCGGCGCGCTGCAGATGGTGCTGCCGGAAACCAAGCGGAAGAAGGTCATCGGCCCGAAGGAGATCGAATATGTGATCTCCAAGATCGCCCGCGTTCCGTCCAAGACGGTGTCGCGCGACGATACGGCGGCCCTGCGCGACCTGAAGACCGACCTCAACCGGGTTGTCTTCGGCCAGGATGAGGCCATCGAACAGCTGTCGACCGCGATCAAGCTGTCGCGGGCCGGCCTGCGCGATCCGCAGAAGCCGATCGGCTGTTACCTGTTTTCCGGTCCGACCGGCGTCGGCAAGACCGAAGTCGCCAAGCAACTGGCCGCGACGCTCGGGATCGACCTGCTGCGTTTCGACATGTCGGAATACATGGAGCGCCATACGGTGTCGCGCCTGATCGGTGCGCCTCCGGGCTATGTCGGCCATGACCAGGGCGGCCTGCTGACCGATGCCGTCGATCAGCAACCGCACGCCATCGTCCTGCTCGACGAAATCGAGAAGGCGCACCAGGATATCTACAACATCCTGCTGCAGGTCATGGACCATGGTCAGTTGACGGACGCGGTCGGCAAGAAGGTCGACTTCCGCAACGTCGTTCTGATCATGACGACCAATGCCGGCGCTTCGGACAACCAGAAGAACTCGATCGGCTTCGGCCGTGAGAAGGTTTCGGGTGAAGACGAGCAAGCGATCAAGCGCCTGTTCACGCCGGAATTCCGCAACCGTCTCGATGCCATCGTCACCTTCAAGCAACTGAAGCCGGAAGTGATTTCGAAGGTCGTCGAGAAGTTCATCCTGCAACTGGAAATGCAGCTGGCCGACCGCCACATCTCGATCGAATTGACGGAGGACGCCGGCAAGTGGCTGGCGGAAAACGGTTACGACGAACTGTATGGTGCTCGTCCGCTGGCGCGCGTCATCCAGGAAAACATCAAGAAGCCGCTGGCTGACGAGATACTGTTCGGCAAGCTGGTCAAGGGCGGCCACATCCTGGTCAAGCTCCAGGACGGCAAGATCGCCTTCGACATCACGCCCTCGACCAAGGGCGGCGTTGATAAGGCAGGCTCGAAGACCGAAGCGGTTGATTAAGCTCAACCTTACGGCAGACAAAAAAAGCCCTCCGGTGAAAACCGGAGGGCTTTTTTATCACATCAAAAAGAACTGATCGGTGCAGGAATCCGTTGGGGTATCGGGCAAATAGAGGCGGCCGGCAAATTCCAGCGATCGCCAGTGGGCGGGCTTGAACCCGACGGGAAGGGTTTCAGGCTTTTCGTCTTTGGCGGCACAGACATAATGATTGCTGATGACGGTCCAGCGCCCATTCCTGACCATAAAGAGGGTGGCAACCCTGTAATCACTGACGACGTGCAGCACTTCTTGGCCAAGAATGACGACGTCATCATTGCCGTCCTGGTCGATGTCGGCGACCACGGCTAAGCAGGCGTCGGGACTAAGCGTTGAGAAGCAGGGCGGTAAACCCTGAAAGCGTGGCTTGAGCGGCATATTGATTGGTCGCGGCTCGCTTTCGGGCGGCAAGACGATTGACCGACTGGAAAGAGCTGTGGCCAGGGAAACAGGCATCGGCCGCGATCCGGGCAGGAGTCTGATTTTGAAAAGCGGCATAGCGCGCGCCGCATCGAGATCTCTGGCTGGAGTCTCAGTCGGCATGTTTGGTACGCAATCGTTATCGAAAAAATTAACCGCGTGCCCGTTAATCCATAGCATGTCCACCTCGCGGTTCGAGACACGGAAGTGCCCGTCGCCCGCCTTGGATGCATAGGTGCGGCACAGGTTGAGATGAGCCGCCGGAACCCAGGATGTTCCGTGATTTTGAAATACTGTCAGCCGATGCTTCACGACGGGTTCAGGGTACTCATCCCAAGTGCCGATCGTACTCGAATCGGCAATGATTTCGGGTTGGCCGTCGCCGGTCAGATCGGCCATGCTGAGTCTGCAGTCGCCGCCACCCTGGTTGGGGGGAGGGAGCAGGCAACTGATGCGGAAGCGCTGCGAATTCCAGAAGCTTTCCGGAATATGCTGACCCGGTAGCAGGTCCTGTCGCAGCGTCTTGCCGTCGACCGGCATGCGCAATTCATTGAAACGCGTCTCGTGATCTGTCGTCTGAATGTAATCATGAGGGCCGGTATCGGTGTCGACGCCCTTGGCGTAGTAGCTGAGCTGGACGGCAGCTGAGGTCCGGCGGATATCGTCGGTTGCGCCTTGCTGTTCGAGGTACCGCAAGGCCTCGAGCCCCTGACGGCCCGAACGGAGTTTCAGATACCCCCAGTCGGCGTCCTTGAGCTTGATGAGACCATGATTTATCGCCCAGCCTTCGGCCGGCGCCCAAATGGCGGCGATGCGCAACGAAGGCACAAGGCTGGCGAGGGCGCTGTAAGTCAGCGTCATGGCCGCGACTGTGAAAACCGCGCGCAGCAATAATTTCATTGATCCCCCGCCTTGTCTTTCGCCGACTACTCCGCCGGATTGTCGATCGTGCCCCGATTGTAATCACCGATGTGGAGGTCGTCGAAACGATGCTTCGTCTGCGAAAACTTGCCGGCTTTGAAAGCTTCGATCGTATCCTTGTCGGTATAGAGGGTGGCGATCGATGCCCAGCCTTCTTTGCCATGCGTGAAGACGTAAACCTCGGTCCCGCTCAGGATGAGAACTTCAGGTGCGTCGTCATGATCGAGGTCCAGCATCGCCGCAGCCGTGCAGGGCAGGACGTGAACGTTGTCGATCGAGAACAGACAATCCGGCACGCTGGCTGCCTTGCTGAAATCCTGCGCAACAAAATCGGTCGGAAGCACTCCGCCTTTGGGTGTAGCCACCGGGATTTTGCTCAGGTCGGGCTTGTTGAAAGGGTAAGACTCGGGATCGGGGCCAGCCGCGCCCGCCACCTTGGCCGCGTCCTTGATCGCTTGTGTTTTGCCGGTCTTGATCAGCGAGGCTACGGCTTTTTTGCCCTGGGTGCCGGTTTTATTGTACAGCAAGTCCCAGTCGAATTTATCCGGCGCGATCTTGCCGCCTTGCAGGCGCGCCACCTGGCTGTCGACGCTCAGGCGCTGTGGATCGGCTACCGGAGTCAGCACAGCCAGGAAAGTCAGCGACATCACGGCGGCCATACCGACATTGACCGGCTCAAGCGCAGCGAGCCAGCGGCCTCTTGGCAAGACCGCGGCATAAGCATAGCCAAACCCGAAGAGCACAGCGATGAAAACACCGACCGCCGCCAGCACGCGCTCCGGTGTCAGGCCATACTGATGGATGCGCAGATGCAAGCTGTAGGCGGCCAAAAGCGCGAACGCCAACAACAGGCCGCAAGCCACGCGCGCGGCGATCTTGAGCACGACATGCACTTTGCGCTCCGCGTCGCCTTGCTGATAGGTAGCATTGACCAGCAGCGCCAGGCCGACGCAGGCACCAAGCAGGGTCATGCTGGCCGCCTTGGTTTTCCACAGCGGCGCCAGGCCGCTGACGCACAGGCCCGCGGCGAACAGCAGGCCAACCACGGTCAACACCGGCAGCAGCCACGACAACACGCCCAGAATCAAGGCGCGCGCACCGGCGACCAGCTTGGGCTGACTGTCGCCGAGATGCACCGATGCACCAAGCGCCAAACCTGATAACGGATAGGCAACAATGGGTTTCCCAATCAGCTTGCCGAACCAGTCGAAGCCGATGAAATGGAAAAGCAGCGCCCCAAGCCCGAGGATCGCCCAGAACAGGCCGGTGAACACCACCGCCAGCACCAGTTGCACGCCGCGTTGCCAGGCTTCGTCGTTGTAAACGGGGTAGGGGGCGATCCACCTGCCCGATTGATCGGCCGAAGCGGCCAGTTCATGGCTGATGAACAGGAAGGGATAGACCAGGAATGACAGGCTGAAGAACACCGGATTGAAATGGTCCTGGCCATCGTTCATGACCCTGTGCCAGGCAATGACTGCGATCAGGCCCAGGGCAACCAGGCTCCAGATAGCGAGATTGATCCGCCGCATCACGCCCGCGCCAGCCCAGATGATGAAGGCCCCGAGCAGCAATGTGCTCATCAGGACTTGCGCCCAGATTGGCATGCCGGCCAGGCTGCTGCCCTTCGTCAGATGTAGAAGCAGGGCGATGGCGAGACCGAAAACAGCTCCGACGGCCAGGCGCAGGATCAGCGCATGGTCGGACTTAAGCGGCGTATTGGTGGCGTGCATGAATTCCCCCTCCGTTTCATGATTGTAACACGAAGGCTGGCGTCTGACGAGCCACACGACACGCACGCTTGTGTCGTATTATAATACGAAATATAACATGATTTGAGAGATGGAAATCATCCGCCGGGGTAAGGGGAAACGTCATGCCCGATCGGGTAAAACCACGGCTGTCGCGCCGCGCTGTCTGTCAACTGGCCGCCGGAAACATGGGGGTGGCTATCCTGCCTGACGCGGCATGGGCGGCCTCGGCCTCTTCGGTTAGTATCGCCCGCGTCCGCGTCGAATGGCAGGACGAACCGCTCGGCATCGATACACGGCGGCCGCGCTTTCAATGGACCCTCAAGGCGCGTGATCCAAGGGCGAGGGGACTGCGCCAGTCCGCTCTGCGCCTGACGATCAGCGACGGGACGGGCCGCGCCATTTACGACAGCGGCAGGCAGGCATCGATGCGCCTCAGCTATACGGTCGGCGCGGATGTGCCGCTGCAAAGCCAGAACCGTTACGCCTACCGGCTGGAAATCTCGGATCAGGATGGCCGTGCCGCGACGCACGACGGCCATTTCTCCACGGGTTTGATGAATGCCGCCGACCGGCGCGGACGCTGGATCGCCGCCGAACGCGAAGGGCGGCATGTCATCGCCGCTTCGTCCGGAGGGCCGCCACCCGTTGATAATCCCAAGCCTATGCCGGAGTTCACACGCGCTTTTCAGGTCGCGGCACAACCCGTTGCGGCCCATCTGTGCATCGCCGGGCTGGGCCAATATCAGCTCTATCTCGACGGCCGCAAGATTTCGCCGGACGGCTTGAACGGCCAGTGGACCAATTACGACCGGCGCGTCGACTATGACTGTTACGACCTGGCTGCGGCACTCAAGGCGGGCGGCCACGAATTGAAAGTGGCGCTTGGCAACGGTTTCTTCAATGTCGAGGCCGGGGCAGGGCGCTATGTCAAATTGAACGGCGGCTTCGGCCAGCCGCAGATGTGGTTGCAATTGCGGTTGCTCTACGCCGACGGCCGGGAGGAATTCCTGGTCAGCGACGAAAGCTGGAAAGCAGGCTACGGCCCGGTCAGGTTCTCCTCGATTTATGGCGGCGAGGATTACGACGCGCGCATCACGGCCGAAATGGCTGGCGCGATGGTCATTGATGGCCCCTCTGGCCGCCTGTCGGTGGCGACCTTCCGGCCGATGCAGGTTCAAAAACGCTTGACACCAATTAAGGTCACCACCCCCAAACCCGGCGCGCAACTGTTTGACTTTGGCCTTAATCACTCCGGGCGTCCGGACATCCGGCTAACCAACACCAAACCCGGCCAGATTGTCACACTCTATCCGTCG
This sequence comes from Pseudomonadota bacterium, assembly GCA_048497915.1. Taxonomy (GTDB): domain Bacteria; phylum Pseudomonadota; class Alphaproteobacteria; order Caulobacterales; family Caulobacteraceae; genus Asticcacaulis. Next base: position 76,020 of record JBEHYZ010000007.1, read on the forward strand.
GAGATCCTTTCGGCCGACGGCACCTTCGACCAGAAGACCATGGCCGGGGGGCGCCAGCCTTTCTACAAAGGCATTAAGTTCACCTACATCTGTCGCGGTGGGCCTGAAGAACGCTGGCAGCCGCAGTTCACCTATACCGGCTATCGCTACCTGCAGGTCGAAGGGCTCGATCAGGCGAAGATCGATCTGGCCAGCCTGTTCCTGTACGACGCCGTCGATTCAGCGGGCACATTCGACTCGACGGACCGCAATCTGGTCGCCATCCACGCCCTGATCCGCCAGGCCTTCCTGAGCAACCTGGCCAGCGTCATGACCGACTGCCCGCACCGTGAAAAGCTCGGCTGGCTGGAACAGGCCTATCTCAACGCCCGCACCGCCATGATGAACATGGACGTGGTGCGCGTGTACGAGAAGATGATGGCCGATGTCCGCGACACGCAAGCGCCGACCGGGCAGGTGCCGTCGACCGCGCCGGAATATGTCCGCTTCATCACTGCGGACGGCAAGGACGAGATCTGGCGCGATTCAGCGGAGTGGGGCGCCTCGCTGATCATGTCGAGCTGGTATGTCTATCAGCTCTATGGCGATCCGCGCATCCTGAGCGACAATTTCGCGGCCATGCGGGCGCGGATGGCCTATATGGAGACGCGGCTGAATGAGCGCGGCCTGATCGATTACGGCATGGGCGACTGGGACGACTATACGCTGGGTAAGCTGGGGCCGTCGCAACTGACGTCAAAGGCCATGACCGGCACGGCAACCTTTTACATGGAATTAGTCACCTTGGCGCAGGCCGCCGCGCAATTGGGGGCTGACGGCAGCGCCTTCGCCCGCCGCGCCGGAGCACTCAAGGCGACCCTGCAAAAGGAACTCTACAATGCCGATACCGGCCAGTTCGACACCGGTTCGCAGACGGCGCAGGCCATGGCGGTGGTGCTTGACCTGGCACCGGAAGCGCATCGGCAGAAGGTGCTCGATCTGCTGATCGCTGATATCCACGCCCACAACGACCATGTCACCGCCGGTGATATCGGCTTCCACTATGTTGTCCGCGCCTTGAGCGATACCGGCCACCACGAATTGATGCACACGCTCCTGTCGCGCACCGACGCGCCGTCCTATCTCGACCAGATCGCCAAGGGCGCCACGGCGCTGACAGAAGCCTGGGACAGCCGATCGGGTTCGCACAACCATTTTATGATGGGCCACGCCGAAATCTGGCTGTGGTCGGGGCTGGGTGGGATCACCATCGATCACAGCCGCGAAGATGTACTGGTCATCGCTCCGCAGCCGGTAGCGGGTGTTGAAGCGACGGAAGTGCAGTATCAATCCGTGTTCGGCCCTGTGACCGGCGGCCTGTCGAAGCGTGGCAAGACCTTGACCGTTACAGCGGAAGTGCCGCCGGGCACGACCGCTGTGGTCAAGGTACCTGGGGCAGCGCCGCTGCGCGAAGGTGGCCGCAGTCTTGACCGCACACCCGGCGTATTGTCGGTGGCCGTTGCAGATGGCGCTACCGTCATCCACGTCGGCTCGGGCCGCTATCGCTTCGCAACGACGGTCTGATTTTTACAAACGGTTTGTAGCCATAACTGCAACAGTTCGGCGCCATCGCTAAAGGCCATGCAGGTATATGGACTTGCGTGGTTGACATGGTGGTTAAAATTCTATTTTTCTCGGAGAATATTTAAGTCCATAATAAGGATGGAAATATTTTGAAATATAAAACATCAATTTATTTGGATTTGTGCCGTTTTTTGGCAGCTATTTTTGTATATCTTCATCATTTGAATGACTGGACCGGCAACAAACTTCCTCTGTTTGCGCCAATGCAGTCGCATGCCGTCATCGTCTTTTTTGTCATGTCAGGCTTTGTTATCCGTTATGTGACGACGACCAAGGAACGCGATGCGGCCAACTATTTTCTGAACCGGGCGGCGCGCATGTATTCTGTTGTTGTTCCCGCTCTTGTCGTCACGTTGGCATTGGATTTTGCCGTCGCGGCCATGGCCACGCCCTCGGCCATATCCCTGAAATATATTCTGAATTCTGCTACGCACGCAGGCTTGGGGCTTCTATTCCTCAATCAGGTATGGGGACACGATGTCGCGGTCGGGTCAAACGGCCCCTATTGGTCACTGGGGTATGAGGTGCCTTACTATCTGGCGTTTGGCGCGTTTCTGTTTGCGAAAGGCTGGTGGCGTTGGCTCCTGCCAGCTGTGGTAATGGGAGTTTTCGGGCCGCGTGTATTCCTGTTGTCGGGATTGTGGCTCATGGGTGTCGCGGCCTTTGATATTTGCGCTTCCGGCCGTATCGGTCGCCGGCTCGGCTGGATTTTGCTCCTCGGCGCGTCGGCGGTGTGGGCAGGTTATTATATTGCCGTTGTAACCCGGCTGGTTCCCTCCAGCGTTGTTCCTTTATACTGGCACAAATTTGAGATTATTTCCGATTACTTCATTGCTCTTCTCTTTGCGTCACAGATTGTCGGCTTCAATGCCGTGGCAGAGCACTTTACCGTAGTTACCGAACGCGCAGGAAAAGTCATAAGATGGATCGCGGGCGCCACGTTTTCGGTGTACCTGTTCCATATGCCCCTGGTGCATTTTTTCACCGCCGGCCTGCATTTTAAACTCGGAAACCTGTGGTTTGCGGCGATATTTTCGGTGGGCATATTCGCCGTCACCTTTCTGTTTGCCGAGATTTCGGAACGTCGAAAGGACGTGGTGCGTGGCTGGCTTCGTCAGGCCTTGGCTGTGGTGGCGAATAAGCGTCCTGTTACCGGCGGAGCCTATCTCAAAGACGGTGCGGATTGACGAGCGATGGCCTTCCAATCGTAACCGGAACGACTACATAGCGGGCACAGGAGTTTAGCCATGCCCGTTCCTTTTTCCATCCTCGACCTGTCACAGATTTCCGAAGGCGGCAGTGTGTCTGATGCCCTGGCCAATTCGGCGCGGCTGGCGCAGGCGGCTGAGGCCAGGGGTTATCACCGTTACTGGCTGGCCGAACATCACGGCATGCCGGCGATCGCGTCGGCAGCGACGTCGATCGTCATCGCTCATGTCGGCCAGGCGACGGAGACCATTCGCATTGGCTCTGGCGGCATCATGCTGCCCAACCATTCGCCGTTGGTCATCGCCGAGCAGTTCGGCACGCTGGAGGCGCTGTTTCCCGGCCGCGTCGACCTTGGCCTGGGGCGGGCGCCCGGTACCGACATGATGACGGCGCGTGCCTTGCGTCGGAACACGGAACAGAACGTCGACAGTTTCCCGCAGGACATTCTGGAGCTTCAGGCCTATCTCGGCGAACCCGCGGAAGGGCAACGCATTCTGGCCGTGCCTGGCATGAATGCTCAGGTACCGTTGTGGCTACTCGGCTCAAGCCTCTACAGCGCGCAACTGGCGGCCATGCTGGGGCTGCCCTACGCTTTCGCCTCGCACTTCGCGCCGGAGCTGTTGTTCGATGCGCTCCACATCTACCGCAGCCAGTTCAAGCCTTCCGAAGCTCTGCAAAAGCCGCACACCATGGTCGGCGTCATGGGCGTGGCCGCGGATACGGACGCCGAGGCGGCTTTCCTCTACACCTCGATGCAGCAGTCCTTCGCCAATCTGCGCCGCAATGTCCGCAAGCCGTTCCCGAAGCCAAGCTATGACGCGGTGGCCGAACTCACGCCGGACGAGACCGCCATGATCGACCATATGCTGCGCTACGCCATGGTCGGTTCGCCGGCGACCATCGACGCCGACCTCGGCCGCTTCCTGGAGCAGACGCAGGCCGACGAACTGATCGTCTCCATGCCGATCCATGATATCGGTGCGCGCATCCACTCGCTGGAGCTGTTCGCGGGGCTCGGATTGATGCAGAAGAGCGCTTTCCGAAAAGTGTGACGCGGTTTCGGACAAAAGCGCGGCAAGCAAAAAATACCCTAGACGGCCATGTGCAACGGTGTCCCATATGCCGAGATCACCGGCGCCGGGCGGCCGATCAGATAGCCTTGCGCCTCATGACAATTCAGTGCCTTGAGCGCTTCCATCTGTGCCAGGGTTTCCACGCCTTCCGCTGTGATCAGCACACCCAGCGATTGGGCCATGTCGGTGATGGCGCGGATGATCGACAAGGCGTTGCGGTCGTGCGGCAGGTCGCGGACAAATGACTGATCGATCTTGATCTTGTCGAACGGGAAGGTGCGCAGATAGCTGAGCGACGAATAGCCGGTGCCGAAGTCGTCCATGGCGATGCGCACGCCCCAGGCCCGCAGGTCTTTGAGGATAGCCAGGTTGTGCTTTTCGTCGGACAGGATGACGCTTTCTGTAATTTCCAGTTCCAGCCGGTGCGGCGGCAGGCCGGACTGCGCCAGGGCATGCTTCACCAGCCGCACCAGCGACTTGTGACGGAATTGCACGGCCGAGATGTTGACGGCGATTCGCCACGGCTGCGGCCAGGCCGCGGCTGCATGGCAGGCCGTCCTTACCACCCATTCGCCGATCGGGCCGATCAGGCCACTGTCTTCGGCGATGGGGATGAACTCCGACGGCGGCACCATGCCGCGCGCCGGATGCTTCCAGCGCAGCAGGGCCTCGAATGACGCCACGTCACCCGATGCCAGGTCGAGCAGTGGCTGGAAGTACAGCTCGAACTCGCCCTTTTCCAGGGCGGCCTTCAGGTCCTGCTCCATCTCGAGACGGTGCAGCAGTTGCTCGTCCATTTCCGGCTGATAGAAGCACCAGCCATTGCGGCCCTGTGACTTGACCTTGTACATGGCCAGGTCCGCCCGCGACAGCAGGTTGTGCGCATCCAGCCCGTCGGCCGGCGAGATGACGATGCCGACCGAAGCGCCGATTTCGACCACCGCGCTCGGCAGCAGGAACGGCATCTTCATGGCGTCGACAATGCGCGACGCCAGCATCTGGGCGTCTTCGGGGCGGTCGATGTCCTGGAGGATGGCGAATTCGTCGCCGCCCATGCGCGCCACCACGTCGCTCTTGCGGACGCATTTGCGCAGCCGCGACGCCACTTCGATCAGCAGCTGGTCGCCGGCGATATGGCCATAGGAATCGTTGACTGACTTGAACCGGTCGAGATCGAGGCAGAGCAGGGCAAACTGCCGGCCCTGGCGCTGGGCGCGGGCCAGGATGCGCTCGATATCCTTGCCGAACAGGGCGCGATTGGCCAGCCCGGTCAGCGGGTCGTAGTGGGCGAGGTGGGCGATCTGGGCTTCGGCCTGCTTTTGCTCGGTCAGGTCGAGCCCGAGCGTCAGGATGCTGTCGGCGTCGCCATCATCCTTGCGCAGAACGGTTTTTTTGAGCTGTACGACGCGTTCCTGGCCATCGGCGCCGATAAAGCGTTCTTCGTCCATGACCACCGGCGTGTCGCTCTGCAGCGCCTTGCGGTCGAGCGCGTCAAACAGGGCGGCGCGATCCGGCGTGAACAATTCATGCGAAGTCTTGCCCGCCGCCTGAGTCGCCGGGACACCGAGCATTTGTTCACCGGTATGGTTGAGCAGGACGATGCGCTGGTCGTGTGCCTGTTTGACCATGACCATGGCCGGGATGTTCTGGATGACCATGTTGAGGAACGACTGGTGGCGCTGCGCTTCGGCACCGAGCGTAATCAGGTCCTCGGTCATGTCGCGCTGAATGCCGAGCGACAGGCGCAGGTCGTCGCTCATTGCCTTGAGCACCGACAGCGAGGTGCCAACGCCCAGATAGCGGCCTTCGCGGGTGACAATGAAGCCGCGCATCAGGTCGGACGGCCGTTCGGCCAGCATGGTTTCGGTGAAATCACGCAGCGGCGTATCGGCTTCGACCAGGACCGGAGCCTGGTCCATCAACAGGGTGACCGCACGGCGGCCGAAAACGGCGCGGCCATATTGTGCCGCCATTTTCAGGTTGAAGGTGTGACGTTCAATCAGTCCCTGCACGCGGCCGTCATCATCGGCGACGGCCAGCACCATCAGGTCGGGCTCGCCGCGGAAGCGTTCGTAGATGTCGGAACTGGAGCAGGTCGGGCAGATAGGCGGTATTAAATCGGTAACATCCTGAATCGAAAGTGCCTTTTGCATTCTGTACCGCCTCAACATCTCACTGGATACCTTAAGCCAAGCCACTCCACTGAGGGCGGAACCTAAGGCGTAGAAGTGAAGCGCGGCTTAATTTTGTAAAAGAATCTCGTTATTTTTCAACATACTATCCGGGTACGGACGATTTTTCAAATCCGTCCCATCGTCGTTTGCGGATTTTCGGACTGCGGCAAGGGGGCGTTATCGGGATCGAGCGCGATCATCCGCCACCCGCCGCCGGCTTCTTCGAAGCGCACCGGCGCTGCGTTGGGGCTGGAATACATCTCGTCCAGGAATTTGCGCGAAATGGCGCGGAACGGGATGCCATGGCACACAAACAGCGTCTTGCCGCCGACACGGTGTTCGTTGACGCAGGCAAACACCCGGTCGATGACGTCGCCCAGCGGTTCGGCATTGTCCGGATAGTGCTTGCCGTCAAGATCCGCCTGCGGGTTCATGAAAGCCCGCATTTCGGTGCGGTGAAAGCGGACTTCTTCGATCGTCATGCCTTCGAAGCGACCGAAATTGCGCTCGATCAGGCGGACGTCCGTGGTGGTTTCCAGGCCCAGGGCGGCGCCTACGATCTGCGCCGTTTCAAGCGCCCGCGATAAAGGGCTGGCGATGATGCGTTCCAGGCCGTGGTCGCGCAGAATATCGGCCGCCTTGCGCGCCTGTTCACGGCCGGTGTCGTTGAGCGGAATATCCGTCGAGCCCTGCAGGCGGGCATCGAGATTCCAGTCGGTCTGGCCATGGCGGAGAACGAAGAACACGCGTGAATCCTAGAGTTTTGCCTTGATGCGGGTGGCCAGTTCTTTGAGCGTTTCAATGTCGGCCATCTCTCCGGAGGCATGGCGGCCGAGACCGTTGCCTTCCCACATCGGGATGATATGGAAGTGGATGTGGAATACGGTCTGGCCGGCGACTTCGCCGTTGAACTGCATGATGCGGATGCCGTCGGGTTCCAGCGCATCGCGCGTCGCGCGGGCGATTTTCTGGGTGTGATGGATCAGATTCTGCAGGTGCTCGCTGGGGATATCGAACAGGTTGCGCGCCTTGACCTTGGGGATGACCAGCGTATGGCCCTTCGACTGCGGGAACGCATCCATGAAGCTCAGGATGCGCGAATCCTCATAGACCTTGGCGCATGGAATGTCGCCGCTCAGGATCTTGGCGAAGATGTTCTTGGGATCGTAGTCGTCATTCAGGCTCATGGTGGCGAATCCGGCGCATTTTTGTGACAAACCAACCCTTAGAAGACTATCCACCCGCGGCCAAGAGGGGTAATAGGGCGGCATGTTAAATCTTATCTTTGTGCTGGTTGGCGGCGCGCTGGGCTCACTGGCCCGCTATGGCGTGAGCGTCGCGGCGCGCCAGTTCTGGCCGGTAAACGAGTGGCCGGTGGGCACCTTCTTCGCCAATATTTCCGGCGGGCTTTTGATGGGCATCCTGATGGGCCTGCTGCTCGGACCGTTGAAGAATGCCGTCGATACCGAGCGCCTGCGCCTGCTGTTCGGCGTCGGCGTGCTGGGCGGTTACACAACCTTCTCGTCGTTTTCGCTGGAAACCGTGTTCATGCTGGAACGCCGGCACTATCTGATGGCCGTGGGCTATGCCGTGTCGTCGGCCGCTTTGGCGGTTGGTGCAGTGGCGCTGGGCCTGTTCCTCGTTCGCAAGGTGGCAGCTGCATGAGCAAGGAAGTTAAAACCCTCTATGTCACCGACGGCGAGGACGGCGTCCGGCTCGACAAGTTCTTCAAACGCCGCTGGCCGCACATCAACCACGTGCAGCTCAACAAGCTGCTGCGCTCGGGCCAGGTGCGCGTCGACGGCGGACGGGTCAAGGCCGACACGCGCCTGACGACGGGCCAAACCGTGCGTGTGCCGCCGTTGCCTGACGCGCCGTCCGAAGACCAGCAAAAACGCGAACGGGCGACGCTCAGTCCGCAGGAAGTCAAGTACGCCAAGTCGCTTGTCCTCTATGAGGACGAGGATGTCATCGCCATCAACAAGCCTTCCGGCCTGGCGGTGCAGGGCGGCACCAAGACCAAGAACCATATCGACCGGCTGCTGTCGGCGTGGGGCGAGGGGCTGGAGCGGCCGCGCCTGGTCCATCGCCTCGACCGCGACACCTCGGGCGTGCTGCTGCTCGGCAAGACGCCGGCGGCGGCGGCGCGGCTGGCCGGTGCCTTCGCCAAGCGCCGGGCTAATAAGACCTATTGGGCGCTGGTCGTCGGCAACCCCAAACCGGAAGAGGGCTATATCGACACGCCGCTGGTCAAGAAGGGCTTCCACGACCGCGAGATCGTTCAGGTCGCGGACCCGAAGGAACCCGGCGCCGAACAGGCCGAAACCGAATACGTCACCATCGGCCGGGCCGGGCCGCGCGTCGCCTGGATGGGCCTGCGCCCGCACACCGGCCGGACGCACCAGCTGCGCGCCCATATGCAGGCGATCGGCCATTCGATTCTGGGCGATCCGAAATATGGCAACGAGGCGAGTCAGGACCTGTCCGCGGGCCTCGGCCTGCAACTGCACCACCGCCGCATCGAGTTGCCGCACCCGACCCAGGGCACGCTGATCGTCGAAGCGCCGCTCGATCCGGTCATCAAGGCGGGCTTCGAGCGTTTCGGCTTTGAAATCCATGATGCCGAGGCCGACCCGTTTGTACGCATGAGTAAGAAGGGCCGGCGATGAAACTCGCTGTTTGGGACGTTGACGGCACCCTGGTTGACAGTCGCTCGTCCATTCATCGTGCTGCGGTCGAAGCGGCGATTGCCATCGGTATCGAACCGCCAACCTATGAGCAGGTCCGCCAGATCGTCGGCGTGTCGCTGTTCGAGGCTTTGCAGATGATGCGACCGGACCTCGATTCGGAGACGGTTGCCGCCTATCAGCGCGAGTTCCAGAACGCCTTTCTGGCTTTCCACGCCGATCCCGATTTCCGCGAGAGCCTGTATGAAGGCGCGCACAAAGCCCTGCTGCGCCTGAAGGCCGACGGCTGGTTCCTCGGCATGGCGACCGGCAATTCGCGGCGCGGCGTCAACCGACTGACCGAAAAATACGGCTGGACCGAGCTGTTCGACGCCAGCTTCTGTGCCGATGACGGGCCCTCCAAGCCGCATCCCCACATGCTTCAATGCAATTTGAACCATCTCGGTCTGGGCGCGCACCAGGCGGTGATGATCGGCGACACCTCGCACGACATCAAGATGGCGCGCGAAGCCGGCGTCCATGCCGTCGGCGTGTCGTGGGGCTTCCATACGGTCGAGGAGCTTGAACTGGCCGGCGCCCATATCATCGTCCATAGCTTCGATGAACTGCATGCCGTGCTTGACGCCTTTGAGCCGGAGGTGCTGGCATGACCGACTACCGCGCCGAACCCCCGACCAAGGCCAGCGACCAGATCGGCACCCGGCCCCGGCGGTTCTGGAAAACGGCCGCCGTGACCGAAGGCCAGGGCGGCTTTGCAGTGGCGCTTGATGGACGGCCGGTGAAGACGCCGCAGGGCCATGTTCTGCTCCTTTTAACGCAGGGCCTTGCAGAAAAGGTCGCCGTCGAATGGCAAGCGGTCAAAGACCACGTCGAATATGCCGACATGCCGCTGACCCGGCTGGGCTTCGCCGCCGTCGACCGGATGAACGACTTGCTGCCAGAGACGGTGGCCGAAGTCCTGCGCTATGTTGAAACCGACCTGCTGTGCTATCCTTCCGAATATCCGGAAGCGTTGATTGCGCGTGAGGATGCCGTTTGGAAACCGGTGCTGGGCTGGGCGCAAACCGAGCTGGGGCTGACGTTCCACCAGAACCGCACCTTGATCCATGCCGCCCAGCCGCCGGAAACATCGGCGAAGATCAGTTCCCTGGTTTCGGAAATGTCGGCCCATGAACGCGCTGGCCTGATGAGCGCCATCGGCCTGTTCGGCTCGGTCATCCTGGCCCTGGCCCTGTGGCGCGGTCACCTGACCGGCGAGGCGGCCTTTGCGGCATCACGCGTTGGCGAAGATTTCCAGGCCGAAACCTGGGGGCGCGACGAGGAAGCCGCCAAGCGCGCCGAAGGCATGAAAGCCCAGGCGAAAAGCCTTGAAACCTGGTTCAGGGCGCTCGGCTAAACGCCTTTCTTGAACGGCGACGCTTCTTCCTCGAGCATTTCCATGTGCTCGGCCACGGCTTCGCGTTCGCGCTCCAGATAGGCCGCTACCGGCCCGCGCAACCGCTTGTCGCGGATATAATGCGCCGAATAGACCGGGTGGGGCAGGTAGCCGCGCGACAATTTATGCTCGCCCTGCGTCCCCGCTTCGACGCGCTTCAGGCCGCGCGCAATGGCGAAGTCGATAGCCTGATAATAACAGACTTCGAAATGCAGGAACGGCACCTCGACCACCGCGCCCCACTGCCGGCCGTACAAGGTGTCGCCGCCGAAGAAATTGATCGCCCCGGCCACGGCTGTTGGGCCATCATAGGCAAAGACTAGAAGGATCTGATCGCGCATGGTCTCGGCGACACGCGAGAAGAAGGCGCGCGTCAGATAGGGCTGGCCCCATTTGCGATCATAGGTGTTCTGGATGAAGGCATAAAGCGCATCGAGGTGCTGCTCCTCGATCTCGTCGCCGGTCAGTGTCCGGAACGTCAGTTCGGCCTGGACGTCGCGGCGTTCGCGACGGATCACCTTGCGTCGGTTGGACGACAGGTCACCCAGGAACTGGTCGAAGGTTTCATAGCCGGGATTGTCGAACCAGAACTGCTGATCCTGACGCAGCAACAGCCCCATCTCGCCCATCATCCGCCACTCGTCCTCACGCGGGAAGGTGACGTGTAGTGATGACAGCTGGTTCTGGTCGCAGACCCGCATGGCGCCTTCGACGAGGGCCTGGCGGACCTCGGTCTCGGGGCTCAGCAGCCGCGCCCCCATCACCGGTGTGAACGGTACCGAGCCCTGCAGTTTCGGATAGTAGTCGCCGCCGGCCTGTTCATAGGCCTTGGCCCAGGCGTGGTCGAAAACATATTCGCCCATGGAGTGCGACTTGACGTAGAGCGGCATAACCCCGCGCACCAGGCCGCCCGGATCGGTCAGGCTGAGATGCGCCGGCTGCCAGCCGGTCCGGCCGCCGACGCATTTGGTGTGCTCCAGGGCGTCGAGATAAGCGAAGCTGTTGAACGGATTGGCGTCACCTTTCAGGCCATCCCATACTGCCGCCTCGATCTCGCTGATACGATCGTGCAGTTTGAGTGTGAGGGGCGCTGACATAACCTTAGCGCCGATCAAGAACCTCGATGGTCGCGTCGATTTCGACCGCGAAGCCCAGCGGGATCTTGTACATGCCGACCGCCGAGCGGGCGTGCTTGCCGGCTTCGCCCAGCACTGCCACCATCAGGTCGGAACAGCCGTTGACCACCTGCGGAATGTTATAGAACTCCGGTCCGGCCTGGACGAAGGCGTTCAGCTTGATCACACGCACTACATTGTCGAGATCGCCGGCAGCCGCCTTCATCTGCGCCAGCAGGTTCAGGCCGCAATACTTGGCTGCCTCGACGGCCTCTTCCAGGCTGACATCGACGCCGACCGTGCCCTTGATGCCGCCCTTGCCATCGTTGGATAGCTGGCCGGAGATTTGCACCTGATTGCCGGTGCGGACGAACGGGACATAGTTGGCGACCGGCGCGGTCGGAGTCGGCAGGTCCAGGCCCAGGCTGCGCAGGCGCTCTTCACTTTTCGACATTGGCTTTCCCCAAGGTTTTTAGTTACCGCGACGGCGGCGGAGGTTAATGGCTTTATAGCCGATCCGGCGATGGATTGAAGGTGGAAAAGCGCATCCCCAAATACGACTCGGGTACGGCTGCCCGAAAGGGGTAAAAGAAAGGCTAAAAAGCGGCCAAAAGCCTTATTTCCTAACGCTTTGCTAAGGCCATTTTTACCTTCTGTTACCATTCCTTTCACCTCACCTTAAGAGAGTCCCTGTAAGAAAGAGCCAGACATCCGGGAAACGGCCCGAAGCGGCCGATTCGCATGAGACCTGACCAGGGTCTGGCTAAAGGCTTTGACGGTATGACAAGCAAGAAGGTCCTCATTGTCGAGGACAACGAACTGAATATGAAGCTGTTTCATGACCTGCTTGATGCGCAGGGCTATGAGACGTTTCAGACCGGCGAAGGCTTGTCGGCCCTGACCTTGGCGCGTCAGCACCGCCCGGACCTTATCCTCATGGATATTCAGCTGCCTGAAATTTCCGGCCTCGAAGTCACCAAGTGGCTCAAAGAGGACGATGAGCTGTCGCACATTCCGGTGGTGGCCGTGACCGCGTTTGCCATGAAGGGCGACGAGGAGCGTATCCGTGACGGCGGCTGTGAGGCCTATATCTCCAAGCCGATCTCGGTGACGCATTTCCTTGAAACGGTCCGCCGGTATCTCGGTTAGGGCGGCCATACCATGACCGCGCGCGTCCTGATCGTTGACGATGTTCCGGCCAATGTCCGCCTGCTTCAGGCCAAGCTTGAGGCCGACTACTACGAAGTCGTGAGCGCCGCCGACGGTCATGCGGCCTTGCAACTGGCTGTCGATTCGCAGCCCGACATCATTCTGCTCGACGTCATGATGCCGGGTATCGACGGTTACGAAGTCTGCCGTCAGCTCAAAAGCGATCCGGAAACCCGTCATATTCCGATCATCCTGATCACAGCGCTGGACGGCCGCGAAGACCGTTTGTCCGGCCTCGAATCGGGCGCCGACGATTTCCTGACCAAGCCATTTGACGACGTCATCCTGATGGCGCGGCTGCGCGCCCTGGTCCGGCTGAAGCAGATGGTAGACGACATCCGCCATCGTGAAGCCTCGTCGCGGCGAGTCGGCCTGGGCGACGATGACCTCTTTCAGCGTCAGATTTCGGCCACCGGCAACGTGCTGATCCTGGACGACAATGTTCGCCAGGCTGAGCGGCTGATGATGCAACTGGGCCAGGACCACCGTTGCGCCTTCGAGAACGATCCGGCCCGCGCCATCAAGATCGCCGCCGGCCGCGTCGACCTGGTCGTCCTGAACCTGGCGGCCACCGCTTTTGATCCGCTGCGCTGGGTGGCGCAGTTACGCACCCAGGAAGTCACGCGTCAGCGCCCGGTATTGGCCATCGCCAATGCCGATGACCGCCGCAACCTGTTGAAAGCGCTGGAGTTGGGCGTCAACGACGTCATTTTCAAGCCGGTCGATATCCTTGAACTGAAAGCCCGCGCGCGTACCCAGATCCGCCGCAAACGTTATGCTGATTTCCTGCGCAATTCGCTCGACCGCAGCTTGGAACTGGCGGTGACCGATGCCCTGACCGGTCTCAACAACCGCCGCTTCTTCGACCACCAGCTCAGCGTTACCTTTGGCCGGCACCTCAAGTCGGACGTGCCAATGTCATTGCTGGTGCTGGATATCGACCACTTCAAGCGCATCAATGACGGTTTCGGCCATGACGCCGGCGACGAGGTGCTGAAGGAATTTGCCCGGCGCCTGAGCGCCAGTGTCCGGGCGATCGATATGCCGTGCCGATTCGGCGGCGAGGAATTCGTCGTCCTGATGCCGGACACTGAAGGCCAGGACGCGGTCCATATCGCCGAACGCGTCCGCGCCAGCGTTGCCGACGCGCCGTTCGCCCTGAGCGACGGCCGCTCCTTGCAGGTCACCGTGTCGGTTGGCGTTGCCACTTCGCAGGGCTTGCGCGATTCGCCGGACCTGCTGCTGAAGCGCGCCGACGAGGGCGTCTATCAGGCCAAGCAAAGCGGCCGCAACCGGGTCGTGGTGCGCGCTGCCGCCTGATTTGGTGCGAATCGGCGACAGCTGTAGATTGCCTTCCGGAGTCAAGGAGGCGCTATCATGGCCGACGACAATCAAGCCTACAAAGAAGCCTATTATAACGACCGGCAGAAGGTCTTTGGTGCTCACGACTGGACGAAACGTCAGGCGCTGGGCGAACGTGAACTGAAGACGATCGGCATGCTGGGGGCCCTGAGCGGCAATCCCGATATTTTCAAAGGCCAAAGCGGGCCGGCCGTTGTGCTGGATGCCGGCTGCGGCGACAAATATATCGAGCGCGCCGTTCGTGAGCGCGGCATGGACTATATCGGTGTCGATATCGAAGAGGTCAATTTCGAGCGCGACCCGTTTCCGCTGGCCGACAACAGCGTCGACCTCTTCATATCATTGGCGGTTCTGGAGCACGTGCAGCCGGGATTTTTCCTGAAAGAGGCCTTGCGCGTATTGCGGCCGGGCGGGACCATCTTCTTGTCCACGCCGAATTTCCAGATGGATTTCAAAAATTTCTATAACGACCCGACCCATGTGCGTCCCTACACCCCAAAGGGCATGGAATATACGCTTCAGGTCATGGGCTTCGATCGGATTGACGTCTTCCCGTGTCTAAGATGCAAGCCGGCCTGGTATTATCAGGGCAAGTCACGCTTCTGGAAAGCCTACTACCTGCTGCCGTTCCGGGGTGACAACAAATGGGCGCCGGAATTTCTGAAAGGCCATGCCCGCGGCCTGTTTGGCATGGCGCGCAAACCCGGCTGACCCTGTAAGCAGACATGAAAAAGCCGCGCCGAGTTTATGGGGGGACTCAAAGAGGCGCGGCTTAGCATGACCACAGGCGAGGGGGGGGGGGGGGATGCCTGCGGTCAACTCGTGACGATAGGCAATCTTACTTGATCTTGCCTTCGCGGAATTCGACGTGCTTGCGCACGACCGGATCGTACTTCTTCAGGACCATCTTTTCGGTCTTGGTGCGGGCGTTCTTCTTCGTGACGTAGAAGAAGCCGGTGTCAGCCGTCGAGTTCAGACGGATCTTGATCGAAGCTGGCTTAGCCATGACGGGTGTCCTTAAAACAGGTTCGGGCGCGCGATCTGCAACCGCGCGATTAATTGCGAGGCGCGGAAAATACTCAGGATCGGCAGGAAGTCAAGGGCGGTCAGCGCTTTTTCTTCTTATTCTTTACGCCATGCTTCGGACCTGTGGCATCGCGGAAGCCGGGCCGCTTGGGGGCTTTGCCGCGCGGCGTGGCCGGCGTTCGCTTGCGGACACCCAGACGCGGCCGCGGAGCGTTGGGATCGGCGGCCTCTGGTTCACTCAGCATCTTGAACACCAGCCCGCCGGTAATCGGCATGGCCTCGGCCAGTTCGACCTCGACCGAGGCGCCAAGCCGCCATCTTGTCCCGCTGCGCTCGCCGATCAGGGCGTGCTGCACGTCGTCGTGGACGTAATAGTCGTTGCCGAGCGTCGATACCGGCACGATGCCGTCGGCGCCGGTGTCCGTCAGCTTCACGAACAACCCGAAGCGCGTCACGCCCGTGATACGGCCGGCGAAGGTCGCGCCGACCTTGTCGTGCAGATAGGCGGCGATGTAGCGTTCGATGGCCTCGCGCTCGGCCTGCATTGAGCGGCGCTCGGTGGCCGTGATGTGCTCGGCCGTATCGCTCAGCGTCTTGATTTCGTAGTCGGTCAGGCCATCACTGCCCAGCTTCAACGCCCGGATGAGACCGCGATGTACCACCAAGTCGGCATAGCGCCGGATCGGCGAGGTGAAGTGCGCATAGTGGTCGAGATTGAGCCCGAAGTGGCCGAAATTCTCCGGCGAATAATGCGCCTGCATCTGGGTGCGCAACACCACCTCGTTGATGATTTCGGCGTTTGGCCCGTCCTTCTGGCTATCGAGCAACTGGTTGAAGCGCGGCGTGCGTGGCGGCTCGCCCTTGTTCCACGGCAGGCCCAGCGTACCGAGGAAGTCGGCCAGGTTCTGGATCTTTTCCATCGAGGGTTGCTCGTGGACGCGGTAGATCAAAGGCGTGTGGTGCTTTTCCAGCTCCTCGGCGGCCGAGACGTTGGCCTGGATCATCATCTCTTCGATGAGTTGCATGGCGTCGAGCGTGACGCGCGGCTCGATGCTGATGACATTGCCGTCAGCATCAAGTTTTACGCGGCGTTCCGGCGAGTTGATATGCAGGGGCTGACGGACATTGCGGCCACGTTGCAGGCAGGCATGCGCCGCCCACAACGGCTTGAGCAGGCTGTCCAGAATGGGGCCGGTTTGGTCATCCGGGTTACCATCGATAGCGGCTTGCGCCTGTTCGTAGCTCAGCTTGGCCGCCGACCGCAT
Organism: Pseudomonadota bacterium; assembly: GCA_048497915.1. Classification (GTDB taxonomy): domain Bacteria; phylum Pseudomonadota; class Alphaproteobacteria; order Caulobacterales; family Caulobacteraceae; genus Asticcacaulis. Next base: position 92,198 of record JBEHYZ010000007.1, read on the forward strand.
CAGACCGCGCACGAACTTGTGGCTGAGCTTCTTGCCGGCCGCATCGAACACCATGCGCACCGCCAGGGTGGCGCGGTTCTGGCCTTCCTGCAGCGAGCACAGGCCGGACGACAGCACGTGCGGCAGCATCGGCTCGACGCGGTCAGGGAAATAGGTCGAGTTGCCCTTGTCGCGGGCGTCGCGGTCCAGGCTGGAATTCGGTGTCACATAGTGGGCGACGTCGGCAATGGCCACCCACACGATCCAGCCGCCCGGATTGGCAGCATCGTCATCGGCATGGGCATAGACCGCATCGTCGTGGTCCTTCGCGTCCACGGGGTCGATGGTGACGAACGGCAGGTCGCGCAGGTCGGTGCGGCCACTCAGGTCAGGCGCCCGGGCGTCCGTAGCCTCCTTTTCCGTCGAGGTCTGGAAGCCGACCGGCAGGCCATGGCTATGGATGGCCATGACCGAAGCGATCTTCGGGCTGTCTTCCTTGCCGATAACCTCGATGACGCGGACGGGCTTGGGGCCATAGCGGTGCCCGCCGCCCGCCGGTGCCGCCAGCACGACATCGCCGTCTTCCAGCGTCTCCAGATTGGCGCCGGTCAGGACGAAGCTGTCCTTTTCCTTGCGGTTGACGCTTTCCAGGCGGATTTCGCGCTTGCCTTTCCGGACGACCCCGACCAGGCGCGGCGCGCCTTGGTCGAGGATCTTGATCAGGTGTGCCACCCAGCCGTCCGACACCTGCTCGAAGCGGACATAGAGCCGGTCATAAAGCTTCGGCGGCGTCTGCTGTGCTGACCGCTTGAGCGGCGCCAGACGGGCGAGGGGAGCCTTGTTTTCGTCGGGCTTGCCCCACTTGACCCACAGCTCGCCGTCGATATCGCGCTCGACCACCTCGGCCACGCCGGTTTCCGGCAGGACACTGAGCGGCGCGAAGTTCTTGCGGCCGTGGCGGTCGATCTTGCCGGCTTCGGACAGTGCCTTGAGACGCTGGCGTAAGGCGCGTCTGTCCTCGCCCTTGAGGCCGAACTGCCGCGCCAGGTCGCCGACATCGAGTTCGCGGCTTGAGGCCAGGGCTTCGAGCAGGGTCTTGTCATCAGGCAGGCCGTGGACGGGTCTCGGCTTGTCGATTCGGGGAGGTTTCTTCATTCTGACTCCCTTACAGGGATTATGGAGTCGAATCTAGGCGGCGCGCGCCCGGCTCCATTCGGACAGCACGATGCCACCGCACACCAGTCCTAGTGCCACGAAATGGAAGCCGTGCAGCGGTGCCTGCAGAATGATCACCGACAGCGCCACGCCGAAGATCGGCAGCAGGTTGATAAAGATGCCCGCCCGGTTAGCGCCGATGTGCTCGATGCCGGCGACGTAGGTGGCCGAGGCGATCAGGGCGACAAACACGGTGGCATAAAAAGTCACACCCCAGCCAATCGCGTCCGGCAAACCAAATGGATGTACCGCATGCCGCCAGGCCAGGAATGGCAAGCAGGTCAGGGCCGCTCCGACGCAGGGCACAGCGAGCAGGGTCTGCCAATGCACCTCAGGCTTCCACTTCAGGCAAATCGTGTAACCGCCATAAACCGTAACGCCCAGAAGCATCAGGGCATCGCCGATATTGAGCTTGAGCGCCAACAGCCGCCCGACATCGCCTTGCGTGGCAGTGATGATCACGCCGGCGATGGTCAGGACGCAGCCGGCCAGTTGCGCTCGTGTCGCCCTTGTCCGGAACAGCAGGAAATTGCCGAGGAGAATGACCATCGGTAATGCGGCCTGTTCGATCATCACGTTAATAACGCTGGTTTCAGTCAGCGCCAGGTAAAGCAGCATGTTGAACAGGGCAAAGCCGGTGGCGCCATAGGCCAGCAGCAGGAGCCAATTCCGCCGGATCACCGGCCAGTCCTTGCGCAGGTTGGGCCAGGCGATGGCGACAATCACCACCGCCGCGCCCCACCAGCGTAGCGTGGTCAGCAGGATCGGATCGATATGCCCGGCCCCGAGCTTGCCCGCCACGCTGTTGCCCGCCCACAAAAGCGAGGTCAGGGTCAGTAAGGCGTAGGCGCGGATCGGGAAGGCGTTTTGCATAGCCGACATATGCAAGATTCTCCGGCGATGTTCACCTTTTCTCTTGGCCTTTGCGCTAAACTCTTATAGCGACCGTGCGGAAAATATCAGTGGATACGAAGGCCTTATGTCCAGTCTCGTCATCAAGTTCGGCGGCTCGGTGCTGACCTCGGAAAGCGCCCTGCAACGCGCGGTTTCCGAAATCTATCGCTATGTGCGCGACGCCCATAAGGTCATCGCGGTGGTCTCGGCCTTCAAGGGCCAGACCGACCAGCTGCTGCGCCTGGCCGGGTCCTACACTCAGGCCTCGTCGTCTTCCGCGACGCCGCACCTGCTGGCGACCGGCGAAATGCGGGCGGCGACCCTGTTGGCCATGGCGTGCGAGCGGTCCGGCATCGTCACCCAGTTCCGTTCCGCCGCCGAGATCGGCCTGACGGCTGAAGGTGAGCACCTGAACGCCAACCCGATCAGCGTAAAAGGTGAAGTCCTGACGCGCGATCTGGAACGCGTCGATCTGGTCGTCGTGCCCGGCTATGTCGCAGAGAACGCTTCGGGCGAGCCGGTCCTGCTGGGGCGCGGCGGCTCCGACCTGACGGCGGTTTTCATCGGCAAGACGCTCGGCGTGCCGGTGCGCCTGATCAAGGATGTCGACGCCATCTACGACGCCGACCCCGCCACGGTTGGCGATGCCGCCAGGCCGTACGAGGCCCTGAGCTGGAAGGAAGCGCAGAAGATCGCCTTCCCGGTGGTGCAATCCAAGGCGATGAAATACGCCGAGGAAAACAGCGTGACCGTTGAAGTCGCGGCCCTGTCGAAGGGGTATCAAACCACTTTGGGCGCGGCGACCAAGGCACGCACGACGCCGGTTCTGAAGCGCCGCATCCGCGTCGCCGTCATGGGCGCTGGCGGTGTCGGTTCCAAATTTCTGGAAAGGTGCCTGGAATGGTCGGACGCCATTGAGGTCGACCGCGTCCTGGTGCGCGATCCTTCGAAGCGCCGGGATCATCCGCTGGCAGCCGTCTTTACCTCTGATACCCGTGATTTCGTGGCGGCGGATGTCGATGTGTTCGTCGATATCGGTACGGGCGTATCGCCGTCGGCCGAGCTGCTGGAAGGCTTCCTGAAGGCCGGTGTCAGTGTCACCAGCGCCAACAAGCAGGCGGTTGCGGCCTCGGGCGACAAGCTGCGCGCCGCGGCCAAGGCGTCGGGCGCCATGCTGACCTACTCGGCCTCGGTCGGGGGCGGCGCGCCGGTCATCGAAGCGCTCAAGCGTGCGGTCAAGTCGCATAAGATCAAGGCCTTCTGCGGCGTGCTCAACGGCACCTCCAACTTCGTCATCGATCAGGTCGAGTCGGGCAAGAGCTTCGACGCCGCCATGGACGAAGCCCGTCGCCTCGGTTTTGCCGAGCCGGATTCGACGGCTGATCTCGACGGCACCGATGTCGGCGCCAAGCTGAAACTGCTGCGCGAAATCGCTTTTCCGGGCCAGACGCCCGCCCATATTGAAGTCGGCCAGATCACCGAGGACTCGCTGGTTATCCCGAAGGGCAAGGGCCTGCGCTACGTGGCGCGCTGCTACCAGAGCGACAATGGCTTGCAAGCTTCCATGAAACTGGAAGTTTTGGACGCCGATCACTATCTGGTCGGTGCGCGCGGTGAGCAGAACCGCGCCATCATCGAGCTCGACAATGGCGAAACCTGGTACGTCACCGGCAAGGGGGCAGGGGCCTGGCCCACGTCAGAATCGCTGCTGGCCGACGTGCTGCAGATCGCCCGCGAGCATAAGTTGCGGCCGGAAATCGCCTGACGACATGACCACCGACGACTACAACGCCTTCTGCGCCACCCTGCCGGCCACGTTTCATGTGGTGCAGTGGGGCGCGCACGATGTGTGGAAAGTCGGTTTGCCGGACAAGGGCAAGGTCTTCGCCATCGGCGGTGAAATCGACGGCCATTTCTCGGTCAGCCTGCGCGTATCGGACATGGCGTTCGAAGCCCTGCGCGATCATCCTGATTGCCGGCCGGCGCCTTATCTGGCGTCGCGCGGCATGAAGTGGATCCAGTATTATCGCGGCGATGCCATGACGGACGAGGAACTGCGCGGCCTGCTCGAGGATTCGCACCGCATCATCGCCGCCGGTCTGCCGAAGAAGACCCAGAAAGAACTGGGATTGCTATGAACTATAGACACGGCTTCCACGCCGGCAACTTTGCCGACCTGGCCAAGCACGCGGCGCTGCTGGCCTTTATCCGCCTGTGGCCGCGCGACGCCCTGCCGCGCTGGGTGGTCGATACCCACGCCGGCGCCGGTTTTTACGACCTTTCGGACCCGGATTTCGCCCGCTCACGTGAAGCCGAAGCGGGGATCAAATATCTGTTGGGCGGCGACGTGCCGGACAGCCTGAAACCTCTGGCCCAATATGTCCGCGCCAAGAACGCTGCCGTTGGTTATCGCGACCGCATCGGCATCTATCCGGGCTCGCCGCTGCTTTGCCTCGACCACCGCACCGGCAATGATCGCTACGTCGGCTGCGAGCTGCGCGACGACGACTTCGCTCTATTGCAACGTCGCGTCGAACCGCAAGGTCAGGCCGTTCAGCAGGACGGTTATGCCGTTGCCGCCGAGATTGCCGCCGAAGCCGGCGACGCCGACATCCTCTATTTAATCGATCCGCCGTTCGAAAAGCCGGGCGACTATGCGGCGATTGTCGACACCCTGCACGCTATCCTCGATGTCCGGCCGGACGCCAGGGCGCTGATCTGGCTGCCGCTGAAGGATCTGGAAACCTTCGACTCTTTCCTGCGCCACATGGAGCGCGAAATCGGCGCCGTCAGCATCATTGTCTCGGAACTGCGGCTGCGGCCGCTGACCAATCCGATGAAGATGAACGGCTGCGCGCTGGTCGCCGTCCACGCGCCGGACGGTTTCGAAGAACAGCTGCGCGCCATTGCTGCCGACGTCGTCGCCGTTTTCGGCGAGCCGGGCGGCCAAGCCCGGACCTGGGTTCTTTAAACTGAAATCACAAATCGCGTGACGCCTAAGTCTGAGACTTGGACTGCGCCCGGCAACATGCTATGCTGCGCTGCAATATCGCGCGCAATCCCCTGAGGTGGAAAGATGCTGAGCATGACCGACATGGACGCCCCCACGATCTCGCTTGCCACGCCGGAAGACGTCAAGGCGGCGTCCGAAAAGGCGATGAATTTCTGGGTTGGGGCGTTGTCGCCGCTCTGGGTGCCGTTCTGGGCCGCCTCGACCGTCGGTGTCAGCGTCTGGGCGCTGGCGCAAGGGTTGAAGCGCACCGGCATGGCAACCGCGCATCTCGATGCCGACGTGCCGCTGGCGACCAAGTGGCCCGGCTTCGACCTGCCGTTCGCCACGCCGTGGAGCAAGGCCTGGGGTGAAGCCGCGGTCGAGCTCGACGAAACGGTCGAATTCGTCAAGGACACGGTCGCCGAGCCTTTCCAACTGGCCATCGAGGCGGAGCAGAAGATCGAAGAAGCCCTGTTCCCGGTCACCGAAACCGCCAAGGCTGCCGTCGAAGCGGTCAATCAGCAGGTGGCCGAGGCCGTGCCCGCGCCGGTCGAATTCAAGCCCGCTGGAGTCGCGCCTGTTGCCGAGCCTGAACCGGTCGCCAAGATCGCGGAACCTGTCGCTGCCCCCGTAGAACCGGTTGTGAAGAAGGCGCCGAAAAAGCCTGCCGAAACGCCGCTACTCGATCCTGTAACGGAAGCGCCGGTGATCCCGAGCGTGGCCGAGGCGACTTCGGAAGCCACGCCGGCGGAAGCCCTGATCCCGACGGCACGCAAGTCGACCATTCCGCCGCTGGCGCCGGTCCCGCGCCGTCCGGAGCCAAAGAGCACCAAGCCGAAGAAGCGTTAAAGCGCTTCTATTCGGCCTTGACCGCCCGAAATTCGGCATAGACCGGCCGGTGGTCGGAGCCGTTAAACGGCCCGACTTCGCGCTTCGAGATATTCAGGTCCGAACTGGCCAGCATATTGTCGATCGTGATCCGCAGCATGCCCGGCAGGTCAGAATTCCACGTACCGATAAGCGCCGGCGCGGCGTGCAGGTCCAGGCTCTGGTTGAATTCATGCATCAGGGCGGCTGAAGGCGTCGTATTGAAGTCGCCGACGATGATCACCCGCGACGGAGGCACGGGCTGTAGCGCCCTGATCAGCCGCTCGAACTGATCGGACTGGGCTTCATCATGAGTAAACGGCCACGGTCGACTCAGGTGCGCCAGGACGAAGTGCACCGGCCCCTGTGGCGTGGCGACATCCAGCGTGATCAGGCCCAGATGGTTCTTGCGCCAGGTCAGGTCCGACACCGGATAGCGCGAGGCAACCACCATATCGGCATTGGCTTCTATATAGGGATAGCGCTTGCCGAGTTCGTTGTAGAAGTCCGGCTGCTCGCTGGCGCTGACCTCGACGAAGGCGGCGACATCCGGGGTTTTCGCGTCCACCCATTCCAGGACGCGCTGTGGTCGGGAATTGCGCATGAAAAGATTGCCGAACACCACCTTCAGCGGCCGGGTCTGGGGATCGGCGGGGCCTTGCGATGGAAAGACCTGCGGCATCATCGCCACAGCGAGAAGCACAGTGCCCAGCAGGCTCAGCATAGCGGCACGCGGTTGACGGGCTACCAGGAACAGCAGGCTCAGCAGCGCCGCGGCGGCCAGAATCGGTAAGGTAAAGATATCAACGAGATAGGGGAGGGGCAGGCGCATATTGGCGATGCTCACGACGCCGAGCACCGCCGTGCACATCCCCAGCGTCATGCAAACGCCCGAAACGAACCCCTTGATACGCATTAAGACAGGCCCCCCAACGCCTGTTGACAAGTGCGGCCATCGCGGCCTTTAGTCTATCCGGGTTTCAAGAATAAATTCTCTGATCCTGGGGGGCAAGGCCAATGTTCGCCAAAACGCACGACGACATCCGGAAAATTTACGAATCGGTCGACTCGGTGAAGCGCCTGTCCGACCGGATCATCGGTATCGGTCCGATCAACATCATCGGTCTTGACGGTATCCTGTCGTGGATTCCAATACCCGGACTGGATACCCTGTATTCGGTATTGGCCGGCGGTTTTATCCTCCTGCAGGGCCTGCGCGCCCGCTGTGATCTGGTAACGATCGTGGCGGCGGGCCTGGCCCTGGGCGCCGACGCGGGTCTGAGCGTGGCCGACACGCTGGTGCCGATTTTCGGCTCGGCCGCCGACACGATCTTCCAGGGCCATCTGTACGCCGCCCATATGATTCAAAGGGACATCGACAAGACGCTCTATGTCGAAGGCAGTGCCTCCGAGGCGCATCGTTCCGGCGAGCATCAGGAAAATCTCGAGCTGATGCGCTCCACAAAAGGCAAGAAGCGCATCGTCTACCTGGGCTGATCGTTACAAATAATCCCCGCTCTCCATCTCCAGGCCTAGCCTCAAAGGATCGATCCTGATCCTTCCTGAGAGGCCTTGCGTGAGTGACGATACCACCCCCCGACTCGACCTGCCGCTGCTGCATGGCGGCCAGGCGCAGAAACACCTGACACTCAATGCCGGACTGATGCGGCTGGAAAGCCTGGTTCAGGCGCAGGTGCTGAGCCGCACGGTAGCCGCTCAGCCGTCCAGTCCGGCTGACGGCGACGCCTATATCCTGCCCGCCAGTCCAACCGGTGCTGCCTGGAGCGCTATCGCCGCCGGAAGCTTTGTCCTGTTCGATAGCGGCGTCTGGGACATCATCCCGTTTCCAGCCGGTGCCATTGTCCACGTTGCCGACGACAACCGTTTCCTTGTCCGCACGGGAAGCGGCTGGGCGGCGTTCGAGGACGCCCTCAAGGTCTTCGCCAACCTGACCCAGCTGGGCATAGGCACAACGGCCGACAGCACCAATGTCCTTGCCGTGAAGGGCGCGGCGGCCTTGTTGTCGGCCAGATACGCCGCCGACGGCGGCAGCGGCGACCTCAGCCTCAGCCTGAACAAGGAAGCCGATGCCGATACGGCGCAAATCCTTTGGCAGAAAGGCTTTTCGACGCGCGCCATCCTGGGCCTGCTGGGCGACAACGACCTGACATTCAAGCTGTCGGCCGACGGCAGCAGCTTCATCACGGCCCTCATCGTCAAACCGACCGGCGCCGTCCATGTTCCGGCGGGCGCGGTCATCGACACCGGCGGCCGGGCGGTCCTGCGCAGCTATGCCGTCTCGGCCTTGCCCGCCAGCGGCATGACGGCCGGAACGCTGGCCTACGCCAGCAACGGTCGCATGTTCAACGGCGCCGGCACACTGGAAGGCGCCGGCGCGGGGACCGGTGGCGTCGTCTGCTGGAACGGTTCGGCCTGGAAGATCGCCGGCACCGACCAGACCGTCACCGCCTAGACCTTTTTTCCAAGGAAACTTATCGCATGAGCAATCAAACCCTGACCATTCTGGATGACCTGAAGAAACGCCTGGTCGACAACGGCGACGGCACCTTTTCCGAGCAGGTGTCCGCGGTCACGCCCGGGGGCATCAAGGCCGTCAGCGTCAGCTTTACCCGTCCGGCCGACACCACGGCCTATGCCCAGTACGACCTGATCGCGCCGTCGACCACTGCGGCCTCGGCGGTCGTCACCCTGACCAATGCCGTGCGGGCGTCCGGTGAAGGCTTCCGCGTCGAGAGCACGGCCTTGCGCTGCACCGATCCGCTGATCAAGGGCAAGCAGATACGCGTTCACGTCTGGCGCGCCGCCCCGTCGCTCTCTGTCGGGGATAACGGCGTGTTCAACAGCGCCGGCGCCGACACCTTTGCCGTGGCCGACATCGCTGGCTACCTGGGTGCCTTCGACGTCACGCTGGACAAGGCCGGCGCCACTGGCTGCAAGGGCTTCGCCGCTTCGAGCGTCGACGGCCGTGCCATCGTCGTAGACCCTTCGTCTGGCATTGACGCGTATCTGACTTTTGAAGTCCGCACCTCGGGTGGCTTCACGCCGGTGTCGGCGGCCAGCTTCATCGCCACGTTTTACGGGATCTGGTCATGAGTTTTCCGCACCGGCGCCTGCCGATTTTTTCAAAACAGCTGCTGCGGCCCTATCTCGGCCAGGTCGCCACGGGCTGTTATTCCGGCTCGAACAATTTTTCGGCGACGTCGAACTTCCGGATGTCACGATCGCCGCACATCGCCCGGCAGACCCTTACCGAAGCCGCCCTGGTCATTCCGAACTGGGGCGTTACGACGGGGGCGTCCAATGCCGGGGCGAAGGATGGGACCGAGTTCAACGGCGGGGCAATCACTTTGACAGCCTCCATAGAATACCCGGCCAACACCTTTACCCAAGTGAAATGGGGCGGGGCCACATCCAAGACGGACGCCGGCGGAGGAACGGTCGTGTCCGACATGATGACGTTGACCACGCCCATACCCGAAGGCGCCCTGTTCTGGGTACGTATCTACGCCACATGTGCTGCCGGTCAAATACTGATCTTCACGGCGAATACCGCGGGAGGTGACTGGAACCCGACCACAGGACTGAATGGCGCGGGCATGGAAGCCGCAGCGTCAGGCGGTGTAGACAAGACGATGGGCGGCACGGTGGCGGCGCACGGTGTTGGCTACCACTATTCGCCGGCGGCCATTATCGCGACGACCCGCAAGCCGTCGGTGTTCATCATCGGGGACAGCAAGGCCTACGGTCTCAGAGACACTCTGGACGCGTCCGGCGACACGGGCGAAATCGCCCGGGCTGTCGGACCCTACCTGGCCTATATCAACAACGGCATCTGCTCACAGAAGGCGACGCAGTTCGCCGCCAGCAATACGAAGCAGAAGGCGCTTGCCGCCTATTGCTCGGACGTGATCTGCCAGCTCGGAATCAACGATTATCACCTGGACAATATTGCGCCGGCATCGCTTCAAACGGCTTACCAAACCATCTGGAACCTGTTTCCGGGCAAGCGGGTCTGGCAGGCCACGCTGCATGCCGAAAGCGCAAGCACCGACAACTTCGCCACCGTGGCCAATCAGACGACTGCCGCCTATGCCCCCAACCTGCAGGCAACCAATGCCTATATCAAGACGAAGCCTTCGCAGTTAGCCGGGTATTTCGACGTCGACGCCGCGGTGTCGAGTGCGCAGGGCTCCAACAAGTGGGCGGTGACCGGCGCAGCCAACGGCTATACGGCCGATGGCCTGCATCAAAACCAGGCGGGCTACAGACTGGCGTCGTCCGCAATCACCCCGGCGAGTTTCCTGCGCTAGAACGGCCATTCAGGCGATATTGCTGCAGCCAAAGCCTTGCGCAACACACGCAGCACATTGCTCAGCCATTTCCTGACCATGTTTCCCCTAAGCCTGTGTGCATCGCCCAATGCAACTAATAGGTGCATTTATAACATTTACACCCGATGGGCAATCGCGCAGATTTGGACCCGTCGCGGCGCGTGGTTGCGCAACGTACCCTAAACCTGCGGTGATGCCTGAAAATGGTCGGGGCCTTTGTTCCTTTCAGAACAAAGGCCCCGATGGTGCCGTATGGCAGGATTGAACTGCCGACCTCAGCCTTACCAAGGATGCGCTCTACCACTGAGCTAATACGGCCGAGCGCGGTAAAACCGCGTCGAGGGCAGGGGCTATAGCCAAACTTTTTGCCAAGACAAAGCGAAAAATCGCGGCACTTGCATTTAATCCGCGCTTTTCTTAAGCCTTGCCTTCATGACTGAGGATAAAACACCGCCGAAACCTGAAAAGGCAGCCACGCCCAGCCATCGCGAAGCGCGCGCCGAGGCGCTTCAGCGTGCCTTGCGCGACAATCTGCGCCGCCGCAAGGCTGCTGCTGCCACTGAGCCGAAGGAAGCCCCGCCGGCGACGGATGAGACTACACGAAAAAACGATGCGTAATTCACCACTGAGGTGTTGCAAGCGTTACATTGTGATGTAGAACCGCTGATCTTGCCGCTCCCGGAAGCGGTGCCGGTTTTATTCCCGATACGGACGCATTTATGGATCGCATTGCCATTGAGGGCGGCAGCCCTCTGTTCGGAGACATTCCTATCTCAGGGGCGAAAAATTCGGCCATCAAGCTGATGGCGGCGTCGCTCCTGACCTCCGAGCCGGTGCGATTGACCAACATGCCGCGTCTGGCCGACACCCGGCTGCTCGGCAGGCTGTTGCAGCGCTTTGGCACGCAGATCACCGAATTTGCCGATCGCGACGGCCAGCAGACTGTGTTGCACACGCCGGAAATCACATCAGCCTTCGCGCCTTACGAACTGGTGCGCCAGATGCGCGCCTCGTTCAATGTGCTCGGGCCGCTGGTGGCGCGCACTGGTCACGCCAAGGTCTCGATGCCCGGCGGCTGCACCATCGGCGCGCGTCCGGTCGACCTGCACCTGAAGGCGCTTGAAGCGCTGGGCGCCCACATAGACATGAACGACGGCTACGTCTTCGCCCAGGCGCCGCGTGGCCTCAAAGGCGCCCGCATCACCTTTCCGTTCGTCAGCGTCGGCGCCACCGAACACGCCCTGATGGCCGCCGTCCTGGCCGAAGGCGAAACCGTCATGGAAAACTGCGCTTGCGAGCCGGAGATCGCCGACCTGGCCGACCTGCTCAACACCATGGGCGCCAAGGTCAGCGGCGCCGGCACCAAGACCATTACCGTCCAGGGCGTCACCAGCCTCAAGGGCACCGACTACGACGTTATCTGCGACCGCATCGAAGCCGGCACCTATGCCGTGGCGGCGGCCATGGCCGGCGGCGAAGTCCGCCTGACCAAGGTGCGTCCGGAGCTGATCGGCATCCTGCTCGACAAGCTGGTCGAAGCCGGCTGCGAAGTGACGCGCGGCGACACCACCGTGACCATCAAGCGCGGAGAGGGCCGTCTCAAGCCCGTCGACATCACCACCGACGTCTATCCGGGCTTCGCTACTGACCTGCAGGCGCAGTTCATGGCGTTGATGACCCTGGCCGATGGTGAAAGCGTTATCCGTGAGACCATCTTTGAGAACCGCTTCATGCACGTTCCGGAACTGGGCCGCCTCGGCGCCCAGATCACCGTCAGTGGCGGCGAAGCCCGCGTCCACGGTGTCTCTGAACTGCGCAGCGCCCAGGTCATGGCCACCGACCTGCGCGCCTCGGCCTGCCTGGTCATCGCCGGTTTGGCGGCCCGTGGGGAGACCATCGTCAACCGCGTCTATCATCTGGATCGCGGCTTCGAAAACCTTGAGGGCAAGCTGTCGGCCTGCGGCGCCAAGGTCCGCCGCCTCAAGGGCGACGCCCCGATCGCGGAAGAGGAATAGACGGTGTTCGGCTTCGGCAAGGCGCCTGAGAAGCCGATGCGCCTGATCGCGCATGAGGCGGAGGACGTGGCGCCGATCTCGGCCCTGCTGCAGGATGCTGCCTTACGCGCCGGCGATCTCGATTACGACGCCAAAGGCCATCACTTTACCCTGCGCATGAACCGCTATTGCCACGAAAGCAAGGCCGGCGTGCCGCTGCGCGCGCCATCGGTCCTGCGCATCAGCTGTGTGCAGAAGGTGCAGACTCGCGGCATCGACCTGAATCAGGCTACACAGCCCCTGAGCCTGCTCGATATCTCCGCCGAGCCCGCCGGCGAGGCGCCCGCCCACGTTCTGACCCTGCGCTTTGCCGGGGCGACGGGCAAGGACGTCCGCCTGGAGGTGGAATGCGTCGATATCCTGCTGCTCGACCTGGCCGCGCCCCGGCGCGCCAAAAGTAAGCCAGTTCATCCGGCGGAGTAGAGCCATGCGCCTTGCCAAGATCGAAATCGACGAAGCCTCCTTGAGTGCCCCTTCCGATCAGGTGGAGCACGAGCGCAAGGTCGCCATGTTCGACCTCATCGAAAAGAACAGCTTCACGCCCGAAGGCGCGACCGAAGCCGGCACGGAAGGCCCCTTCGACCTGCGGCTGGCGCTGGAGGACAACCGGCTGGTCTTCGACGTCACCGCGTCGAACTATGCGCGCAAGATCATCCTGTCGCTGGCGCCGTTCAAGACCATGCTGCGCGACTATCAACTGATCTGCGAAAGCTATTATGAGGCGCTCAAGAACGCCACGCCGGGCCAGATCGAATCGATCGACATGGGCCGCCGTGGCGTCCACAACGAAGGTGCTGAACTGCTGACCGAACGCCTCAAGGGTAAGATCGACATCGACCATGAGACGGCGCGGCGGCTGTTCACCCTGATCAACGCCTTGCACGTAAGGCCTTAAAAACAGGAGTGAACATTCCGGTTCAATAAAGGCGGAGCGAATCAGGCACTGTTCCGATTACGGATTACGGCCCCTTTAGGCAAAAACTGCCTATCATTATGATTTTCTTACAGATTTGTAATTATATTTCATTCATCTGAGGTTCATCAAAGCGGCAAAAACGCGCCGGAAAAGCGGCCATGTCGCCGGTTTCGCCCCATTGCCGCCCCGGCTGTGTCCGTTTGGTCTTATTTGCGGGCAAATACCCCCAAAAGACCCCGGAATAGCCCCACGAAGGCCGGTTGCACTGACCATATTCAGTCCTGGCGGCACGATGACCGCCCGGAAGCGGAGGCACTCCCCGGCCTCCGTGAGAAAATATGGAGCACTTAACATGAAGACGATTATTATTGCGGCCGCTTCGGTGCTGGCCCTGACCTCGGTTGCAACTGTTGCCTCGGCTCAGGACGTAGGCAAGCTCTACGGCTCGGTCGGTGTCACCGGCCAGGACAACAAGAAGACCGACAGCAACCTCGGCAGCGCCAACGTCCGCCTCGGCACTAAGCTGACCCCGCATTTCGGCGTCGAAGGCGAGCTGGCCACCGGCACGAACGACGATACGACCGCTGCCGGTAAATACAAGCTAACCAGCAAGGCTGCGGCTTATGGCGTCGGCTATTTGCCGGTCAGCTCGAATGTCGACCTGATTGGCCGCGTCGGCCTGTCGGACACCGACCTGAAGGCCCCGGCCGCTTCGGGCAAACTAGAGCAGGGCACGGCCGTCGACTACGGCGTCGGCGCCCAGTACCACTTCAACAGCGACTATGCCGCCCGTGTCGACCTGACCAAGTCGGACTTCCAGGGCCACAAGGGCACGACCAATTCGACCACGGTCAGCCTGGTCAAGAAGTTCTAATCATTGAACTTGCTGCAACAAAACGCCCCTCCGGTCTGCCGGAGGGGCGTTTTGCCGTCTTTCCGCTTTTCCTGAGAGGTCTTTGGGTATAAAGGGGCGCTCTCATTATCGGGCGCGATGTTGATTCCGCCGCCCGGTCGTCCACAAATTGAGAGTCTGCATGGCCAAAGAAGAACTGCTTGAGTTTCCAGGCACCGTGATCGAACTGCTGCCGAACGCCACCTTCCGCGTCAAGCTGGAGGACAGTGGCCACGAGATCATCGCCCACACTGCGGGCAAGATGCGCAAGAACCGCATCCGCGTCCTCGCCGGCGACCGCATCATGGTCGAAATGACGCCCTACGACCTGACCAAGGGCCGCATCACCTACCGCTTCAAGTAAGTCCGGGCGGCCTTCGCATGGCTGAGCCGCCCCTGATCCTAGCGAGCGCCAGCCCGCGCCGCCGTGAACTCCTGGCCCAGATCGGCATTGTTCCGGATGAAATTCTGGCCGCGGACCTCGACGAATCCCAGCTTAAGAACGAGACGCCGCGCACGCTGGCCCACCGGCTGGCGGCCGATAAGGCGCGCGCCGTCGCTGTGTCTCGTCCGCAAGCCTTTGTTCTGGCCGCGGATACGGTGGTCTGTGTCGGCCGCCGCGTCCTCGACAAGGCGCATGACGCCGCCGACGTCGCCGCCTGCCTGAAACTGTTGTCCGGGCGCGGCCACCGCGTCTTTACCGGTATCGCCCTGGTCCGGCCGGGCGGCCAGCTGTCGTCGCGCGTCATCGAAACCCGTCTGACCTTCAAGGTCCTGACCCCCGCTGAGATCGCCGGCTATCTCGCCTGCGGCGAAGGCGTCGGCAAGGCCGGTGGCTATGGCATCCAGGGCCGGGCAGGGGCCTATGTCACCAATCTCGTCGGCAGCTTCACCTCGGTGATCGGCCTTCCGGTCTATGAAACGCGCTGCCTGCTCGAAGGCGCGGGCTACAGATGATCACCCTGCAGTACGACAGCCGCTTCGGGCTGGCGCGCGGCGCCGTCTTTGTCGACAGCCGGCCCCATCTCTATATGCAGGGATATGAAACGGACGCCTCCGCAGCGGTACTGGGCGCCCGTTCGGTGGCGCGGCTGAAGAGTCGGGCCGGTGAGGTCGTCTTCTTGTCACTGGCGGGCGGTGAGGATGCCGTCCTGGAAAACGCCCCGGCCGGTGTGACGCAAGGCGCGGCCGTGGAGATCGAGATCGTCGCCGAGGCCCGCCGCAACAAGCTGGCGCGCGGCAGGTTCCTGGCGGTGGGCGAGGGCGATCCGCGCCGCCTGTCGCCGCCGCAAAGCCTGAAAGACCGCCTTCTGGCCCGCGCCGAGGTTCTGCTCGGCGAGCTGCCGGTGATCGATGCGGCCGACCTGGAAGCGCTCGACGCGGCCGCCGATGAAGCCCGCGACCCGTCCGGCTCCTTGTCCAACGGCGGCTACATGGCGGTCGAACCGACGTCGGCCGTGATCGCCTGCGACATAGACACGGCCGGTGGCAGCGAACAGGCCATCTCTACCCCCAGAGCCTTCGCCAAGCAGTGCAACCACCTGGCGGTCACCGACCTGCCGCGCCGCCTGCGCCTGTCGAACCAGGCAGGACTGGTGGTCGTGGACCTGATCGGCCGGCGCCACGATGGCGAGCGGCTGCGCAACGACCTGCTGGCCGCGTTCGGCCCTGAAGCGGCTCGCGTAAGCCTCGCGCCCATCGGCAAGTTCGGCACGCTGGAGTTTGTCCGGCCGTGGGGCGCCTGTCCGCTGCGCGATGACTTGAGCGCGGTGGCTGAGGCCCTATATTGGAGTCGTCAGGCCGTTGCCCTGTCCGAGCAGGACCGTGGCCGCCGTATCCTGTTGCGGGTGCGCCAGCCGGTGGCCGAGGTGCTGAGGCCGTTGCTGGCAGGCTCGCTCGACCCTATGGCTCCGATGCTGGGCCTGGAAGTGTCCGCCAAACCCGAGGTGATTGCCCTATGAGCCTGCGTACCTGCGCCCGTTGCCGCCAGCCCTACGGCGAAGCTGTTGAAGGCGTCGTTAACGTTGCCCCCAGCTACGCGCCGTTCTGCTCCAAGCGCTGCGCCGATGTCGACCTGGTTCACTGGCTCAAGGGCGAATACGTCATTGACGGGGAGGGGAGTCTCGGCCTGGTCGAGGACGAGCCACCTGCGCCCGCCGTCCGTCAGCATGACGACGACGAGAGCTGAAATTTTTGAATTTCGTCCGGCATTTCGGCTGGACAAGCGTTTTGCCCTCGCCTATAGACCTGCCTCCTTCTGGCGCTGAGGTCTTCCCGGCGCGATTTCAAGGGCCTGGATAGCTCAGTTGGTAGAGCAGCGGATTGAAAATCCGCGTGTCGCTGGTTCGATTCCGGCTCCAGGCACCATCTCCCCATTTCCTGACATGCGCTGAAGACTAGAAAATCCTTTAGATTCATGCTATTGTGCGGTTTCCACCTCCGTAGGTGACCGCTCGTATTCGCCGGTATTCGCGATAAAATGGGTTATCCTGCGGGTTATTTTCAATATCCCAATTTCGCGATAACCCACCATGGCCCTTTCCGACGCTACCGTCCGTTCCGCAAAGCCAACGGACAAGGCTTTTACAATCTATGACGAGCGGGGTCTTTTCCTCCAAGTATCACCATCCGGCGCCAAGTTATGGCGGCTAAAATACTCCTTCGGTGGCCTAAGAAAGCTGTTGGCCCTGGGACGTTACCCCGAAACGGGCCTGAAAGATGCGCGAACCAAGCGTGATGAGGCCCGCGAGCTTTTGGAAATTGGGATTGACCCCAGCGTTGACAAGAGGCGCAAGAAGGTCGCGGCCGACATTGCCAATGCCACGACGTTCAAGGCTGTGGCCGACGAGTATATGGATAAAATCGAGCGCGAAGGCATTGCCGAGGCGACCAGGAAAAAGACGCGCTGGCTGGCATCCCAGTTGGAAAAAGATATCGGAAGCCTGCCGATAGCCAATATCGAACCCTACGAGGTCCTGGCGGCGCTGAAAAAGATCGAGCTTCGCGGTAACCATGAAACTGCCAAGCGCGTCCGCTCATTCGCGAGCCGTGTCTTTACCTATGCGGTGATCACCTCGCGCGCCCGGCTCGATCCGGCTGCCTCACTGGGCGGCGCGCTGATAACGCCTAAGGTCAAGAACCATGCGGCCATCGTCGATACAAAGGGCGTCGGGGGCCTGCTGAAGGCCATTGAAGGCTATGAAGGATACTTGACGACCAAACTGGCTCTCAAGGTCATGGCGCACCTGTTTGTACGCCCTGGGGAATTGCGTCATGCCGAATGGCCAGAATTCGATTTTGAAGCCAAGGTCTGGCGCATACCCGCTGCCAAGACGAAAATGCGCAGCGAACATGTCGTGCCGTTGAGTACCCAGGTCCTGGACATACTGACTGAGGTCAAGGGGCTCACGGGCGACGGGCGCTATGTTTTCCCATCCGTCAGGTCTGGCAACATACCCATGTCAGAAAACACCCTGAACGCGGCTTTGCGAGGCATGGGCTACGGCCAGGACCAAATGACGTCGCACGGCTTCCGCAGCACAGCCAGCACGCTTCTGAACGAAAGCGGAAAATGGTCGTCCGACGCCATTGAGCGCGCGCTCGCCCACAAGGATAGCAACAAAATCCGGGGCACCTACCATCGCGGCACCCATTGGGATGAGCGCGTCAAGATGGCGCAATGGTGGTCCGATTATCTGGACATGCTGCGCGACGGCGGCAAGGTCATCGCCTTGCGGCGTGGGGCTTGAGTGTGAAAGGCCAATTGTCTCGTCAGTGATGAGACAATTGGCCGGCACGCCCTGTCTGTTTTCAAAAGAGACTCACCCGCATCGGTAAATGTACCGAGTGCCGGCAAGCTGAACGTCGCCATATTCAACGCTGAGGTCGCGGGCGATGGCGTCATAATCAATGTAGTTTCGGAGCGGTTCCGGTATCTCACCGTAAAGCCCTTCTTCGACAAACTGCGCGGCCAGGTCGGCGAGGCTGTCTGCCTGATAAAGGTCAACCTCGAACTTATCCGGCGTGTCGTCGCCAAGCGTGAATGTATAACCGGCCTCGCCCACGGCGATAATGACCATGATTTTGTCGTCGTCGCTCCAGTCGGTCACGGCTTCAAAAAAGGCCTCATGGTTTGCCTGGTTGACGCCGAGAGCCTCGAACAGCTTGGCGTCTAAACCGGCCCCGTCAATGAATTGAATTTCAAACTCTTCAACAGGCTGGCCGTAATCGTTTTTTAGCTTCGCGGCCTTGGCGGAATATTCCGTCGCGGTGTCGAAATAGAAGCCGCGCGCGCTGCTGTCATAAGGCTGTGCAAACAGTGTGGTCATGGTCATTTCCCTCTTTGGCTTTGGGTTGCGCATAGCAACCCTTGGCTCCCGCCGAGGGTGGGGGTAGCAAACGCAAGGGCGATCAAGGCCGAGGGGTATCACCCGCCTGCACAGAGCGTAGCGAAGGAAGGCAGGGGATACGGCCTTGGTCGTTCATCGAAGACCCTTGCGTGCGCGAGGGGCAACGCCCCTTAGCTTCTCACTATGGGGCATCCTATCCGTGTAGACTCAATCACCGACACGCTATATCCCTTTGATTATGAATCTCATTAAGTCCAAAAAGCGCGTGGCCGATCACGGGGAAGTATTCACCCCGGCGTGGCTAGTCGAACAGATGCTTGACCTGGTTAAGGGCGAGACAGAGCGGATTGACGCGCGCTTCTTGGAACCTGCCTGCGGCAGCGGAAATTTTCTGGTGCCGATTCTGAAGCGCAAATTGGCCGCCGTGGAACTGAAATTCGGCAAGTCAGACTTCGACAGGCAGCATTATGCCCTACTGGCGCTGATGTGCGCCTACGGCGTCGAGCTTTTGGCTGACAATATAGCAGAATGTCGCGCCAATATGCTGGACGTGTTTGCGGACTATCTGAATCTGAATGAGTCGGACGAACTCTATCGTGCGGCAACATACGTGCTGACACAAAACCTTATCCATGGCGATGCCATGACCATGCGCGACACGGATGGCAAGCCGATTAAGGTGGTGGAGTGGGGCTACTTGGGTAAGGGCAAGTTCCAGCGCCGCGACTTTCGCCTCGATGTGCTGACGGGCATGTCCAGTTTCAGCACCGAGGGGTCTCTGTTCGCACATCTGGGCAAGCATGAAATCTTCAAGCCGACGACGGCCTATCCGCCTATGACCTTGCGTGATTTGGCGAATGGTGGTGAGGCCTCTGGAGAAGCGGCATGAATGAACGGGTGAGTTTTGAGCTGCGCGGCCGCAATCCAGATGTCCTGACCTGCATTGCCAACCTGTCGAACGACGAAGTGTTCACGCCGCCGGAATTCGCCAACCGGATGTTAGATGGACTTTCAGACGCCTGGGCCGTGCAGCACCATGGCGCAAGTATTTGGGCCGACAGTAAGGTTCGGTTTCTGGACCCGTGTACGAAATCGGGTGTATTCCTACGGGAAATCGCTAGCCGCTTGATCAAAGGATTGGCGGCCGAGATTCCCGACCTGCAAAGGCGCGTCGATCACATCTTAACCCAACAGGTTTTTGGCATTGGAATTACCCAACTGACAAGCCTGCTGGCCCGCCGCAGCCTTTATTGCTCCAAGCACGCTGCCGGTGAACATTCTGTCGCCAAGGGGTTCGCGCGTGATGAAGGCAATATCTGGTTTGAGCGGACCGAGCACACTTGGCAAAACGGCAAATGCAGCTATTGCGGGGCCAGCCAGGAAGCTTTGGATCGCGGCATAAATTTGGAAACTCATGCCTATGCATTCATTCATACAGACGACATCAAATCTCGGGTTGCCGAGTTATTCGGAGGCAATATGCAATTTGACGTCATTATCGGCAATCCGCCTTATCAACTCAGTGATGATGGCTTCGGGACAAGCGCAGCCCCGATTTACCATCATTTCGTCACGCAAGCCAAAGCGCTGGAGCCGCGCTATATGTCAATGGTTATCCCCGCGCGTTGGTTTGCAGGTGGCAAGGGCTTAGACGAGTTCCGGGAATCAATGCTCGCTGATGATCGGTTGCGTTCCATTCACGACTATCTCAGCGCGTCTGACGTATTTCCGGGCGTCGGCCTCAAAGGGGGCGTTTGCTATTTTCTTTGGGACCGCGAGAACCGCGGACTTTGCTCTGTCACCACGCATTTCAACGGCGAGGCACTCTCGACCGCTAGTCGCAAACTCGTTGAAGAAGGGGCAGATGTTTTCATTAGATTCAATGAGGGAATGTCGATCCTGAAAAAGGTCGTTGAAGTGGAAACCGGGCAAGACCAGTCGCTTCTCTTGCCTGAAAACCTACGCTTCGAACGCCTGGTTAGTTCCAGAAAGCCATTTGGTTTGGAAACCACTTTTAAAGGCAAGGTCGCCAGAGGTGCTGATGACGACCTGTTGGTGTATCAGAACGGAGGTATGGGCTTCACGCCAAGAAGCTCTATTTCATCTGGAATTCAGTTCATTGATCATTGGAAGGTTTTTACAGGTCGGGCCGCGCCCGGAACGGGAAACAAAGACACGTACCCTCACCGAATAATAAGCACCCCATTTGTGGGGGAGCCGGGCTCAATCTCATCTGAGACTTACCTTTGCATCGGGCCTTTTGAGACAAGGAGTCATGCTGAAAACGCCCTGTCGTATCTTTCCTGTCGGCTGACCCGTCTGCTAATCCTTCTTCACAAGCCGTCACAGGACACGACGCGCAAGGTTTACACATTTGTACCGAACCAGGATTGGAGTCGGAGTTGGTCTGACGAAGACCTCTACGCGAAGTATGACATTTCCACTGATGAGATAGCGTTCATTGAAAGCATGGTCCGCCCTATGGTGTTAGACGCGGGCGACGATGATTAAGCCCACGATCGAAGAAATTCTTGCGCCGAAGCCCGAGGCCAATCCGCGTATCTATGCCTACGCTATTGAGTCTGCAACGCACACGGGGCTTCTCAAGATTGGCCAAACCACGCGCAATGTAAAACAGCGGATAGCCGAACAGGTCAAGACTGCTGCTATTCCGTTTCGGATCGAACTTGATGAGTCCGCTGCCCGCGATGATGGCACGACGATTACGGACCATGCCGTCCGCGCGGCCTTGGTCAAAAAGGGCTTTTCAAACCCTACTCTTGAGTGGGTCCAATGCACCGTCGCCGATGTAAAGACCGTGTTGACCGAGTTGCGGATCGGAAAGCCGTTGACCGGCACTCACCACGAAACTTTCCCGCCGCGCCGTGAACAGGCCGACGCCGTGGACAAAACGTTCACCTATTTCCAGTCCATCTGGAAAGAGGACGGCAAAGCCGTGCCGCGTTTCCTGTGGAACGCCAAAATGCGGTTCGGAAAAACTTTCACCAGCTATCAACTGGCGAAAAAGCTGAAGGCCAAACGCGTTTTGGTGCTGACCTTCAAGCCTGCCGTTGAGGATGCCTGGCAAACGGACCTGGAAACTCATACTGACTTCGACGGGTGGCAATATCTTTCGCGCAAGTCGGAACGCGACCCCAGCCAGATCGAAAATGAAAAGCCAGTTGTTTACTTTGGCTCTTTTCAAGACCTCCTCGGCCGCGACAAAACGACCGGAGCCATCAAATCCCGGAACGAATGGTTGCACGCCGTCAATTGGGATTTGGTGGTGTTTGATGAATACCACTTCGGCGCCTGGCGCGACACGGCCAAGGAGCTTTTCGAAGGCGAAGACGACGCGAAACGGGAAACTAAGCTAGAATATGACGCCGGCCTGGATGAGGTGAACGAAGACCTCGAACAAATTTCCGCCAATGAGACCATGTTCCTGCCCATCAGCACGCGGGCCTACCTCTATCTTTCCGGCACGCCGTTCAAGGCTCTGGCGACCGGCGAGTTCATCGAAGAGCAAATTTTCAACTGGACCTATACAGACGAACAGCGTGCAAAGGCCGAGTTCGCAGCCAATCACCCCGATCAGCGCAATCCATATGGCGCGTTGCCGCAGATGCGGCTGCTGACTTATCAGATGCCTGACGAACTCGTGGCCATAGCCAGCGCCGGGGAGTTTGATGAGTTCGACCTGAACGCCTTTTTCTCCGCGACCGGTACGGGAGCGAAGGCTGAGTTCAAGCACAAGTCGGATGTTCAAAAATGGCTTGAGATCATCCGTGGTTCATATGCGCCGCAAGTCGTTGACGGCTTGAAGACCACTCGGCCGCCATTTCCATATTCTGACGCCCGCCTTTTGCCGTATCTTCAGCACGCATTTTGGTTTTTGCCGAATGTCGCGGCTTGCCGAGCGATGGCGAACTTGCTTGGGGAAAAGCACAATACCTTCTGGCATAGCTATAAAGTGATCATGGCTGCCGGATCGGAAGCCGGAATTGGCCTGGATGCGGTGCCACCTGTTCGGAAGGCGATTGGCAGCGGCTTTGACACAAAGACCATTACATTGTCCTGCGGCAAGCTAACGACCGGGGTGACAATTCCGCAATGGTCCTCGATCCTTATGCTGCGCAATCTGAAATCGCCTGAGACCTATTTCCAGGCGGCCTTCCGTGTGCAGTCGCCGTGGACAGTCGAAAATCTCGACGGAAAAAATCCGAACGACAAGATAGTCGTTAAGCCTGTTTGCTTCGTGTTCGACTTTGCGCCGACACGGGCGCTTCGCCAGTTGTCGGATTACGGCATTGGTCTTTCACCCGGCGAAGCCAACCCGGAAAATGCCGTCAAGGAGCTGATATCGTTCTTGCCCGTGCTCGCCTATGACGGCGCGAACATGACCCAGATCGATGCAGGCGGGATACTCGACATCGCCATGGCGGGCACGTCCGGCACGCTGCTGGCCCGCAAATGGGAATCCGCCCTGCTGGTGAACGTGGACAATGATACGCTGCGACGGATTATGGATAATCCCGACGCCATGGCTGCCGTCGAACGCATCGAAGGCTGGCGCGCCCTGGGCGACAACGTCATTGAGACGATCATAAACAAGAACGAAAAGGTCAAAGAACTCAAAAACAAAGCAAAAGAAGGCGGGCTAAGCAAAAAAGAGAAAAAAGAGCTTAGCGATGAGGAGAGGGAATATAAATCTAAGCGCAAACAAATTCAGGAAAAGCTGATTAAGTTTGCAACCCGTATACCTGCCTTTATGTACCTGACTGATTTTCGCGAAAATACCCTGAGAGACGTCATCACTAAGCTGGAGCCCGACCTTTTTCTGACGGTCACTGGGCTTACTGTTAGTGATTTTCACCTTTTGGTTCAGCTAAAGGTCTTCAATACCGAGCGGATGAACCAGGCCGTGTTCGCTTTCCGCCGCTATGAAGACGCCTCACTGCGTTATACCGGCATCGAAACCCATGAAGGCATTACCCATATCGGCTTGTATGATACGGTCGTCGCTAGAGAGTGACAGAAGGGGAGGCGACGAAATGAACTGCCAAGCCTTACTTGACAGTTCAATTGCCATCTTGTCCAATGTTCTGGATGTTTATTCCCACATTTCCCAGATGGCCATCGTTTCCCGTGACTTTATAGTCGATATTTGATAATAGAATCAACGGGATATTGTCATTTTGGATGAGCTTTCATGGA
>JBEHYZ010000008.1:0-114639 GCA_048497915.1 Pseudomonadota bacterium
TCTATGTGGCGCGGAAACGAAGAAAACAAAAAACGAACGGGGTTTGGGGCCTGCGGCCCCAAGACTTTCCTTATTCCAATAAAAGAAGGCCCGCCCCCTTGGGGCGAGGCCCTTTTTATTGGATCAAGTAAGGTTTTGTGGGGTCGCGGACCCCACACCCCGTTAGATCAGACCCTTGTCCTTGGCGAGGCCGTTCAGGCTGACCAGCGGACGCGGGCCGAAGTGCGTGATAACTTCCGACGCCGCCAGGCAGCCCAGCTGCGCGCAGGTCTTGACGTGCATCTCGCGCGTCAGGCCGTACATCACGCCCGCGGCGAACTGATCGCCGGCGCCAGTGGTGTCGACCAGCTTATCGATCGGTTCGGCCGGAACAGCGACCGTGTCATCGAACTTGACCGCGACCGCGCCCTTTTCCGAGCGGGTGACGAAGGCCAGGTCCACCTTGGCGCGCAGGAAGCCCAGCGCCTTATTGAAGTCGTCTTCCTTGAACAGCGACAACAGTTCACCTTCGTTGGCGAAGACCAGGTCGATATGACGCTCGATGAAGGCCAGCAGGTCCTCGCGCCAGCGATCCACGACAAAGGTGTCCGACAAGGTGATGCCAACCTTGCGGCCAGCCGAACGCGCGATCTGCGAGGCCTTGGCGAAGGTCTCGCGGCCCGACGGCGTATCGAACAGGTAGCCTTCGAGATAGACGATTTGGGAATCCTTGATCGCATCTGCATCCAGGTCATCCGGCGACACCAGCGCGGCAGCGCCGAGATAGGTCGCCATGGTGCGCTGGCCGTCCGGCGTGACATTGATCAGGCAGCGGCCGGTGTGGGCCGGATCATTGCGCAGGTAGGGCGTGGTGAAGTGCACCCCCATCTTGCGCATATCGGCGCTAAACGTGTCGCCGAGTGCATCGTGCGCCACCTTGCCGACATAGGCGCACTTGGCGCCGAACGAGGCCGCGCCTGCAATCGTATTGCCCGCCGAACCGCCCGAGGCAAGCTCCGTGTCGGCCATCGCCTCGAACAGGCTGGTGGCGCGGTACTGGTCGATCAGGGTCATGGCCCCCTTGTGCAGATCGTGCGACGTCAGAAAAGCGTCGTCGGACGGCGCCAGAACGTCGACAATGGCGTGGCCGACGGCGGTAATATCGTAGGTCGGAGTCATAAAAAGTCCTGATTTTGCGATTGCGTAACAGCCTGCCTTGGGGAATAGAGACTCGATGACCAAGACGCTACTGTTTTTTACGCCTGATCCGGCCTCGCGATCGTTCGAAGGCCGCTGGCGCGATGTGCTGACTGCCTATCAGCAGGCGCTGGCGGGACTGGATGTCGAATTCCACCATGCCGCCTGGTCGTCTCCGCTTGACCGCCAGTACGACCTGGTCTGCCCGCTTATCGCTTGGGGCTACCACAACCGGCCGGAGGATTTCGCCGCCGTGCTGGAAGACCTGAACGTGGCCGGGGTGCGGGTGATGAACCCGCCGGAAATCGTCAGCTGGAATATCGACAAGCGCTACCTCCGCGACCTGGCCGAAACCGGCATACGCATCGTGCCGACCCAATTTACCGAAACTGTAACCGACGCCGCGATCGCCCAGGCACGCGCCGATTTCGGTGAGGCCCTGGTGGTCAAGCCGGTGTTTTCAGCCGGTGCCAAGGATACGCTGATCTGGCGGGAAGCGGGTGTGCCGGCGGACGGTCCGAAAGGCCTGGCGATGATCCAGCCGTTCATGCCCGCCATCCAGAGCGAAGGCGAATGGTCACTGCTGTTTTACGGTGGCAAATTCTCGCACGCCGTCCTGAAGACGCCGAAAAGCGAGGATTTCCGCTCCCAGCCTGACTATGGCGCCCACCTGCGCACCCTGCCCCCACCCGCCGAGGCGCTGGAACTGGCGCAGGCGGCCATCGCCTATGCCGGTGCCGACCGGTTGCTCTATGCCCGCGTCGACATGGTCCGCGACGACGCCGGGCGGTTCTGCCTGATGGAACTGGAGTTGATCGAACCGGACCTTTACCTGCCGTATGACGACCAGGCCCCCGCACGGCTGGCGCAGGCGTTCGACACCGCCCTCCGCTGACCTTTAAATTTCGACTTGACGGTGCATCCTTCTAAGCGCATCATTTAGTTAATTAGCTAAATGATTTTTTTGAGGGGTAGCTATGAGCCATTTCGACAATATCGAGCGCGTCCACGCCACGTCCTTTTCCAACGCGCGGGCTGGGCGCGTCGTGTACGCTCCCGTCAAATCGGTTTTCATCCTGAGTGCCTACGCTCTGACGGCTATCGGTGTATTTTATTACCTTCGCGTCGACGCGGTGGCGTTATTCCTGGTCAAGACGGCCGCCGTGCTGCTGCTCGGCCACTCGGTCGGCATGCACCGTCGCCTGATCCACAAGAGCTTTGAGTGTCCGCTATGGCTGGAGCGGGTCCTGGTTTATATGGGCGTACTGGCCGGACTAGGCGGCCCACTGACCATGATCCGCACCCATGATTTCCGCGACTGGGCGCAGAGGCAGCCAGACTGCCATCCCTACTTCGCCCATCGCCGCCCGCCGCTGATCGATGCCGTCTGGCAAATGCACTGTGAGGTGCGCCTGCAATCGCCGCCAGACTTGGTTATCGAGCCGGAGGTGGCCGACGATCCGTTCTATCGCTTTATC
Organism: Pseudomonadota bacterium; assembly: GCA_048497915.1. Lineage (GTDB taxonomy): Bacteria > Pseudomonadota > Alphaproteobacteria > Caulobacterales > Caulobacteraceae > Asticcacaulis. The sequence continues at coordinate 2,655 of JBEHYZ010000008.1, forward strand.
GAGCGCCACTGGATCCTGGCACATCTGCCGTGGGCTCTGGTGTTCTTTGCCATTGGGGGCTGGGCATGGGCGATCTGGGGTGTCGCAGCGCAGATCACGGCAACGGCTTCCGGCCACTGGCTGATCGGCTATTTTGCCCACCAGCCTCATGGCGAAGACGGACCATCCCATTATGAAGTCCGGGGTGCGGGCGTCCAAGGCCGCAACGTCCCGCTGACCGGCCTCATCACCATGGGTGAAGGTTGGCATAATAATCATCATGCTTTTCCCGGCTCAGCGCGGCTCGGCCTGTTTCCTGGCCAGAGTGATCCAGGATACCGGTTCATCAAGGCGCTGGAAGCCTTGGGCCTGGCGTGGAACATCCGATTGCCGCAGCACCTGCCGGCCCGTAAGCCGCTGCAGTGGCATTCCGCCCGGACAGAACCGGTCATGCGGCCGGACCAACCGCCCTGTCCGGCGCTGGTCTGGCTCAGCCGGGCCAGCGGACTCAAAGCCTCGCATTAGATCCTGAGCCGGCGCGCGAATTCACATATTATAGGAAAATTTGCCACGCCGCGGACAGCGCTATCACGAAGTTTTACAGGACTGTAAAAATCGCTTGTAAAAGGTTAACAGGGGGGACTAGTGTCACGGCTTCTGGGGCATGAAGCGAAGGGTATATGGGAACCCTGCGCAGCGTAACCCTTTGTTTTCCGAGCGTCTTTTTCCGAGACATGTTCCAAACGCCGGGGGTACGCGCCTTATGTCCAGCGCCACCATCAACCGTCTCGCCGACGCCCTGTTCATCGAGGACAGCGGATCGGAAATTCGCCTGATGACTCAGCTTCTTGAGCGGGACCATGTCCAGTTCGAAGGACATTGGGTGACCTCTGGCGAGGATGCGCTGAAATTCCTTTATCGCGAGCCCGGCTTCGAAAAAGCGCCCCGCCCACATATCATCTTCCTCGACCTGCACCTGCCGCAGCTCAACGGCGAGGATGTGATGCATGCTATCCAGGCGGACTCGTCCCTGAGCGGCATTCCGGTGGTCGTACTGACCCAGTCGGATTTCGAGGACGACATCATCAATGCTCGCGACCAGGGCGCCGCGCACTATCTGGTTAAACCGCTCGACTACACCAAGCTGGTCGAGGCTGTGTCACTGATCGACACGCTACGGCTGGAGTTCGACGGTAAGGACTGGAACCTGGTGCCGGTTTAGGCGGGTTTCCGACCTTTACGCACGTGGTTTTTAGCCTCCGGAGCGTCACGGGGCGCGGAGGCATCGATCGCTTCGACGCCGATCTTCGGACACAGGTCCCGAACAATGCAGATGTCGCACTTCGGCTTGCGCGCCACGCACACATAGCGGCCGTGCAGGATCAACCAGTGGTGCGCCCGCGTCAGCCAGTGTTTCGGGATGACGTCCATCAGTTGCTGTTCGACCTTGTCCGGTGTCTTGGCGGACGCGTCGACCAGACCCAGGCGATGCGAGACGCGAAACACGTGGGTATCGACCGCAATGGCCGGCTCGATATCGAGTTCGTTCAGCACCACTGAAGCCGTCTTGTTGCCTACGCCAGGCAGGCTGACGAGCGCTTCACGGGTCATCGGTACCTGGCCGCCATATTGATCGAGCAGGATGCGGCACATCGCCATGACGTTCTTGGCCTTGTTGCGATAGAGCCCAATCGAGCTGATCATCCGCATCAGCTTGTCTTCACCAAGCGCCAGCATATCCGCCGGATTGTCGGCAATGGCAAACAAAGGCCCGGTCGCCTTATTGACCGAGACGTCCGTCGCCTGGGCCGACAGCGCAACCGCCGTCACGAGCGTAAATGCGTTTGAGTAGTTCAGCTCCGTCTTCGGCTCAGGCTTGTCCTGTTCGAACCGTTCGAACAGTTGTCGGATCAGCTCCGGATCAGGCTTTTTCGTCCTGGCTTTAGACGGCATGGGCCTCTTCCGTCATCACCTGTTCCCATTTCAGCCACTTGTCGGTAATGGCGGCGTTGAGGTCGACGCCTTCGGCGCGTGCCATCAGCAGCAGCATGCAGAGAACGTCGGCCATTTCATGAGCGACTTCAGCGACGGCCTTGTCGGGATCGCGCCGTGAACGATGCGTCTTGGCGAGATAGGCCTGGGTCAGTTCGCCGACCTCCTCCTGAATTTTCAGCAGATGCCAGTCGCCGCCGCGGTCAATGCCGTGTACGCGGCCATAGCGGTCGGAAATAGCCTGGAGCCGGTCGATAAAGGCGTCGAGTTCGGGGATCGGCAAAGACATAAAAAGCCTCGTTCCTAAACGTCTTTACGCCGATTCCCGGAGGATGATATAGCCGCGGCATGACCTCGATACTGTTCGTCTGCCTTGGCAATATCTGCCGTTCGCCGCTGGCGGAGGGCATTTTCCGCCATCAGGCCGAAAAGATGGGCGTGGCGGACCAGTTCGAGCTGGATTCCGCCGGTTGCGGTGGCTGGCATGCCGGTGAGCCGCCCGACCGGCGTTCGATCGCGGTCGCCGCCCGGCATGGCGTCGCCATAGACACGCAGCGCGGCCGCAAGATTGCGCCTGAGGATTTCAACCGTTTTGATCTGATCCTCGGCCTCGACCGCGATAATGTCGCGCATCTCATGCAGATGCGCCCCCGGGACAGTCATGCCAAGGTCGCCCTCTACCTGGAAGAAGCGCTCGGCAAGGCCAAGAGCGTGCCCGATCCCTACTACGGCAATGACGCCGACTTCGAAGCCGTGTTCGCCCTGTGCGAGACCGCCAGTGCCGGACTCCTGAAACGGCTGGCAAATCTCTGAATTTTCCGGCAGGGTGTGCGCGCCGGCCTTAATTCTCAGAGTAATACAAATGATAGAACATCGTGATGGCGGTTACTACGCCCGCGCTAACGCCCATATCGAACTGTCCAACGAGCAAATGCAGCAGGCCCTCCCCGGCCAGGTCGCCGCATCGATGATCCACGCCACGACGCGCTTCAACGCCTGGCTTATCGCCGCGACCAGCCAATCGGCCGAGGATTTCGAATCCAAGCGCCAGAAAGCCATGGACGCTTTCCTGAGCGATTGCCGCCGCCAGTTCGAAACCCACTTCAACGACCACGTCCAGAACTATGACCGTCTGGTGGTGCGTAACCAACAAGACGCCGGTTAAGGCGCCAACATCCACTCAGGCAAGGAATTTCCCATGGAAAATCAACCCAACCCGCTCGTCGAGCGCGCCGCCGCTTTCATCAACCTGGCCAACGAACAGGCCCGTGCCTCCGGCAACGACCAGGACCAGGTCGCCGGCTCGCTGATGCTGGCGACGGCCCGCTACTGCGCCCACGTCACTGCCGGCACGACGCCGTCAGCCCTGGCCATGACGCAGGACCGCAATGTCCGCATCGACTTCATCGTGCAGAACTTCCGCACGCTGCTCGAAGGCGAATACGACTTCTATACCGACCAGTTCGACGAACTGGTGCTCGGCGCCAATTCGCAAGGCTAAAGGATATAGCGGCTGAGGTCGGTATCCCTGGCGATTTCGCCCAGCCGCTTCTTCACATAATCGGCGTCGATGATGACGGTCTGGCCGGCCATGTCCGACGCCGTGAAGCTGAGGTCTTCCATCACTTTTTCGATGACGGTATGCAGCCGCCGCGCGCCGATGTTCTCGACCTTGGCATTGACCGTGGCGGCGGCTTCGGCCATGGCCGCAACGGCGCCGTCGTCGAAGGTCAGGGTGACGCCCTCGGTGGCCATCAATGCTTGATTCTGCTTGATCAGGTTAGCTTCCGGCTCGGTCAGGATGCGCCGGAAGTCTTCCTGCGTCAGGGCCTTGAGCTCGACGCGGATCGGCAGGCGGCCCTGCAGTTCCGGCAGCAGGTCCGACGGCTTCGCGACATGGAAGGCGCCCGAAGCGATAAACAGGATGTGGTCGGTCTTTACCGGCCCGTACTTGGTCGACACCGTCGTGCCTTCGATCAGCGGCAGCAGGTCGCGTTGCACACCTTCGCGGGAGACGTCGGCACCGCCACGGTCCTGTCGTGAGGCCACCTTGTCGATTTCATCGAGGAAGACGATGCCCTCGTTTTCAGCCAGTTTCAGGGCTTCCTGAGTAACGGCGTCGTTGTCGAGCAGCTTGTCGCTTTCTTCGGTGATCAGCGACGGCCAGGCCGCCTTTACAGTTGTTTTAACGGTCTTCTTGCGGCCGCCCATGGCCTTGGACAGCATATCACCGAGGTTAAACGCGCCGTTGTTCGGCTGACCGGGGATCTCCATGAAGCCGACCGGCGAGCCGGTTTCGGTGAGGGACAGCTCGATTTCCTTGTCGTCCAGTTCACCGGAGCGGACTTTCTTGCGGAAGCTGTCGCGCGTCGCCTGGCCGGCATTTTCGCCGACCAGGGCCTCAATCAAGCGTTCCTCGGCATTGTGCTCAGCCTTGGCGCGGACGCCTTGGCGGTTCTTGTCGCGGATCATGGCCTGGGCAGCTTCGACCAGGTCGCGGACGATCTGATCGACGTCGCGGCCGACATAGCCGACTTCGGTGAACTTGGTGGCCTCGACCTTGATGAACGGCGCCTGGGCCAGCTTGGCCAGACGGCGGGCGATCTCGGTCTTGCCGACGCCGGTCGGCCCGATCATCAGGATGTTCTTCGGTGTGATCTCGTCGCGGATGTCTTCATTGGTGGCCTTGCGACGCCAGCGATTGCGCAGGGCCACGGCGACGGCTTTCTTGGCGTCGGCGTGGCCGACGATGAAGCGGTCGAGTTCAGAGACGATTTCACGAGGGGAAAAGGTGGTCATAGTCAGGCTTAGTTCCGGTGGTTTTTTAAGGTAGGGAGAATCCACAGATTACACAGATTTTTTGTAGTTCAGACTTGCGATCGATCGACGCGCAAGGCGCGTCCCAAATGCGTTACAAGCAGCCCGTGGCCGAGCCACCTTTTGAAAAAAATCTGTGTAATCTGTGTAATCTGTGGATTCACTTTACTTTGAATGCGTCTGCGACATCAGCAGGACGTGACCCCATTCGGGGCCGTTGTGCTCCCCATATGGCACGAATCCGGCTTTTTGGTAGGCCTTGACGGCGTGGAAATTGGCCGGGTCCGGATCAGTCACCACTTCGGGGGCGCCTTCGGCGAACAGGACGGCGATATGCTGGCGCATGAAGGCAGGGCCGTGGCCTTTGCCGAGCATTTCGGGCACGCCGATCATCTGGTCGACGCCACGCGTGCCCGGTTGCCGATCGACGAAGTAATGGCCTTCGAAAGCGTGGACATCCCAGTCCTGCATATGGGCAAACGGTACACCGTCCAGAGACACGATCCACAGCCGCATGCCGGGATGGGTCAGGTCGTCTTCGTCAATGGAGACATTGCCGTCCTCATCGACCCACCATTGCTGCGCTGCCGGTGTTTCCAGCCACGACCGCACCAGCGGCAGGTCGTCATGGGTCATGCGGCGGAACTGATAGGTCATCGCTGGATCTGCATCAGCACGGCACGGCCGTATTCAGCGTGGTCTGCCTCGCCATAGGCGGTGAAACCCGCTTTTTCGTAGACATGGATGGCGCGGGCATTGTCCGGGTGTGGGTCGGTGACAACACAGGTCACGCCTTCGGCGAACAGCATCTCCAGACGTTGGCGGATAAAGACCTGACCGTGCCCCCGCCCCATCTTCTCGGCCACGCCGATGAACTGGTCGATACCGCGCGCAGGGCCTGGCCGGTCATAGAAATAGTGGTCGGGATAAAGGTGCGGATTGTAGTCTTGCATGTAGGCGAACGGCTGGCCGTCGTGGAGGACCAGCCACATGCGGAAGTCGTCTTCCTCGAAATCGACCGGATTGATCAGCGAGGAGGCGCCGCCGGCTTCCAGCCACCATTCGGCGACGTGGGGCGTGGTGATCCAGCCATTGACCAAGTCGAGTTCAGCCAGGGTCAGGCGCTGGAAGGTATAGGGGCTCATGCCCGGCCTTCGAACGCCGCGATCTTGGCCTTGTCTTCGGCCGAGCAGATGTAGAACCGGGTGAAGGGGCTCTTGTCCGACGGCAGCAGTTTGGTGGCGATGGCGGCCTCTTTCAGCAGCCGGACGTCACCAACCTGCGGATAGGCCCACAGTTTCCACTTGGGCGCGGCATAGGCGTTATACGCCACCGCCAGCGGCCAGCCGAGCACGCCCAGGATCAGGCAGATATTGACGCCCATCGGCGGCAGCATACCGCTCGGCCACAGGATGAGCGCCTGGCCCCACAGACCGAGCATGATAATCAGTTCCGGCATCTTCACGGTCAGCTGGCCGCGGCGCAGGGCCTCCTCGATCGGGATCACAGGGTCTCCAGGGTCAGGTGGTCGTTGGTGTACACGCAGATCGAGGCGGCGATCTTCATGGCCTTGCGGGCGATGACCTCGGCGTCCTGTTCGTAGTCCAGCAGGGCGCGCGCCGCCGACAAAGCGTAGACACCACCCGAGCCGATGGCGGCCACGCCGTCCTCGGGCTCCAGCACATCGCCCACTCCCGTGAGCGTCAGGATATGGTTCTTGTCGGCAACCAGCAGCATGGCTTCGAGGCGGCGCAGGTAGCGGTCAGTACGCCAGTCCTTGGCCAGGTCGACGCAGGCGCGCGCCAGTTGATCCGGAAACAGTTCCAGCTTGGCCTCAAGCCGCTCCAGCAAGGTAAAGGCGTCGGCGGTGGCGCCGGCGAAACCGGTGATCACCTTACCGCCGGCCAGGGTCCGCACCTTCTTGGCGCCGCCCTTGACGATGGTCGGGCCCATGGAGACCTGGCCGTCACCGGCAATGACGGTCTTGCCGTTTTGACGCACGGCGACGATGGTCGTGCCGTGCCAGTTGGGCCAAGATTGAGAAATGTTCGAGTCCTGCATAGCGGCTTAATTGGCGCTTTTGCGGCGCGCTTGCAAGGGGTTCGGTGTTCGGCGCGGAAGGCGCTTGCCAGATCGCTGATGTTAGCGCTATCAATAACCATCAATAACCGGCCTAAGCTGGAAAACGGGAGACACAGGATGGAAGTGAAGGCATTTCGCCGTCTGGCGGGTGCAGCCGCGTTGGCGGCTGTTTTGATGGCAACCGGCTCGGTCGCCAAACCGGCAACGCGAGCAATCGATGTCGATGTGGCCAAGGCGGTCAAGCCGGTAGACCGGTTTTTCGATTTGTCAGTCGGCTCCGATTATCCCGGCACCCTGATCCGCGACGACAGCCAGGCGCAACTCAAGACGGCGGTCGATGAGCTGGGTTTCCGCTACATCCGCTTCCACGCCATCTTCCACGATGTGCTCGGCACCGTGAAGGTCATCGACGGCAAGACGGTCTATGACTGGACCAAGATCGACCAGCTCTACGACGACCTCAAGGCCCGCCACATCAAGCCGTTCGTCGAGCTAGGCTTCACGCCGCAAGCGCTGAAGACCTCGGAAAACCAGATATTCTGGTGGAAGGGCAATACCTCGCATCCGAAACCCAAGGCCTGGGCGGCGTTGACTGACGCCTTTATCCGCCATATCGAAGCGCGCTACGGCAAGGACGAGGTCCGCACCTGGTTCTTCGAGGTGTGGAACGAGCCGAACCTCGACGGTTTCTGGGAAGCCGCCGACCAGAAGGCCTATTTCGAACTGTATGACCTGACGGCGAATACCATCAAGGCGATCGATCCGGAACTGCGTGTTGGCGGGCCGTCGACGGCAGGCGCCGGCTGGGTGCCGGAATTCCTCGACCACGTGGCGAAGAGCGGCGCCAAGGTCGATTTCGTCACCACCCACACCTATGGCGTCAAGGGCGGCTTCCTCGATGAGGACGGCAAGTCAGACACCAAACTCGATGAATCCCCCGATGCCATCACCGGCGACGTGCTGCGCGTCCGCAAGCAGATTTCCGAGTCGAAGTTCCCCTCCCTGCCGCTCTATTTCACTGAATGGAGCACCAGCTATACACCGCGCGACCTGGTCCACGATTCCTACATCAGCGCGCCCTATATCCTGAGCAAGCTCAAGGCGGTCGAGGGCAGCGTCCAGGGCATGAGCTACTGGACCTACAGCGACCTGTTCGAGGAGCCCGGCCCGCCGACCAAGGCCTTCGAAGGCGGCTTCGGGCTGATGAACCCGCAGGGCATCCGCAAGCCGTCGTGGTTTGCCTACAAATATCTGCATGCGTTACAGGGCAAGACGATCCCGATGGCTGATGGCCAGGCGTGGTCAGCGTCGGACGGCAAGACAGTGGCGACGCTGGTCTGGGACTTCCAGCAGCCAAAGCAAGATGTCAGCAACCGGCCGTTCTACAAGCGGATCGTACCTAACACCGACAGTGCACCGCTGGCGGTCAGCTTCACGCACCTGAAACCGGGCAGCTATACGCTCAGCCTGCACCGCACCGGCTATCGCGCCAACGACGCCTATTCGGCCTATATCGACATGGGGGCGCCGGCGACCCTGACGGCGGATCAGGTGGCCAAGCTCCAGGGCCTGACCACCGACGCGCCGGAAAGCCGGAAAACCGTCACCGTCGGCAAGGACGGCCGGGCCTCCGTCACCGTGCCGATGCACAGCAATGATGTGGTTCTGGTGACCCTGGTCAAGGACGGCGCATCAGGTCGTCGATGATCGGCTGACAGGCCAATACAGCCAGGAGCGCCGCGAACGGCACAACACCGGCAAAGCCAGCCAGCGAAAAGACAATCGCGCCGAGGACTCCGCCACTCAAGAAGCCTGTCAGCAGCGCCGCCAGCCGCCGTGTCTTGCGGGGATCATAACGTACGTCGCTGTGGGTCGCGGCACCGAAGATCAATCGGCCGATCTCTATGCCCAGGTCGGTGATAATGCCTGTCATGTGCGTGGTGCGGATTTCGGCATGTGAAATCTTGGTGATCAAGCCGTTCTGCAAGCCCATGACGAAGCACAGCAAGGAAATCATTAGGTGCAGGCCCGCGGGCGCATACATGGCTCCGGTCATGGCCAATCCGCCAAAAACCAGCAGCAGCACGGCTTCGGTCATCATGGCAATGGCGAATTCGCTGTTAAGCCGATGGCGGCGCGCCCAGTTGATCAGCAGGCTGGCTGTCATCGAGCCCAGAAAGAACGACAGAACATGCAGGACGGCCAGACCCGCCGCCATCCACCGGTGAGCGGCGAGAAAGTCGGCCACTGACGACACCATACCAGTCATATGAGAGGTATAGGTGCCGATGGCGAGAAAGCCACCGGCGTTCACGGCCCCGGCGACAAAGGCCAGGATGATCCCAAGGCGAATATCGCCGGTTTCGCTGCGATGTTTACCGCTCAATTGCAGAAGAGCCGCGCGGACCATATCCTAAACCCTACAATAAATATGGATATGGTGCGCACAGGAAGGTAAACGAAGTCCTGCGCTTTCTCATGGTTTAGCCGCAATCCGGGCGTATTCTCTTTCGATTCTCAACGGTTTTTGCTAACCCGGCATCATGAGCGTCCCAATACACATACACACATCCGTCTTTGAGCGCTTAAGCGGTGAATGGGATGAATTCGGCCGCTTCGATATCGTCAGCGTGCTGTCGAACGACGGCGCGCTGATGGTCGAGATCGACGGCGAGCAGGGCTCGGGCGTGGTTATCCTGCAAAGCTTCTACGGCTACCGCGTCTATGACCGGAACGACCTCTACCGGTATTTCCAGGAACATGGCGGCTTTGTCGAAAACAGCGGCATTCCCGGCGCCGGGCTTTATGTATCGCAGCAGTCCGAACACCTGAACTGGGCGCGGCAGGCCCGGAGCATCGGTGATTTGCCCATCCATGCGCAAAACCTGCTGATCGTCTCGTCGAACGAGGTGGTCGATATTATATCCAGGGACGATCCTATTTTCCGGCCTGGAACCATCTGATGCTCTCCGACGACGAAATCGACCGCTATGCCCGCCATATCGTCCTGAAAGAGGTCGGCGGCGCGGGGCAGATGAAGCTGAAAGACGCCCGGGTGGCGCTGGTCGGCATGGGCGGCATCGGCGCGCCGGCGGCGCTCTATCTGGCGGCAGCCGGGGTCGGGACTTTGGGCCTGATCGACGATGATGTGGTGTCTTTGAGCAATCTGCAACGGCAGGTGCTGTATGGCACCGGTGACGTCGAACGCGGCAAGGCTGAGATGGCGGCAGCGCGGCTAGCTGACATCAATCCGCATACGCAATGCCATGTCCACGCCGTGCGGCTGGATGACAACAATGCCGCCGGGATTTTGCGCGGCTACGATCTGGTGATCGACGGTTGCGACAACTTCCCGACGCGGTTGCTGGTCAACCGGGTGTGCCACGACCTGCGTATTCCGCTGGTGTCGGCGGCGATCGGCCGGTGGAGCGGGCAACTGGCGGTGTTTGACGGCCAGCCCTGTTATCAGTGCCTGGTGCCGGACATCCCGCCCGATGCCGAGACCTGCGAGCGGGTTGGCGTGGTCGGCGCTTTGGCGGGCGTCATGGGCTCACTGGCGGCGCTGGAAGCGGTCAAGCTGATCACCGGCGCCGGTGACATGCTAAAATCAAAGCTGTTGATCTTCGACGGTTTGACCATGCAGTCGCGCGTAGTGAAGCTGGCGGCCGATCCGGCCTGTCCGGTGTGCGCGACGGTTCACGCATGAGCCTGGACAAGCTCTTCCTCCTGCCGTTGGTCCTGCATTTTGCCCTGGTCGCGGCGCTTTACGCCTGGCTGACCGTGCTGCGCCAGACGGCCATGGCCAAGGGCGAAGTGGCGCCGGTCGATTTCGTCAGCGCCGGCGCCGACCCGTCGCGGTCAAAGCGTGTGGCGCGCAATCTGTCGAACCAGTTCGAAGCGCCGGTCTTTGCCTTGTTCGCGGCCCTGTTCATCCACTTCTCTCACAAAGTGGCGATGCTGGATGTAGCAGCGGCCTGGTTGTTTCTGGTGGGGCGGCTGATCCATACGGCCGTCCAGACCCTGACCATGAACGTGCCGTTGCGTGGCATGGTGTTCACGATCAACTTCGTAGGCATAATGATCCTGATGGGCCACGTCGCCTGGATCGTGCTGAAGCTGCCTTAATCGCTATCGGTATAGACCCGGTCGTTGAGGAAGATCATGCCGGTGTCGACCCGCGCCGGCGTTTTCTGCGAGCCGAAGGCAAAGAACTGACGCTCCACATGGCCGTCCGCGTAGGTCAGCGTCAGAGTAAAGTCCTTGATCGTATAGGTGCCGCCCTTGCTGTTGCGAGCGGCCACGGTCGAGGCCACGCCCGTCATATTGCCGGAATTGAGCGCGCCGACATCCGCCCCCTGCGCGAAACGGCCGTCCGGGCTGAAAGCGATTTTGCTCTGGACGGCGATCATGACATCGCCTCCGACTGCGGTATTGCCGCCGCCGGACATGCGGTTATATTTCGGGCTGAGCTTACCGGCCGATGCCGGAAAGGCTTTGTAGAACTGCCCCTGCTGCAGGTCCATCTTGTAAGGCTTTCCGCTCGCGCCGGTCAGGGTGAAGCTGGTGCCGCCGCCGGTCCAGCGGCCCCACGCCTTCGGATGCGCGGCGCGGGCGGCGGCCAGGTCGGTATCTTCCAAAGCCTGGTCGCGGATTTCGTAGTAGCTGCCGTCCTTGAACAGGATGACCGGTTCGAACTCCATGATCATCATGCCGCCGACGCCGAAATTAGTCGTGGAACGGAAATAGACACCTTCGACCTGCGCCCAGTTCTGCGGATAGCGGGCACCGGGCGCGGCCGAGGCCTTGACCGGCGCGCTCGGGACGGGCGCCGGGACCGCCGTGGCTGTCGGCGACGTGCCACCAGCCTTGCCGAAATTGTTCATGCACAGCATCAGCAGCGCCGGAATGTGCGTTTTCACCGCCGTGCTGATCGGGGCGCGGATATGGCAAACGCCGCCGCCGGTTTCCGCCGCCATCAGCATATGCAGTTGACCAGGATCCTTGCGGAACTGGCGGCCGACCACGGCGATGGCCTTGCCGGAGGAGGTGTCGACCTTGGGCGGATCACCGGGCAGCGCCGGGCCCAGCGTGGTTTCCAGTTGTGTGACAGCCGTCGTCAAGCGGCCGGCGGGATCGGCGGCCGGACCGCCGGCATTATCCATCGAAACCGTAATGCCGAGCGTATTGTCATAAGGCAAAGGCCCGGCTTGCGCGGCCATGGGCAGGCTCAGCACCAGCGGCACAAACGCGGCGGATTTCCAGGACTGCATCGACGGTCTCCATGAACAGGACGCCGCCCCCGGGCACCAAGTTACCGTCGCAATGGCGACAAAAACATGACGCCCGGCGCACTTTTTTGGTCCTTAGCGCGCGGCCTTGAGTGCGTTGGTCCACCACAGCAGGTCGTTGACCATCGTGTCGGCGCTCTGGGCCAGGTACGGATAGTCGGCAAAGGTCTTGCCGTCGCGCAGCATGCCGAGGAACTCGATCATACCGATGTGCACGGCGGCGCGCAGGGGGGCGATCTGCAGCTCGACGCAGACCAGACGCAGTTGCTCGACGGCGCGGGCGCCGCCGGCATTGCCATAGGCGACAAAGGCTGCCGGTTTGCGGTTGAACTCGAAATAGGCGTAGTCGAGCGCGTTTTTCAGCACGCCGCTCAGGCTGTGGTTATATTCGGCAGTGACGAAGATATAGCCGTCGAACCCGGCCATCTTGGCGCCCCAACGCTGGGCGACTTCGTTTACGGGCTTGGTCATCATCGGCGACATCGGCTCGTCGAAGAACGGCAGCGGAAAGTCGCGCAGGTCGACGATCTCGAATTCGGCCTCCGGACGGGTCTCGGCCAGGCTGTATAGCCACTGGGCGGCCTTGTCGCCGAAACGGTTCTGGCGGGTCGTGCCGATGATGATGGCGATTTTCGGCTTGGTCATTGGGGAGGCTCTCTCTTGGTAAAAATGGGCAGTATAAAAAAGTGACTTGGCCTAATAAAATGACCGTGCTAGAGCGCGCAAGAAGGCACATTTTTGATACTTGAGCACACCGATTTGCCCAACGCACACAACCACTTGTCCGAATCCTGCCAGGCCGTGAAAGCCATCCTGTCGCGCGTCGGCGACAAATGGAGCGTGCTGATCGTTGTCGCCCTGCGCGACGGGCCGCTGCGTTTCAATGAAATCAAGCGCGCCGCCGGGACGATCTCGCAGCGCATGCTGACGCTGACCCTGCGCGGCATGGAGCGCGACGGCTTCGTCAAGCGGACGGTGACGCCGACCAATCCGCCGCGCGTCGACTACGAACTGACGGCCATGGGCCATTCGCTGCGCCAGCCGATCGAAAACCTGGGGCAGTGGGCGGTCGACAACTCGGCGCGGATTCGCGAGGCGCAGAACCGCTTCGACGAAGCGCACGCCGATTAGACCCAAGATTAGACATGGCGGGCCTTTTGATGTATAGGCTCGCCTCTTTCCCGCACCATCTGTTCCTGAAAGCCGCTTAGCCTTGGCCCATACGCTCGACCTGTCTCCGAAAGCTTCCGCGCCGTCGCTGGTCAATATCACCGGCCTGACGCGCGAAGGGCTGATTCAGGCGCTGGTGGATTCCGGCGTGGTCGAAGCGCGCAAGGCCAAGATGCGCATGCAGCAGATGTGGCGGTGGATGCACCATTACGGCGTCACCGACTTCGACCTGATGACCGACATCGCCAAGGACCAGCGGGCGCTGTTCCACGACAAGTTCACCCTGGCCCGCCCGGAAGTGGTCGAGCGCCAGGTCAGCCGCGACGGTACGCGCAAGTGGCTGATCCGCATGGCGCCGGGCATCGAGGTCGAGACCGTCTACATCCCGGATGTCGGCCGGTCGGGCGCCTTGTGCGTGTCGAGCCAGGTTGGCTGCACGCTCAACTGCACCTTCTGCCACACCGGCACGCAGAAGCTGGTGCGCAACCTGACGGCGGCGGAGATCGTTGCCCAGGTGCAAGTGGCGCGTGACGACCTCGGCGAATGGCCGTCGCCCAAGGAAGACCGCAAGCTTTCCAACATCGTCTTCATGGGCATGGGCGAGCCGCTCTACAACCTGGACAATGTCGCCGACGCCATCGACATCATTTCGGATCACGAAGGCATCGCCATCTCGCGCCGCCGCATCACCGTGTCGACCTCGGGCGTGGTGCCGGAGCTACCAGCCTTGGGCAACCGGACGGCGGCCATGCTGGCGATTTCGCTGCATGCCACCAATGATGAGCTGCGCGACGTGATCGTCCCGCTCAACAAGAAGTACAATATCGAAGCGCTCATGAACGGCATCCGCGCCTATCCGGGGCTCAGCAACGCCCGGCGGGTGACCTTCGAATATGTCATGCTCAAGGGCGTCAATGACAGCCCGGCCGAGGCGCGCGCGTTGATCAAACTGCTCAAAGGCATTCCGTCGAAGATCAACCTGATCCCGTTCAACCCCTGGCCGGGCACGGATTATCAGTGCTCCGACTGGAAGACGATCGAGACCTTCGCCGCCATCCTCAACAAGGCCGGCTATGCCTCGCCGATCCGCACGCCGCGCGGCCGCGACATCCTGGCGGCGTGCGGGCAGCTCAAGTCGGAGAGCGAAAAGCAGCGCGCCTCGGCCCGCCGCAAGGCCGAGCAAGGCATTGCGCCAAATGCGGATGAGGCCGACCACGAAGAAAGCCTGCCGTTCGGCCACCTCACGGCAGGCATGGTCTCCTAAGGTTTTTTACGGCCCCGGCTTTCATGACATCACGATGAATTTGTCCACAGCGTCCGGCGGTGGACTTGATCTTGCAGGAAAGTTACATCATTACTAACGCAGCGCCGCCGGGAATGGGTGAGCCTGCACAAGAAAGTGCCAGGGGACGTATAGCGAATGACGGATAGTCTTAATCTTAATTTCCTGACGCCTGAAGTGCTGCGTCCGGAAATGCAGGCCTTTGCCGGCGGCTTCGCCACGGCGCTCTTGCACGGCGGCATTGCCCTGCTCCTGCTGATGATCGGCTCCACCATCTATTCGATCCTGACGCCCTACAAAGAAATCCAGCAGATCCGTGAAGGCAATTCGGCCGCCGCCGTGTCTTATGGCGGGGTGATCGTCGGACTGGCTATTCCGCTGGCTGCCTCGATCGCCGCGTCGACGTCCTATCGTGAAATCCTGCTGTGGGG
The DNA here is from genome assembly GCA_048497915.1 of Pseudomonadota bacterium. GTDB lineage: Bacteria > Pseudomonadota > Alphaproteobacteria > Caulobacterales > Caulobacteraceae > Asticcacaulis. The sequence goes on from JBEHYZ010000008.1 coordinate 17,696, forward strand.
CGGCGCCACCGTCATCCTGCAGCTGTTCGTCTTCCGGCTGGTCGACTTTCTGCTGGCGGGCCTGCCCAACCGCATCAACGAAGGCGAAGTGTCTGCCTCGGTGCTGCTGGTATCCGCCAAGCTGGCCGCCGCCCTGATCCTCGCCGCCAGTCTGCGGTAACGCCCCATGAAACTCGACTGGCTTCTCTACGCAGCCGTCATTACCGGGATCGTCGTTGCCGTCGGCAACTGGCGCGACCAGTCGAACGCCCCAGCTGCTCCACCACCACCGGGCGTCGGTGAAATGGCGCTGTTCGCCAACTTCACGCCGTTTGCCGCTTCGTCGATCATCAACCTGCCCGTCGACGACCAGAAGGTCATGACCGGCACGGCTTTCTCCGTCTCGCAATCCGGTGAGTGGGTGGTGGCCAAGACCAGTGTCGGCACCTGCAAGCACCCGTTCCTGAATATCGGTGGCAACCTCGGTGTGCCGTTCAAGGTGCGTGAGGTCAAGGGCGTCGACAACTACTTCATCGCCGTGACCGAAGGCGGCGGCCGGCCACTGCCACTGGCCGATCCAGCCACCATCAAGCCGGGCATCCGCGGCTTCATGCCGGGCTTCCCCGGTGGCGAAGCCGGCGAAGCCACGGCACGCCTGATCGGCACGACGACGCTGGAGCACTCCAAGCGCGGCCAGGGCAATGAGACGGTGATGGCCTGGGCTTTGGCCGGACGGACCGACGGGTTGAAGACCGACCTCAACAAGCTGGTCGGCGGACCGGTGATGGATGACAATTCACGCGTCATCGGTATTGTCATCCGTGAAGATCCACGACGCGGCCGCATCTATACCTCGATCCCGGCCACGCTGGTGTCGCTGACCGGCCAGGCGCAGCGTCAGCCGGACTTCGAAAACGAGGCGACCGTGACCAAGCGCAATTACGGTATCGTGGCGGATACCCTGCGCCGGGAATATCGCATCGCCCAGGTCGGCTGCGTCAAGTCGTGACGCTCAATCGCGGCCTCATGCACGTGAATGGGGCCTGCCACTGCGGCACGGTGCAGTTTGCAGTTACTTTGAGCGAAGGCCTGTACAATGCCCGGCGCTGTGATTGCTCGATGTGCCGGATGCGCGGCGCGGTGGCGGTGACGGCCAAGCTCGGCGGGTTGCGCGTCACGGCCGGCCAGGACGCGCTGACGCTCTACCAGTTCAATACCGGCACGGCGAAGCACTACTTCTGCTCGAAATGCGGCATCTATACCCATCATCAGAGGCGGTCCAATCCGGATGAGTACGGCGTCAATGTCGCCTGTCTGGAAGGCCTGAGCCCGTTTGATTTCGAAGAAGTGCCAGTCGGCGACGGTGTTCATCATCCGTCGGATGGCGCCCCGTCACGTCTAGCCGGCGTGCTTAAATTCATCCGAACCTAGCTGTCACTTTCTGGCAGCAAAGCGGATAAATCGGCTCCATGACCTCCACGCCTCTCGATCCCCTGCACCTGGCCGCGCTTGCCGCTGCCGATCCGAAACTGATCCCGTTGATCGAACGCTTCGGCAACGTCATCCAGTACCGCAAGCGCGACGAAGGGTTCCAGGCCCTGTTGCGGCTGATCATTGAGCAGCAACTGTCGGTCAAGGCAGCCAACACCATTCTCGAACGCGTGCATGCCGGGGTCGGCGACGTCAGTCCGCAGGCCCTGCTCAACCACGACGAGGACGCCATGCGCGGCTATGGCCTGTCGCGGCCGAAGATTGCCTACGTGAAAGCGCTGGCCGAGGCGATGCACAGCGGCGCTTTCAACACCGATGCTTTGCGCGATATGGATACCGAAAGCGCGGCGACGGCGCTGGTCGGGCTGAAAGGCATCGGGCGTTGGACGGCTGAGGTCTATCTGATGTTCTCGGAAGGGCGGCTTGATTTGTTTCCAGTCGGCGACATTGCCCTGCGTGAAGCGGTTGGCTGGTTGGACGGATTGCCGGCGCGCCCGGACGAGAAATACTGCGCCGAACGGGCCAAGGCGTGGTCGCCGTATCGCTCCGTGGCGGCCCATTTGCTGTGGGCCTATTACGGCGTGGTCAAACGCGGCGAAATGAGCCGTGAGTTATAAATTCCGCGCCAAGCTGTGGCGGTGGACAGGCGAAGCCCCGGCGTCATGGGTATTCGTCACTCTGCCCGTCGACGTGGCTTTTGCCATCAAGTGCGAAGCGGAAAAACGCGCCTGGGGCTCGGTGGCGGTCGAGGCACGGATCGGCACGACCGTGTGGCGGACGTCGCTGTTTCCCGACAAGGCGTCTGGCGGCTATTTGCTGCCGGTCAAGGCCGCTATGCGCAAAGCGGAAAAACTGCATGACGGCGACGAAGCGGACCTGACGCTCGACCTGGGATAGGTGCTTTTGACCTAATACGCACCCCGTGTTAACCATTACGGCCATGCATTGCGGCCGGGGGAACGAGCGCATGATGAAACGTCGCATTTTCATGAGCTTGCCAAGCGATACCTACTTGGCAGATCATCAAATGGCACTGAAGCGGGCAATCGTCAGCCAAGTGGAACAACTTGGATTCCAAGCGGAAATTTTTTTTAACCCACGCAGTACAGAAGGCATAGCGGCCCGACTGCCTTGGACGCCACAAAATCTCGAAATGGTCGCACGCCGATGCATCGGCGGCGTGATAGTAGGCCTTCCGCGTTGGCGAATTGCCAGCCCGGACGGTGAGATTTTAATGGCGACCGAATATGCGCAATACGAAGCCGCTATTTTACGTACTCTTGGCCTGCCAATGCTTGTATTGGCACAAAGAAGTCTCTCAGCGCGTGGCATTTTTGAGTATAATTTTGGCCAATTTGTCAGCGTATTTCCGGATGACGCTGGGTCGGAGTGGCTTGCAAGTCCAAAATTCACACAGTCCATGAATATATGGCGAGCCGAGTTAGCTGACCGACGCGACATATTTTTGGGTTACTGCAGCAGCTCCTCTTCGACGGCGGAGCGCATCAAGAAGCATTTACAGCAAAATCTCGGCGTTACTGTAATGGACTGGCAGACGGACTTCTCCGTTGCACGGACTGTGCTGGAGGAAGTGGCGCTAGCTGCAGAAAAATGCAGCGCTGGCATATTCCTGTTCACCCAGGATGATCGTATGGCCGTGGAGGTTCGTCGCGGCCATTTTGGAAAATCCAAGGAACATGCCAATCAGTTTCGTCCCGTTCCGCGAGACAACGTCGTATTTGAGGCTGGCTATTTCATTGCCGCAAAAGGTAAGCGCCGCGTTCTTATCGTTCGCGAACAAGGCGCAAAAATTCCCGCCGACCTCGGAGGTGATGTCTATGCCTTGTTAGCGGACCGCAATGATATTAGTTCAATAACGGAGACACTAAGCCGATTTGTCGTAGGGCTGTAAAACCAGCAAAAAGTCGCCGACCCGCACTTCGCCGCCTTCCAGCACCCGTGCGGTAATGCCACCGTGGCCGCGTACAGCGTTGTAGCCGCCCGGTCCGAAGGTCTCTTCCATGCGTGAGCACGGGTGACATTCGCCGGTCATTTCCAGCACCGCTTCGCCTAATCGGAACCGCTTGTCCTTCAGGGCCAGCAGGTTGATGCCGGAGGTTACGATATTGCGGCGAAGCTGCTCAGGCTGCACATCCTGCCCCAGGAATCCAGCAATCGCCGCAAGATGTTCGCAGCTGATCAGGGTAACGTGGCGGTTGCCGCTTTTGCCATCATAGCGGTCGCCAACAATGCCGCCATTCGGATCGAGGATGACCGCCTCCTGAACGGACATCGGCGCGCGCCGTTTCGGGCGCACGCCGATCCATTCGACCCGTCCGGGTCGCATAGGCGCATTCATCAGGGCGGCCAGCGGCGAGTTGGGATTAAGCACGGCTCAATCTATCCCGCTCCGCCCAAGCTGTCACCGGATGGTCTTGATGGTGTTGTCCGGCGTTACCTCGATGTCCGGCGTCAGGGCGTGTTCGTTGGCGTCTTTCGGCGCATTGAACTTGTGATCGCCCTTTGGATGGAAATATTCCTTGTCCTCACCCGACTGGTTCAGCTCATTCGGCTTGAAGACCAGCTTGCCTTCCCGAGAGTCCGTGGCCTGAGTGGCCTGGGGATCGTCCTCGGCGCGGGCCTCGTCGGGTTCCTGCGGAAGATGGCCGCCGGCAATGCGCGCGTCGGCGGTGGTTTCCTGCAGCTCCGCGTCCATGTCAGCAGCGGCGGCCAGGTCGGCTTCGGCGGCGATACTGGTGTCCGGCGTGGCGGCACCCTGAACGCCGACATTGTTGTCGAGTTCGGTGACCTGGCCGCGGTTGGGATTAGCGGGGAAAGTGTCGGGATACATGATGCGTCTCCTTCTATGGCACCATTCTACGGCCTCGACCGTAAGAACCGGATAGCAATTGAAAGAGGGCGCCATAAGCCGCCGGTAAGGGGCTTTACGGCTTTTTGTTTTTCGCCCGCCCGCCCCTTATTGCTTTTGGAACGGCAGGAATGGGCATGGTGTCGGCTTCTCCCCCGATCCGCGAAGGAGTCCGCCATGGACACCGCCCAAATCTATGAAAGCGATGCCGAAGCCGCCACCCAGCTCGGGCTCTATGTCGAGCTGAACGCCAAGCCGGACAAGATTGACGACGTCGCGCATTTCCTGAAATCGGCGCAGGACATGGTCGAGGCTGAAACCGGCACGATTACCTGGTACGCGCTGCGCATCGGCGAGGCGACCTTTGCCATTTTCGACACCTTCGCCAATGAGTCCGATCGCGAGGCGCACCTCAATGGCGAGGTGGCCAAGGCGTTGATGAACAATGCCCGTGAGTTGCTCACGGACATTCCGGTGATCCGGAAGTGCGAGGTGCTGGCGGCGAAGTTCCCGCTGTCGGCAGTTTAACCCAGCCCCTTCGCCCCCTCGATCAGGTCCGCCACCACGCTCGGATCAGCGAGGGTCGAGATATCGCCCAGCTGGTCGGGGTGCCCCTCGGCGATCTTGCGCAGGATGCGGCGCATGATCTTGCCCGAGCGCGTTTTCGGCAGGCCGGGCGCCCACTGGATGACGTCCGGCGAGGCGATCGGGCCGATTTCCTGACGGACAAAGTTGCGCAGCTCGGTCTTCAGCGCATCGCTGCCCTGGACGCCGGCCTTCAGCGTGACGTAGCACCAGATGCCCTGGCCCTTGATGTCGTGCGGATAGCCGACGACGGCCGACTCGGCGACGTCCTTGTGCGCCACTAAAGCGCTTTCGATCTCGGCCGTGCCGATGCGGTGGCCCGAAACGTTGAGCACGTCATCGACGCGGCCGGTGATCCAGTAATAGCCGTCCTCGTCGCGACGGCAGCCGTCGCCGGTGAAGTACTTGCCGGGATAGGTCGAGAAATAGGTTTCCAGGAAGCGCTGATGGTCGCCGAACACCGTGCGCATCTGGCCAGGCCAGGAATCGTTGATGCACAGATTGCCCTCAACGGCCCCCTCTAGCACCTTGCCGCTGGCGTCGACCAGGCTGGCGAAAATGCCTGGCAGCGGGAAAGTCGCCGAACCCGGCTTCATCGGCGTGGCGCCTGGCACCGGCGTGATCATGTGACCGCCGGTTTCGGTCTGCCACCAAGTGTCAACGATCGGGCAGTGGCTGTTGCCGACCACGCGGTGATACCACAGCCAAGCTTCCGGGTTGATCGGCTCGCCGACCGAACCGAGCAGGCGAAGCGAGGCCCGCGACGTCGCCTTCACCGGCGCATCGCCGTGACGCATCAGGGCGCGAATAGCGGTCGGGGCGGTGTAGAAGATGTTGACCTTGTGCTTGTCGATAACCTGCCAGAAGCGGCTGTTGTCGGGGTGGTTCGGCACGCCTTCGAAGATCAGCGAGATGGCGCCATTGGCCAGCGGGCCGTAGACGACGTACGAATGGCCCGTCACCCAGCCGATATCGGCGGTGCACCAGTAGACGTCGCCGTCCTGATAATCGAACACGGTGCGGTGGGTATAGGCCGCCCAGACCAGATAGCCACCAGTGGTGTGCAGCACGCCCTTGGGCTTACCCGTAGACCCTGACGTGTAGAGGATGAACAAAGGATCTTCGGCGTTCATCGGTTCGGGCGGGCAGACGTCGGAAATGCCCTCAAGCGCTTCGGAGACCACAACATCCCGGCCGGCGACCTTGTTCCAGGCGCTTGGGGTGTGTTCGACGACCAGCACCGTCTTGACGTTCGGGCACTGCTCCATCGCCTTGTCGACATTGATCTTGAGCGGGATGGTCTTGCCGCCACGCAGGCCTTCGTTGGCGGTGACGATGATATCCGACTGACAGTCGATCATGCGGCCGGCGATGCTGTCCGGCGAGAAGCCGCCGAAGATGATCGAATGCACCGCGCCGATGCGGGCGCAGGCCAGCATGAAATAGGCGGCTTCCGGCACCATCGGCAGGTAGAGGGTGACGCGGTCGCCCTTCTTGACACCGTACTGCTTCAGCAGGTTGGCGCGCTTGTTCACCTCGACGCTGAGCTGCCTGTAGGTGACGTTATAGGAGACGTTCGGGTCGTCGCCTTCGAAGATGAAGGCGGTCTGGTCGCCGCGCGTCGCCAGGTGCCGGTCGATGCAGTTGACCGAGACATTCAGCACGCCGTCATAGTACCAGCGGATGCGGAAGTCTTCGCGGTTATAGGAGACGTCCTTGACCTTGGTGAACGGCGTCATCCAGTCGAGCGCCTTGCCAAGGTTGCTCCAGTGGGCGTCGGGGTCGCGCGCCACCAGCTCGTGCTGGGCGGCCAGACCTTCCTTCGTCAGGGTACGCGAACGAATGAAGTCGCCCGGAACCGGAAGTAAAATCGGGGCGTGGGCGTGGTCGTCCATGAACTCTTTCCTCTGAAGTCCGCGGCAGCTGCGGTTGTTGTTATAACGCACAATTAGCAAAGGTCCGGCGGGCGAGTCGAGACGCCCGGCCAAAGAAAAACATTGGCGCGGCAAGGAACTGGGCCTAAACACGCCCAGAGTTTGTGCCAAGAGTTCGTCCGGAGTCCAACCATGTTGCTGCACCTGTCCACCTGGCCCGAGATCGATGAACGCCTCAAGCGCTCGCGCACCGTCGTCGTGCCGATCGGTTCCAATGAACAGCACGGGCCGATGGGGCTTCTGGGTACGGACTGGCTGTGTCCGGAAATCATCGCCCACGCCGCCGAAAAGGAAGGCGACCTGCTGATCGCGCCGACTTTCAATATCGGCATGGCGCAGCATCATCTGGGGTTTGCCGGGACGATTTCGTTGCGCCCGTCGACTTTCATGTCGGCGATCGAGGACTGGGTGGATTCGCTGGTGCGGCATGGCTTTGACCGCATCTATTTCCTCAACGGCCACGGCGGCAATGTGGCCACCATCGAGGCGACCTTTTCGCAGATCTATTCGCACTATTCCTTCAGCGGCCAGCCCTGCCCGTTCCTGTTGAAACTGCGCAACTGGTGGGACCTGCCGGGCGTGACGCGGCTGTGCGCGCGGCTCTATCCGAACGGCCACGGCAGCCACGCCACGCCGTCGGAAATCGCCGTCACCTTCGCGGCCTATCCGGAGCATATCAAGATCGCGCCGATGGAGCCGCAGATTGCGCCGACCGGTCCGATCCGTGATGCGCTGGACTACCGGGCGCGTTTCCCGGACGGACGGATCGGCTCGGACTCCAGCCTGGCCAAGCCGGAAGACGGCCAGGAAATCATCAACGCCGCCGTCAAAAGCCTGTTCGACGACGTGGCGAAATTCGAGGCCGAGTAATCAGACTCTTTCAGCCTAGACTCTTTCAGCTTTTAGGGGCCGCGACAGCAAGGCGGCGACGGCGCCATTGACGTCGATCTTGCCAGCCAGCACGGCGGCTACCGCCGAGCACAGCGGCAGGTCGACTCCGTAGGTCTTGCCGAGGTCGATGACGGCCGGAGCGGATTCGACGCCTTCGGCCACCGACACCTTGCCTTCCAGCGCCTGCGCCAGAGTCTGGCCCTGGCCGAGCGCCAGGCCGACGCTCATATTGCGCGACTGCGGCGACGAGCAGGTCAGCACCAGGTCCCCCATGCCGCACAGGCCAACCATGGTTTCCAGCTTGCCGCCCATCGCCATCGCTAAACGGGTCATTTCGGCAAAGCCGCGCGTGATCAGAGCGGCGTGCGCGTTGCGGCCCAGGCCCTTGCCCTCAGCGATACCGCAGGCGATGGCGATGACGTTCTTGATGGCGCCACCGGCTTCGGCACCAATTAAGTCCGTAGACTGATACGGCCGGAAAGCCGGTCCGGCGATTGACGCGGAAATGCGGGCGCCGATGGCTTCGTCGGCGCAGGCGATGGTCACTGCGCTCGGCAACCCTTGCGCCACTTCGCGGGCGAAGTTCGGGCCGGCCAGGACCGCCGGACAGGCCTGCGGCAGGACGGCTTCCAGAACCTCGGTCATCAGCGCGTCGGTGCCGCGTTCGACGCCCTTGGCGCACAACACGACCGGCAGGCCTTCCTTCATGTGCGGCGCAAAGGCGGTCAGGGCGGCGCGCATGTGCTGGGCGGGCGGGACAGCCAGGATCAGGTCGCAGTTGCCAAGATCAGCAATATCGTTGGTAGCGCGGATGTGGGCCGACAGCGGCACGTCCTTGAGGTACAAGGTGTTCTGCTGGTGGCGGTTGATGCCGTCGACCACTTCGGGTTCACGTGCCTGAATCAACACCTTGTTGCCGGCAGCAGCGGCCGTCTGGGCCAGGGCCGTCCCCCAGGCGCCCGCGCCAATCACACCGATATTCGCGAACTTTTGAGTCATCAGGCTTTAGCCCCTTTGCGGCCGGCGGATTTGTGGACAGGCGCATCGCGGGCGCTGGCTTCGTCGAGCGGCCAACGCGGCCGGGCGGTCGCCGCCATGTCCGCCTTCAGATCGTGCGGCATATCGCTCACGGCCGCGAAATGTTCAAGGCCCGCCAGGGCGATCATAGCGGCGTTGTCGGTGCAGTATTTGAGCGGCGGGGCGACAAACCGGAAGCCGTTCCGGTCGCACAGATCCTTGAGCACATTGCGGACGGCGGTGTTGGCGGCGACACCGCCGGCGACAACAAACGCCGGATCGCTCACGGTATTTTGTTCGCGGAAGATAGCCATGGCCCGGTCTGAGCGCTCGACCAACTGGCGGGCGATGGCGGCCTGGACCGAGGCGCACAGGTCGGCGCGGTCCTGTTCGGTCTTGACGTGTTCATAGGCGATGGTGGCGGCGGCCGTCTTCAGGCCGGAGAACGAAAAGGCGCAGTCCTTGCGGCCGAGCAGTGCACGCGGCAAAGGGAAACGCGTGGAGTCGCCGGAGCGGGCACAGGCCTCGAGCGCCGGGCCGCCGGGATAGCCGAGGCCCAGCACCTTGGCGATCTTGTCGAAGGCTTCGCCGGCGGCGTCGTCGATGGTGGTGCCGAGCCGTTCATAATCGCCCACTTCGCGGACGATCAACAGTTGACAATGGCCGCCGGAGACCAGCAGCAGCAGGAACGGAAACGCCACGTCCTCGGTCAGGCGCGCCGACAGGGCGTGGCCTTCGAGATGGTTGACCGGGATCAGCGGCTTGCCCGTCGCCAGAGCGTAGCCCTTGGCGAAGGACAACCCGACCATGACACCGCCGATCAGGCCCGGCCCGGCAGTGGCAGCCACTGCGTCGATCTCCGGGTTGCCGGCTTCGGCTAAGGCGCGCCTGGCCAGATCGTCAATGGTTTCGACGTGGCTGCGGGCGGCAATTTCCGGGACGACGCCGCCATAGACCTTGTGATCGTTGATCTGGCTGTGGATGACGCTCGACAGGACGTGGACGCCGGTGTCGTCACGGCGCACCACCGCAGCGGCGGTTTCGTCGCAGGAGGATTCGATGCCAAGAACGGTCAGGGAATGAGGCATGTATTTTCAAACGCCGACAGATCGTCACACGTCAAGTCTTTTGCATTGAATGCGCTCGATAAAGTGATAGGACAGGGCCATGACGGCTCTGTTGAAAATCGGTACGCGCGGCTCGAAACTGGCCCTGACGCAATGCGGCTGGGTGCAAAGGCAGATCGTTGGCGCGCTCGGCCATGATCCGGCGAAGGCCGACGAGGTTGCACCGCTCACGGTCATCACCACTCAGGGCGACCGCATCCAGGACCGCCGCCTGATCGAGGCCGGTGGCAAGGCGCTGTTCACCAAGGAAATCGAGGATTCGCTGCTGCGTGGTGATGTCGACGTGGCAGTCCATTCGCTCAAGGACATGCCGGCCGAAGAAGTGCCGGGGTTGGCTCTGTGCGCCATCCCGGTGCGCGAAGACCCGCGCGACGCCTTTTTGAGCGTCAACTATGCCAGCCTGGATGACCTGCCGCCGGGGGCACGGCTGGGGACGGCCAGCCTGCGACGCCAGGCCCAGGCGCTGTCGCGGCGGCCGGACCTTGAGGTCATCATGGTGCGCGGCAATGTCGACACCCGCCTGGCCAAGCTCGATCGTGGCGAATGCGATGGCCTGTTGCTGGCGGCGGCGGGACTGAACCGGCTGGGGCTGGCCGCACGCATCCGCTCGTTCATCGATCCGGAACAATATGCCACCGCACCGGGCCAGGGCGCGTTGGCCGTGCAGTGCCGCACCGAAGATGTCGGCGCGGACTGGATGAAGAAGCTGCATCACGAAGAAACCTTCGTCCGGGTGCAGGCGGAACGCGGCGCGCTGACGGCGCTGGAGGCCTCGTGCCGGACGGCGGTCGGCGCCTATGCCGCCATTATCGGCGGGGCACTGTATATTTTTGTCGAGGCGCTGAGCGCCGACGGCCGCAAGCGCTGGCAGCGGCGTGAGGTGTTGAGTCGCCCGACGCCGATCACGGCGCGCGATCTCGGCCTGCGGCTCGGCGAGGACATCAAGCGCGAGGCCGGGTCGGAATTGATCCTGGTGAAGGGGTGAACCGGGCTGTTGTCTGGATCACCAGAACGCAACCCGGCGCGGACAGGACAGCGCGGGCGGTCGAGGCCCTTGGTCATGAGGCCATCGTCGCGCCGGTCCTCGAAGTCGTTCCCCTGCCCGCCGATTTCAGCGGCATTCGTTTCAATGCGGTGATCTTCACCGGCGGGAATGCGCTCGACGCCTTTTGCCGCCTGTCCGACCGGCGCGACGTGACGGCCTGGTGCATCGGTGACGCCACCGCCGAGGCCGCCCGCGCGCAGGGCTTCGCCACCGTACAAACCGCCGACGGCGACGCCGAAGCGCTTTTCAAGCTGATCAAGGCCAGAGCGCCGCGCGAGACTCTTTTTCTCTATCCGGCGCCGAAAGAACCCGCCGCGCCGCTACTGGCGTGGATGTGGGCGGAAGGCCTGCAGATCAGCCAGATCCCCGTCTATGAGACCCGCATGGTCGCGCCGCAGCTCGATCTTGGCCGCGTCACCCATGTCTTGATCCACTCCGCCAAGGCGGCACGGGCGGTAGCTGACGTGCTGGCTGGCAGCAAGCTTGCGTTCACCAAATTATGCCTAGTGTTCATCTCGGACGCAGCGTCGCAGGCCTTCAACGAAGCCTGGACGCGCGCCGCCAAAAATAATGTACCGGAAGGCTTCGCACGGCGGATTTCTCCGTTCACCGACGAAGCTTCCATGCTAAAACAGATCGAGACGACCTAAGAGACCCAACGCATGAGCGACCCGCGCCCTTCATCGACCCACGATCAGATTGTTTCGGATGGCGGACTGAACGCCTCGGACCACACCGACTGGGCGGATGATCGGACGCGCACGTGGGCGCGCCGGATGGCGACGCAAATCCTGCCAGGCGTTTTCCTGATCCTTATTGTCGTTTTCATCTATCTGTTCATAACGCGCAATCCATTCGCCCCCAAGCCTGTCGCCGAAAAGCCGGCGGCGGCCGCGCCACTGTCCGACAAGGACATGCAGATCGCCCAGTTGCAGAGCCAGATTGCCCAACTGCGCGGCCAGGCCGTCAATCCCGCCTATGTCCAGCCCGGCCTGGCCCCTGCGCAACCCGGCGCGGTTCAGGCGCCGGTCCAGCCCGTCTATCCGTCCGAAGCCGCCCTGATCGCCCAGCTGTCGGCGCGTCTCGACCGGCTGGAAAGCAACCAGCGCGCCGTTGCCCGCGCGGCGGCTTCGGCCCAGGCCGCGCTTGACCTGGCGCGCGCCGCCCATACCTCCGAACCTTTCATGCGTGAGTTGACCGCCGCCGAACCCGCCGTCGCCGATCCGACCCTGACCGCGCCGCTGCGCGCGATCGCCGATCGTGGCGTGCCGTCGGAAGCGCAACTGGCCATCGATTTCCCGGCCGTCGCCGCCAAGGCCAATATAGCCGCCAAGAACGACGACGGCGACAACAGCCTGTTCAACCGCGGCAAGCACGCCATGGGCTCGTTCATCTCGGTGCGCCGCACCGACAAGGCGAGCTGCAAGGGCGTGCAGGGCACCCTGCAATGCGCCGAAATGCACCTCGACAACGGCGATCTGGAAGGCGCCTTGTCCTTCCTGGCGACCCTGCCGCCGTCGGGGCAAAAAGCATTGAAGCCGTGGCTGGATCAGGCCCATGCTCGCCGGCTGGTCGACGCTACCACCCAGCGCATCACGACGCAGGCGCTGAACCGCCTCGCCACTGCCAATGACGCCACGGCTCAGGCCGGAGGCGCGCTATGATCCGCACCCTGCTTATCCTGCTTGCGATTGTCGCTCTGCTTGCTCTCGGTATCGGCCAGCTCGGGGACCACGGTCAGGCCAGCCTGAGCTGGCTGCACTACCGCATCGACACCTCAGCAACAGCGGCGATTATCCTCCTCGGTCTGCTGGCGTTTTGCGCCGTCTGTTTCTGGAACCTGGGCCTGTGGCTGTCGCGCTCACCGCAACGCGCCGAAAAGGCCCGCGCCGAAGCCCGCCGCCGCCAGGGCGACGAAGTGCTGACGCGCGGTTTCCTGAGCGTCGCCGCCGGTGATGGCGCCGAAGCCCGCCGCAATGCCGTCAAGGCGCTCGACCTGTGCGACAACATCTCGCTGGTCCGCATCCTGACCGCCATGGCGGCGCAGGTGTCGGGCGACGCCACCGCCGCCAAGGCCGCCTACTCCGCCATGCTGAGCGTGCCGGAACTGAAGGTGGCCGGTCTGAAGGGCCTGATGGAACTGGCCAACGCCCAGGGCGACAAGACCGAAGCCGTGGCGCTGGCGACCGAGGCCTACAACCAATCCCGCCCGGCGATGTGGGCTTTCGAGACCCTGTTCGAGGCCAGGCTGGAAGCCGGCGAATGGGCCGAGGCCCTTGCGCTGATCGACGGCGCTGTGTCGCGCAAGCTGGTGTCGCCGATTTTCTCGGAACGCGCCAAGGCGTCGCTGATGGCGGCATCGGCGGCCCGTCTGGAAGCCTCAGCCGAAGCGCAGCAACGCGATCAGGCGCTCGACTTCGCCGTCCGCGCCGCCAAGCTGCAGCCGCAGTTCACCCCGGCGGCCATCATCGCCTCGCGCCTGCTGTTGAAGGCCAACAAGCTCGGCCGCGCCGAGGACGTGCTTGAGGCCGCCTGGGGCGCCAGCCCGCACCCGGCGCTGTGGCTGGCCTATCGCGACCTGGTGTCCGACGAGACGCCGCGTGAGCGCGCCCGCCGTCTGGCTGGGTTGGTCGACCGTAATCCGAAGCATCGCGAAAGCCTGATCCTGCAGGTCGAGCGCGCCCTGCTGACCAATGTGAAAGCGGACATTGCTTCAACTCTGGCCGCCCTTGAGGACGAGGCCAGCGACGAGAAAGTCACCAAGCGCATCTGCGCCATCCTGGCGCGCGGCGCGTCGGCCCTGCAGGACATGGACGCTGCCCGCACCTGGGTCGCCCGGGCCAAGATGGCGCGTTCGGAGCCGGAATGGTCGGATATCGACGCCGAGGGCCGGGCTTTCGAATATGGCGCCGGCGACTGGAGCGCCCTGATCCTGACCTTCGCCAGCAAGGCGACGCTGATCCATCCGCGCTTCGAACGCGGCGAAAAGGGCCTGCCGGAAATGCCGGACATGGCGTCGCGCTATGTGCCGTCGATGCCGTTCATCAAGGCGGCGCAGAAGCGGTCGAACCATATCCCCCTGCCCGACGATCCCGGCGCTTTCGACGCCGCCATCACCGGCCAGGACCTGGACGAGCTGGAAGAAGAAGCGGCCAACAAGGCGCCGGCCAAGCCGGTGCGCAAGCCGCGCGCCGTCAAGACGACCAAGTAGTTATTTCTGGCAAATAGTTATTTCCGGTACGGCGGAACCGTCAGGTTGATGCGTGCTGAAGCAAAGTCAGTGGCGTGGACTGACGCTTTATCGCTCAGAGCCGGGTCGCGGAAACCTTGCGAGGCGCGGACCAGGGCGTCGTACAGGTCCTGCTTGTTCATGTCGATTTCCTTCCAGCTCCAGTCGGATTCCCGACCGGAATAGGCAGCAATGAAATCGGTCGCCTTGCGTAAAGAGCGGCCGTCGGCTTCCTGATAGTTCCACAGGTCGACACCGACGCATTCGCCCAGGGTCGCGACGTCATAGACCGCCTGCATGGTCCAGGTCGAATAGTGGAACGACCGGGTGCGTGCCAGTTCCTGCGGCAGGCTGCCGTCGGCGGCCATCTGCGGTTTCAGGCGGCCTTCGCCGAACGCCGAGATCACCGATTTGGCCAGGTCGGCCTTGCCGGCAAACAGGGCGAATTCCGACAGCTCCAGATCGTACCAGATGGCGTGGTTGTTCTTCGCTGCCCGTTCTTCCTTACCGTTGGCGCTGGTCACCATCCAGTCGCTGAGGTCGCCGAACCAGGCGCGCAGGCCTTTGAGATCGGCGGCGCTCAGGGCGCCGGACGGTTCGAGCACGCCGATGGCTTCGGTGACCGGCAGGAATTCGGCGCTGTCGATGATGCCGAACGAGCGGCCGGGCGTCGACCCCGGCACGCCCTGGGCAAAGTTGAGATTCGGGTTCATGCGCGTCGCCGGGTCGAGAAACCAGGCGCGCAGGATCACCGCAGCGCGTTTGGCGTACTTCTCGTCGCCGGAATAGTAGTAGGCCAGGCTCAAGGTCTGGACCGCCGAGGTCATGGCGCCCATGCGCGTCCGGTCGAAAGCGCCGGTGGCGCGTTCCGGGTTCACCTGGCCGTCGCGGTTGACATAGGGCAGGCCATCGGGCTTGGCCGGGTCCGGCCACCAGTAGGGACCGATGCTCATATAGTCGTGCTTGTCGCCCGACGGCGGGGTGCGCGTCTTGTCGGTGACGGTCCACGGGCCGGCGGTCATGGCCTTGTCCGCGTCCTTGATCAGGGCGGCATAGGCCGGGTTGCCGTCCTTGCGCGCCTTGACCTGTTCCAGGGCTTCCGGACGCCACAGATAAGTGTGCCGGCCAGCGAACGCGGCGGAATAGCCGTTGGCGCCATCGCAGGTGGCCGCCTGCACAGGCACGGCGGCCAGGGCAAGCGCGAGGGTGAGCAGAGACGAACGGAACATGGTGGCCATCCTGGAACTTTTAGCAAAGAAAGGCGGAGCCGTGCACTACTACGGCCCCGCCAGTTACCCGAAGAAGGGAGCGGATCGCACAACCTGGGAGGCAGGCGTTGGCAGCGATCCGCCCGTCGGGGAGACTCGCAGCGACCTAGAACTTGGCGTTCAGGGTCAGCTGATAGGTCTTGCCGTCATAATCGATGCGGCGCGGCAGGGACGGATCGTTTTCGTACTCCGCGCGGGTCGCATCCGTCAGGTTGAAGGCGTCGAACGAGACCGAGATATTGTTGTTGATGTTGTAGGAGGCCGAGGCATCCAGCTGGCTGCGCGCCTTGACCGAACGGGCGTCGCCGACGAAGCTGTTGCCGGCGGCCAGGTCGTACTTGCCGCGATAGTTGTAGACCAGGCGGACGCCGAACTTCTTGGTTTCGTAGTAGCCGATGAGGTTCAGGTTGTCCTGGGCGACGCTCGGCAGGGTGATCTTGTTGCCGTTGGCGTCCTTGCCGGACACGGTGGTGTAGCCGTAGTTCATCGAACCGCCGAAGTTCTTCCAGAAGCCCGGCAGGAAGTCGAGGTTCTGCTGCATGACCAGTTCGACACCGCTGACGGTCATCGGCAGCAGGTTGGTCTGGCCGCTGATGCTGACAACGGCGTTCTGCACGCCTGCGGTGGTGTTGAAGGTGGCGGTGGTGAAGCACTTGCCGGCGTTAGAGCCGGTGCCGATGAACAGCGTGCCCATGCCGTAGTCGACGCCATTGATCTTGCCATCAGACGGGCAAAGCACGTTGGCATCGGTGATCGGCCCGATATAGCCCTTGATCTTCTTCTGGAAGACGTCGATGGCGAACAGCCCGCCCGGACGATTGTACCACTCCAGCGACATGTCCATCGAGTCGGCCGTGTAGGGCTTCAGGTTGGTCGCCCCGGCCACCACCGTATAGGTCGGGTTGGCGGCGTAGACCGGCGGCAGGGCGGCGCTGTTCGGCTCCGGCGCGAGGACCGAGCTGATCGGCACGGTGTCGCGCGGCTGCGGCCGGACATAGGTCGAATAGGCCGCGAAGCGCAGCACCAGGTCGTCACGCAGATCCGCTGCAATCATCATCGACGGCAGGACATAATCGTAATGTTGAGTATAGGTCCGCGTCGTCAGGCTGTGGTTCGGCACCGGGAAGGTAGCCGTCGCCAGGGTGCTGGAGCAGTTGACGCAGTCCAGGGCCGTGATGGTGTTGTGCGTGTCTTCATAGCGGGCGCCGATATTGCCGCGCACCGGAATGCTGAGCAGGTCGGCCTTGAACTTCGCCATCAGGTAATAGGACTTGATGTCGCTCCGGTTGGTGAAGTTGTTGTTCCAGTAGTTCGGATCCCAGTAGTTGTTGACCAGGCCATAGGGCGTCAGGAACACGCCGGTGGTCGCATCGAGCTTGAACTGGGCGGGCAGCTTGGTCGGGTCGATCGGGGTGATCGCCGCCAGCATGGCCTGGATGTCGGCCTGGTTCCAGTTGGTGTTCATGCCCGGCGCCTTGCCACCGAAAAAGTCGTCATTGGCGGGCTCGGGGTGGACCATGCTGGACGTGATGTTCTGCGCCATGGTGCCGAACGAGGTGTTGCGCGAGCCGGTCGAGACGTACTTGTCCTGTTCGAGGCGGATGCCGAACTGCAGGCTGGTGACCGGTCCGCTCTTGAAGAAGCGCTCGGCGTCGAACTGCGCCGCGTTGAGGAAGTTGTCGGCGTGGCCATTGGTGCCGGTGACGCCGAACTTGTTGACGTTGGCGGCGTCGCCGGCCTGGGTGGCCTGGCTGGCGGCCGAAGCCGTTGGATAGCCGCCCGCCGTGACGTGCGAGGCGTTGGGCGTGACCGAGGTGTAGACGGCCTTCGACAGGTCGGTGCCGCCGGTGAAGATGCTGGTGCTGTTGCCGTTGACGGTACCGAGCACACCCGCCACGCCGTTCTTGGCCGGGTTCTGGATGACATCGATTTCGATCTGGTTGGCCAGGACCTCGGCGCGCGAGATCGTCAGGTTGCCCGACAGCCGCCAGTCGTCGCCCTTGTATTCGAGGGTCGGGTTGATCGACCAGGTCGACTGCTTGGCCGGTTCCGAACGGGTCGAGTCGTAGGTGTTGTTGTTCTCGACCGTCAGCGTGTTGATATAGGCCTTCGGACCGGTCGGGGTCTGGACGATGTACGGCGTGCCGATGCTGGTGATGTGGTTGACCTGCGAGGTGGCGGTCAGCGCCGTGTTCACGCCCTGGCCCAGATCGACCTGGATATATTGCAGATCGTTGGTGCCTTCGTCGAGGAAGCGTTCGGTGTAGAAGCCGGTGGCGCCCAGCTTCAGCTTGTCAGAGGCCTTCCATTCGAAGCCGGCGGCCGTCGACAGCAGATGGCCCTTGTTGAAGCGGCTGAAGTGGCGGACCTGGCTGGGGTAATAGACCGGTGCCTGGCCGGCGGCGAACAGCGAGGTATAGCTGGTCGGCAGGCTGGCCTGGAGCGTGTCATAGGCCGGGTTCTGACCGGGAACCTTCTGGTTGCCGAGCTGGATCGAGCCCAGCTTGTTGGCCCAGGTTTGGACGGTGATCGAGTCGCGGCGGAACTTTTCGTCCTTCCAGGCGGCGACGCCGAAGACGGCGAAGTCCGATGACAGCTTCTTGTTGTAGCCGAAGCTGACCAGTGGGCTGGACAGGTCGCCGAGCGTGTTGAATTCCTCGGAGACCTTGAAGAAGCCGCCCTGCTTGCGGCTCAGCGCCGGGGCGATGCGCAGGTCGACATTGCCAGACAGGCCGCCGGCCATGCTGGACGCCGACGGCGACTTGATGACGGTGATCGACGTGAAGATGTCCGAGTTGAAAGCGCCCAGCGGCGTCGAGGCGGTGTTGCTGGCGCTCGACAGGATCGGGTCGGCGAAGCCGCCGCCGTTCAGCGTGGTGCGGGCAAAGGTGCCGGGCAGGCCGCGCAGCGAGATGGTGGCGTTACGGCTGTCGGCTTCGCGGTTGATCTGGACGCCGGGAATGCGCTGGATGGCTTCACCGACGTTCAGGTCCGGGAAGCGGCCCAGGCCGTCCGAGGAGATCGAGTCGGAGATTTCGATGCTGTCGCGCTTGGTCTTGACGGCGTTGGTATAGGACTGGCGGTAACCGGTGACGATGACGACATCGCTGTCGGCTTTCGGCGCCGTGCTTGTATCTTGTGACTGAGCATTGCCGGCGAAGGCGGCAAACCCGGCCAGCGCCCCGAGGCTGACCGTGGCAAGGGCGCGGGCGCGCGTTTTTGTGATCTTATGCATGTTCTTCCCTACGTCTCTGTTCTGACTTTTGTCGTTGCGGGTCCCGTGGCCGATGAGCGGCACATTTCAGGGGCCTTCGAAAAGTAAGACGTGGTGGGTTTGCATATCCACACAGCCAAAAACGCGGAAATATGACGAAGGCCGTTAACCGCATTGTCGGTGCCACGACGTAAGGGCGCTGCGAAGGGCATTGATAATTATTTGTTTAAAAAGATTTTTTAGCGCTACCAAATTGCCGGCGCGACGAAACTTGTCAGACATGAAATTGTAACAAATCCGCCACATGTGTCAGGCCAATTCAGTCAAATTGGCCAAATGGTCATCCCAATATGTGGACTTACGCAGCCAACAAGCATAGCCTTGGCCTATCGACGCCCGCCGGGACTGTAAAAATAACGGGCGCGATTTGGAAGAAACGTGCTGTCTTTGGGTAGCGTATCATGACACCGATGCCTGAACGCGACGGGCTGCAATCCCGGCAAGCCTGGTTCGACCACCTGTCGCAGTCCTACCGTGTGCCGCTCACGCGCTTTTTTCAGCGCCGCGTCGGCTCGAAGGCAGAGGCCGAGGACCTGGCGCAGGATGTGTTTGTCCGCCTGCTGCGCCGCATGGACGACGAGCCGATCAACGACCCGGAAGCCTTCCTGTTCCGCACGGCGGTCAACCTGCTGCGCGACCGCGCCCGGCGCAATGAGACCGTCAATCACAACGCCCCGGAACTGGCCGAACGGCAACAGACCATTGAGGCTTTGTCGCCCGAGCGCGTCCTTGAAAGTAAGCAGCTTCTGCAAACAGCGTTGCAGGCCTTGAACGAACTCGATGCCCGCACGCGCGATATTTTCATCCTCAACCGCCTGGAGGGGATGAAATATGCGCAGATTGCCCAGCTGCATGGTCTTTCGGTAAGCTCTATCGAAAAGATCATTGTCAAGGTCGTGGCCCATCTCTTGAAGCGTGGCGCCAGCATTTAAGGTACGTATCCGCGTTGGCACAGTCTCAAACTCCGGCAGATATTCCGGCAGAGGTCCAGGAGGCCGCGGCCTTCTGGTCGGTGCGCCTGGCCAATGAGCCGTCGGACGCCGACCTGGCGGCCTTCGAGGCATGGATCGCCGAAAATCCAATGCACCTTCAAGTGTTTACCCAGGCCGAAGAAACCCTGTCATTGATTGGCGACCATAGCGCCGGGCCGGAACTGCTGACCATGCGCCGCGATGCCCTGGAACGCGCCCGGCAAAGCCACCGCCAGCGTTGGTTAGGCGGCGTGACGCTCGACCGGCGCCAGCTGGCGGCCGCGGCGGCTGGTCTGGTCGCAGTGCCGGCCGGGCTGACCTGGTGGCTGATGCGCAAGCCGGCCGGCGAGATGCTGACCACCGGCGTCGGAGAGCAGCGGACCGTGACCCTGGCCGACGGCACCCGCGTCACCATGGACGCCATGAGCCAGGTACGCGTCGACTATTCGCGTGACCTGCGCTTGCTGGAACTGGTCTCGGGCCGGGCGTTCTTCGCTGTGGCCAAGGACGTCAACCGGCCGCTTCGTGTGCGCGCCGGGCAGCGCGCCGTCACCGCGCTGGGCACCGCCTTCAGCGTCGAACGCGAAGCCGCGGGCATGCTGGTCACCCTGGTCGAAGGCCGCGTCGCCGTCACCGATCCGCGCGCCAGCGTTCCCATCGAAATGACGCCGCACCAGGCTTTGCGCCTGTTCGACCAGGCCGCGCCGGTGCTGTCCAGCAATATCGACTCCGGCCGGGCCCTGGCATGGCGCGACGGTCAGGTGGTGTTCGACGATGTCGACCTGGCCAGCGCCGTGGCGCGCATGAATACCTATTCAAGGATGCCGATCGTGCTCGATGAGGCGAAGCTTGGCACCTTGAGGATTTCCGGCGTGTTCACCGCCGGCGATTCCCAGAGTTTCGCCGAGGCCATGCAGGCCTATTTCGACCTCAGGGTCAGCCGCTCCGACAAGGCGATCACGCTCAAGGGCGGCAAGGGCTGAGCGGCAATTGTGGATTTGGACGCGGTCAGCGTCTCACTAAAGAGGCCCAGGAGTTCGCAGAAACTCTGTCCTCGACATAACGCGCCTGGGGAGGCGGCCGGATGAGCAGATCATTCCGTCAGGGACGAAGGCTGGCGCGCGCCATCGGCGTGGCTACGGCCCTGTTCCTGCTCCCCGGTCTGTGCCTGACGGCCCCTGCCCCGGCCCATGCCCAAAATCAGGCCAATACCGCCATGCGCAGCTACAATATCTCCGCCCGAGCCTTAAGCGACGCGCTGGAGCTGTTCGGCCGCCAGTCGAACGCGCAACTGCTGTTCTCACCGCGCCTGGTCGATGGCCGGCGCAGCAAGGCGCTGAAGGGCCAGTACGAGCCGGAAGCCGCGTTGCAGATTCTGCTCGACGGCTCTGGCCTGACCTACAGGAAGTCGGCGTCGAACGTGCTGCTGATCACCGCGATTCCGCCTGCGCAGCCCCAGCCCGAGCCGGTCAAGGCGCCGGTGCCGCAAGCCGCGGCAGCCGCCGTGTCCGCTGTGCGCGAGGAGCCGCTGGATCAGATCATCATCACGGGCTTCAAGCGGCTGGAACGCAACCAGAGCGCGCCGGGCTCGGTATTCGTCGCCACCGCCGCCAATATGGACGTGCTGGGGGTGCGCGATTTCGATGACATTGTCAAAATCGCACCGTCGGTGACCATCACCAAGACCACGCAGCCCGCCAACAATTCGATCAATATCCGCGGCATCGGCACCTATGCCTATTCAATCGCCACCGAGGCCAGCGTCGCCGTGGTGGTCGACGATGTGCCCCAGGCTTTCCAGGCGGCGGCGTTCTCGGCTCTGGTCGACGTTCAGCAGGTCGAGGTGCTGCGCGGGCCGCAGAGCACCCTGTTCGGCAAGTCGGCCTCGGCCGGCGTCATCAACATCACCACCCAGCCGGTGACCAATATCCTGACCGGCCGGATCGAGGCGGTGGCGACAAGCGACGGCGAGCAACGCCTTCAGGGCACGCTGTCCGGACCGATCAATGACCGGCTGAAGTTCCGCGTCGCCGGCAATGTCAGCACCTATCGCGGCAATGTCTATAACCTGGCGACGCAGCACTGGCTGAACGGGCTGTCGGACAGCACGGTGCGCGGCAAGCTGGTGTGGGCGCCCGCCGACGACGTGACGGTGACCCTGTCGCCCTATATCACCCATACCGTGTCGTCGTGCTGCGCCGGCGGCGAAGCTTTCATCAGCCCCGGCGTCACCTACGGCCGGAGCAACGAATCGCAGTCGGAGATCTTGAAGGGGATTACCGTCAATGAGGACAACCGGCTGCTGCGCATGGATGTCGATGCGCGCGCCGACGCCGTCGACTACGGCACCGGCCTGAAGATCGTCCGCAAGATCGACGGCCTGAGCCTGGCGTCGATCAGCTCCTATGACCGGTACAGCCTGGTCGACATCCAGGACACCGACTCCAGCGACTTCGACTTCTCGACGGTGGCGCCGGCCGCGCCGAAGGGAGGCTCGGCCAATGGCGGCTATTTCAAGATCAATTCGGTGACGCAGGAATTCCGCGTCACCTCGTCGGACAAGGGACGGCTGAAATATGTGGCGGGCCTGTTCTACAGCCGCACCCACGCCCAGCGCTATTTCGTGCGCGGATCGAACGACCTCGGCGACTACAACGGCCTGCCGACGATCCCGTCGACCAATTCAAGCACCTATGCCGCCTATCTGTCGCAGGCCTGGGCGACCAACTATGCTGTGTTCGGCCAGGCGACCTATGACCTGACACCGAAGTGGGGCGTGATCGGGGGCCTGCGCATCAATCAGGAAGATATCCGCTACACTTTCCGCGATCTCGGCAACGGCGTGGTCTATGGCGATCCGCCCTGCTCGACGCAAAGTCCGACCGTGGCCATCGAGACCTGCAACGGCGACACCTCGGTCGCCGGACGGGCGGGTGTCCTCTACCATTTCGCGCCGGATGTGATGGGGTTCGCTACCTTTTCGCGCGGTTACAAGGGCCTGGCCTACGACCTCACCTCGACGCTGACGACACGGACGCCGCTGGCCAACGGGCCGCTGAAAGGGGTGCCGGTCGGCGACGCGGTGGCCGCCAAACAACCGATCTCGCCGGAGCTGGTCGACAATTACGAAGTCGGCCTGAAGAGCGCCTTCTTCGACCATCACCTAGTCTGGAACACCACCGTGTTTTACGAAAGCTTCAAGGGCTTCCAGGCACAGAGCCGCGACACGGTCACCGGTCAGAACGTGCTCAACAGCATCGGCCAGGTGACGTCAAAGGGTCTCGAAAGCGAACTGGCGGCGCGCATCGGGCCGCGTCTGAGCGTCAATGCCAGCCTGGCCTATACCCAGGCGACCATGGACGATTTCCCCAACGCCAATTGCTATACCGCCCAGACCTTCGCGCAGGGCTGCATCGGCGGCATGCAGGACCTGTCGGGCAAACCGCTGTTCAACGCGCCGGAATGGAATGTCAGCGGCAACGCCACCTATGAAACGCCGGTGTCCAATAACTGGACCGGCTTTGTCACGGTGGCCGGGCGCTGGCAGTCGGAGGTGGTGTTCAACCTGCTGCAGGACCCGGATTCGGTGCAGAAGGCCTATGGCATCGTCAACCTGTCCGCCGGGGTGAAGAACGATCGCTGGAAGCTCACCCTCTTCGCCAACAACCTGTTCGACCAGCGCTACGCCGTGACGCGCGGCCGCGACACCCAATGGAACATCAGCCAGACCGCGGTCCCGCCGACCGACGCGGTCACCTGGAAACCGGCGCGTGACGGCGCCCGCTATGCCGGCCTTCGCCTGTCGGCCAGCTATTGAAGGTCAGGCGCGTTTCAAGGCCGTGCCGTCGAAGGCAAAGGTCGCCGTTTCATCCTTCTTGAGAGCCAGCTTCACGGTCTGGCCGCCATAGACCAGCGTGCCCGGCCGTCCCGACGTGCTGGTGACCTTGGCCGTCTTCAGCTTGCCATCTGCCCATTCGACGTCGACGCCAAATCCGCCACGGGCGCGCAGGCCGGTCATCGTGCCGGTCTTCCAGGCTGACGGCAGGGCCGGCAGCAGGAAGATCTGGTCGTCCCAGGTCTGCATGACCATTTCCAGCATACCCGACGCGCCGCCGAAATTGCCGTCTATCTGGAACGGTGGGTGGGCGTCGAACATGTTGGGATAGGTGCGTTCCGGCCCAAGCAGGAAGTTGAGCACATCGCGGGCGTGGTCGCCCTGCCCCAGCCGCGCCCACAGGTTTATGCGCCATGCGGTGCCCCAGCCAGTCGCCTGGTCGCCGCGGATTTCCAGCGACTTGCGCACCGCCGCCGCCAGGTCCGGCGTGTCACGGACATTGATCTGGTGGCTGGGGAACAGGGCGTAGAGATGCGAGACGTGGCGGTGATGCAGGTCCTTGGCCTCCATGTCCCAGTCGTCGAGCCATTCCTGCAGCTGGCCGTTGGCGCCGATCTGGTGCGGCGCCAGTCCGGCACGCGCCGTCGCGACCTGCTTGACGAACGCCTTGTCGGTCTTGAGGATTTCGGCGGCCTTGATGGTGTTGCCGAACAGGTCGCGGATGATCTGCATGTCCATCGACGGACCGGCGCAGATCGAGGTGCCGTATTTGTGGTTGTTTTCCGGCGACATCGACGGACAGGTGACCAGCCAGCCGTGCTTCGGCTCCTTGACCAGCACGTCGAGGAAGAACTGCGAAGCGCCCTTCAGGATCGGGTAGATTTCTTTCAGGTAGGCGCTGTCACGGCCGTAGTCGTAGTGGTCCCACAGGTGGCCGCACAGCCAGGCGCCGCCCGTCGGCCAGAAACCGAACTTGGCGCCGTCGATCGGGCCAGTCGCCCGCCAGATGTCGGTATTGTGGTGCGTCACCCAGCCGCGCGCGTTGTAGTGCACCTTGGCCATTTCCTGGCCCGTGACCGAGATTTCCTTGACCAGCTTGATCAAGGGCTCGACGCATTCGGCCAGGTTGCCGCCTTCTGACGGCCAGTAGTTCATCTCGGTATTGATGTTGATGGTGTACTTGCCGCCCCAGGGCGCGTTCAGCGAGTCGTTCCAGATACCCTGCAGGTTGGCCGGCTGGGTGCCCGGACGCGACGAGCAGATCAGCAGGTAGCGGCCGTAGTGGAAATACAGCTCGGCCAGTTGTGGATCGTCCTGCGTCAGCGACTTGGCGATGCGCTGGTCGGTCGGGAGGTCAGCGAAGGCGGTCTTTTCCAGGGTGAAGCCGACACGGTTGAACAGGCGCTGGTGCTCGGCGACATGGGCGGTGAGCAAGGCGTCGAAGCTCTTGCCGGCGGCAGCGTTGATTGCCGCCGTGGTCGCTGCCGTCGGATCGCCCGAGGTGTCGTTATAGCTTTTGAAGTTGGTGGCCGCCGCGATCAGGATGATGGCGCTGTCGGCCCCCGACAGGCGCAAGGCCCGCGGCGCGGTTTCCAGCTTGCCGCCCTGATTGATGACCTTCAGGCGGGTTTCGAACGTCAGCTTGCCGTCGATGCCTTGCGAGCCAGTATTGACGCCCTTGAGTACCAGCTGGTCCGGGCCTTCGCAGGCGTCGTCGGCATTTTGCGGCGTCTCAAAGCCGATGTCGCAGCTGATCTTGCCCGGCTTATCGGCAGTCAGGCGGACGACCATGACCTGGTCGACCGGCGAAATGAACATCTCGCGTGTATAGGTCGTGTCGCCCTGCTTATAGGTAACCTTCGCGATGGCCGTGATCAGGTCCAGGTCGCGGCGATAGCCGGACGCCATGGTCGAGACGCTCATGGTCATCAGCACGTTGCCGATGGTCTGATAGGCCTGCTGGCGCACCGGCACGGCCATCATCTCGGCATTCAGGAAGGCTTCGGCCTCGGCATACTTGCCGTCGAAGACCAGCTTGCGCGCTTCGGCCAGGTGGTCGAAGGCGCCCTTGTGCACCGGGTTGTAGGGCGAGCCGGACCACAGGGTATCCTCGTTGAGCTGCAACTGCTCGTGACCAACGCCGCCATAGACCATTGCGCCGAGGCGGCCGTTGCCGAGCGGCAGGGCTTCGGTCCAGACGGCGGCCGGCTGCTTGTACCACAGCGTCAGGCGGCCCGGCGGATCGAGCGGCGCGGCCTGGGCTTCAGCTTGGAAACTGGCACCGGTCAGGGCAGCGGCAGTCACGCCCAAGGCGGAACGGCGGGAGATCTTCGGGTGCGACGTCTGGGTCATTGGCGGCACTTTCTGTCTAGTCCGGACGGCGGGCAAACAGACAGGCAGGTGGCGGCAATGCGCCGCCGGCAACCTGTTCATTTCCTCCCCTGACCGTTGCGGTCGCCGCCTGCCCGGCGGACTGATCGGGACGTGATGATTAGCAAACTCTGGCAGCAAGGAAAGCGAAAAGAATCACAAGTAAAAGAATTTTTATATGAAAAAATGGCCAGCAGAGTGCCCTTGGTTGCACTCGGCTGGCCAGTGTCCAGCGGGCCGGCACAGGAAGGTCGCCGGCAAGGAGCTGGGCTGACGGTCGGTGACGGGAGATCGGCACTGACCGTCAGGCTTGAACGGAGAGGACCGCTGCCGGACAGGCGCCCGGCAGCGGCGGACATCATCAGTACTTGTAGCGGACACCGACCGTGATCTGACGGCCGGAGCTGCCGTAACCGGTGACCACCGGGTTGGCGACGTAGCCGTAACGCTGCGACGTCTGGTTGGTCAGGTTCAGGCCTTCGATCTTCAGCGCCAGGTTCTTGTTGAAGTTCCACATGAAGTTGGCGTCGACGTTAGTCGTAGCGCGCGAGCCCAGGAAGTCGAGCAGCAGCGGACCGTCGCAGGTCGAGGACGTTGCGTAGATCGCACTGGCCGACGACGTGTTGCTCGGCGCCTGCAGACCGACGCTACAGGTACCCGCCGCAATCGGGAAGGTCGTGTAGTAGCCGGCGCGGTGCGACACCGACACGCGGGTCGAGAACTGCGGCACTTCATAGTACAGGGTGAAGTTGACCGCGTCCGGCGAGGCATTGAGCCATGGCCCCGAAGCGAAGGTCGGCTGCACCGTGTAGACGCCGTTCGACTTGACACCCGGATCGATGATGTAGGTCAGCTTCGAACCGATGTGGGTGGCGTTCAGCTGGATGCCGAAGTCCTTCCAGAAGCCCGGCAGGAAGGTCATTTCCTGCTGGTAGGTGAACTCCCAGCCCCACAGGGTGCCGCCCGGTGCGTCGCGGACCTGACGCGCCGTGAACGGCAGGCCGTTGTCGATGTAGGCAGCCTGAATGCCGGCGTTGGTACCGCTCAGGTTCGCCTTGAGGGCGTCAATCGAGTCCTGGTCGAGGAAATCCGACAGCTTGGAGTCAAACAGGATGGTCTGCGGATAGCTCTCGACCTCCTTGTCGAACAGGGCGAACGACAGCAGCGAGTTCTTGTCGAAGTACCACTCCAGGTTCCAGTCGTAGTTGGTCGAGCGGAACGGCTTCAGCTGGGTGTTGCCGACCGTCAGCGTACCGCCGGTTACCGCTGTCGCGCCGGTCGGGATCGAGATCGACGACACGCTTGGCGACAGGTTGCCGAGCAGCGGCCGCGCCATAGCCTTCGACGCACCGATCCGCATGTAGAGGTTATCCAGGACATGGTAGTTCAGGTTCAACGACGGCAGGGTGTCGGTGTAGTGGTTGGTTTCTTCCAGCGGACGGCCGGCATTGGTGCGGCCGCGCGCCAGGACGTCCGTGGTGGCGACGCGCACGCCCACATTACCGGTCAGGTCACGACCAAAGATGTCGTACTTGAAGTTGACCTGGCCGTACATGCTCGAGTCGTTTTCGTACACGGAGAAGGTCGCCGTGTTGTTGCGCTTCACCGTGATGCGGAAATCGCCGTACTTGTTGATGCACGAACAATCGAAGCCGAACACCTTGGAGAAGGCGTCGAAGTCCGGCGTAAAGAAGGCCGTCGGCGTGCCCGCCGCCAGGTCGAGGCCCTGGCCGTACTGGTGCACGCTGCCGAGGGAGGCCACGGTGACACCGGCTTCCTTTTCGGTCGGGTTGATGTTGTCGGCGTTACGCTCGAACTGATCGGTATAGAAGCCGAACTTCTTGACGTTCCCGCCGAACTTGACGTCATAGGTGTCGTTCACCGCCCAGTCGAAGTCGACCTTGAACTGCGCATAGCTGTTCTCGGTGTGGCGCACGTAGTGGCGCATGGCCGACATGCCCTTGACGATGCCCCACTTGGTCGGATCGGCAACGTCAAAGCCCGGGTTGAAGGTCGGCATGGTTTCCGGGCTGCCGCGTTCGTCATAGATCATCGGACCGGCGACATCCATGGCGTTGAATTCGACCAGCTTGCCTTCATAGACGTTGGTCGACTTCGACAGGCCGAGGACGGCAACCATCTTGAAGTTTTCGGAGAAGCGGTGATCCACGTTCACCGACGTCTGGTTGAAGTCGGTGGTGTAGAAGCCGCCGTCCGCGCCCGAACGCCAGTCGACATTCGAGAGCTTCAGGTAGTCGGCCACGCCGTTGGTGACGTTCGCATCCAGGACCTTGACCGCCGGGCGGCCGATCAGGGCGGCGCGGCCGTTGACACCCAGCAGGTTCGGCGCGTAGCCGACCGAATTCGGGTTGTTGTAGTAGTCATACGGATCAAGATTGTACGGGTTGACCGAGAAGATGTTGGTACCCAACACCGCCGGCGCCGTAATGGCCGCACCCGTAAGGGCGTTGACGCCCGTCACACCCGTCGCGAACGCCGGCGTTGTGCCGTAAAGCGTGGCGCCGCAGTCCTGCGGAGCGCTGAACATGCCTTCCGCCGCCGCCGTACACGCACCAGGATACAGGCTGCGCTTGACCGCCGTCGGCGAAGCCGCCGTCATGGTGTTGTAGACGTTGCTGGTGTTGTTGCGGTTCAGACCGACGGAGCCGACCTGATAGTTGATGCTTTCGTTGCGGAAGTGCGACAGCATGAAGTCGACAGTGACGCGGGTGTTGTTGCTGGCCTGCCACTGGAACGAGCTGGTGATACCGACGCGTTCCGACTGGAGTTCCTGCAGCGTCAGAGACGGCAGGGCCGGGAAGATGACGCGCGAGTCGTCGAAGCGGCCGGGCGTAAACAGGCCCGCCGGGTAGAGCTTCATGTAGGCCGCCAGGTCGGAGCCGGTCTGGGCCGCGAAGGCTTCCGGATTGCTCCAGGGATTGACGTTACAGATCGTGCCCACTGGCTGGCTCGGCCCCGTGGTGTTCGGGCAGTTGCCGGCGGCACTCAGGATGATCTGGGTCGGGGCCATGCTGACCGGTACGGCGAAGCCGCCGTATTGCGGATATTCCTGGTTGCCGGTGACGCCCGCAGTCGTACCCGTACAGGCGTTGGTCGTGGTGCCGCAGGAGTTCGTGCCGGCGCCGACGTCGGACGCGCCGCGGTAAACGAAGTCGGACGAGCCAGGGCCGCGCTGATACTGCGAGATCGAGGTGGCGCGCTTTTGATAGGCGCCGGAAATCAGGAAACCAAGCTTGCCACCGGCCCAGCGGGTCGACCACAGGCCGGAAATGCGCGGCTGATGGTGCTTGCCGTTTTCGTAATAGGCATCTTCGAGGTTGAGAGCGAACTTCATGCCCTTGTAGTCAAAGGGATGGCCGGTGTTCAGGTCGACCGTGGCGCCGAGCGAACCTTCGTCGGTGTCGGCCGAGTTGGTCTTGCGCACCTGGGCGTTGCTGAACAGTTCCGAGGCAAAGGCGTTGAAGTCGAAGGCGCGCGAACGGTTCGGCGACGAACCGGCGTCGTTGGAACCCGAAGTCGACAGCGCTTCCATGCCGTTGATGCGGACGCGGGTGAAGTCACCGCCCAGGCCGCGCACCGAGATCTGACGACCTTCGCCGTTGTCGCGGTCGATCGAGATGCCCGGGATGCGCTGCAGCGATTCCGCCAGGTTGGCTTCCGGGAACGACGCGATATCGTCGGCGTTGATGGCGTCGAGCATGACGTCCGAGTTGCGCTTCATCGACAGCGCCGCCTGAAGCGACTTGCGGTAGCCGGTGACGACGACGACATCGCCGCTGCCTGCGGTAGCGGTATCATTTTGCGGCGCGGCCACGCCTTGGGCATAGGCCGCACCTCCCGCCGCGCCCACGGTCAGCGCCGCCAGGGACACGCCCAGGCGGACAATCGCGCGCGCGGATTTACTGTTGAGTTTTCCCATTCTTGTTCCTCCTAAGAACCGCTGTGTTCTGGCCGCTTCTTGCGCAGGCGGCCTGTTTTTGCGCCCGGTCGTGACCAGCGCAGTCGATGGTACCGTTACCAAAATTTCATATGATGGGAAGCGTCAATTCGTATGCAAAACGTGGATTCACATAAAAAACGAAATAACTGTAGCGAATCCGACACAATTTTGACGAAAATTTTCACTGGCGGTAAAAATTCGAAAGAGAATTTTCAAAAAAGAAATTTATTCATTTCCTATTTCAAAAATATTTAATCCATATATTGAAGTAAATTAATGAAATATATTTCCAGTATATATTCAATTTTTGTGCATACTTGAAATTTACACGAACTCTATTCCAAGAAAAAATAATTTAATCGTTTAATATTGTATCCAAAACAGGACAATTATGGAATTGAAGCACGAGATGCATCTGTCTTTCATGTCAGAAAGATGGCGGAATATTTAAATATGAATGTTTATTTCATTTATAAATTAGGAAAGAACACCTGAAACATGACATCGCTAGACAGTCATCGCGGCCGATAAGCCGAGCTGCGTCACTCACGATCCTTGTAGCTGTCCTTGTCATCCGGATCGGAGACACTTTTGCCGTAGCGGCCACGCTCGTCATGGCCCTGGCTGCGTTTTGCGTCTTCGCTGCGTGCAGCTGACTTCCGATCGTCGACGACATTGGCGCCGTCCCGGCGAATCTGCGCCTTGCGCAGCCTGGATGCGGTCTTCGGCATGACACGTCTCCTTCTTTTCAGAAGGATAGAAAAGGGCCGCTAAGGCCGAAAGCCGCAACGGCCGGGGCTTTTACAAAAAAGGCGTAAGCCTAAGCGGTGTGACACTTCCACGACAATGATTCGGAAAGTGGCGAACAGCCCCTCGCCTGGCTTGCCCGGCCGGAGAGCTGTGACATAGTGGTTAACAGCTTCTAGGGGAGGTCAAGAAATGGCACTCGATCCACGGCTCGTTTTCGGCGCACGCGACATAACCGACGTCTTGCGCCGCACGCTCGACCTGCCACACGGCGTCTGGCAAATGGTGGTGAGCACGGATATGCGTCACGTCACCTATATGGACCGCTACAATCGCGTGCGAAATCGGGACATCGCCGACCTGCCGCGCGCCGCTTTGCAGCGGCTGCTGCAAGCCGAAACCGCTTAATCCGTCAGCGCCGACAGAGTCTTGAAGAACTGCGGGCCGTCGCAGACCGGCTTGCCGCCGCAGACTGTCGGCTTAAGCGTCGTCAGAGCGCCCGCCTTCAACGGTGTCAGGTTGCGGATTTCGTCGATCGTCTGCGAACGGAAGCGCACCACGACCTTTTCGGCGCCCGCCTTGTTGCGCCAGAGCTCGAAGATGATGGCGCCGCCTGGCGGCGGATCGTCCTGCGGGAAGTCGCCGCCAATCCAGTGCAGACCCAGCGCGCCACCGACATAGGCCAGGTTGGAGTCATGACCGACCAGCACGGTGGTGCGCGCCGTATCGGTGGCGAACAGGCCGCGCTTGACCTCGGCCAGCAACGGTTTGGCGCCAAATTCGGCAATCGCCTTCGGACGGGCGACCAGCTGGAATTCCAGGGCATGGAAGGTCAGCAGGTCGCGGATGCGCGCCTTGTCGGCCAGGCCCCAGCCAACTTCGTTCATCGGCTTGCCGTCGGCATATTCGAGCATCAGCACCTGACCGACGGTCGAGGCGCTGTCGATGCCGCCGCTGATCTTGAGGCGGCCCTTTGAGGCGTCAAACTGGGTCGGCATGCCCGACAGCTTACAGTCGGCCTTGGTGCAGCCGAGGATGGCGCTGGCGGCGTCCAGACGGGCGCGGTTGGCAGTGTCGAGCCCAGCCAAGCCGCCCTTGGGCAGCGCGTCCTGCGCCGACTTCAAGGCAACGGCGGCGTCGAGTTTTTGCTCGACCTCGAAAGGCGAGAAACGCGGGTCAGCCTTGCCCTCGCCGGCGTTTTCGACCGGCAGCTTGCAGCCCTTCACGGCCGCGCCTGCCCAGGCTTCGGCGGTGGCAATGGTGCGCTGATCGGTGTCGGCGACGACGCGCACAGCGGGCGCGCGGCCCGAACCGGCGCAGGCATCGCTGAGCTGATCAGCATAGGTCTGGCCGTCGAAATCGCCAAGCCGGGCAATGGCTTCGGTGCCATGGGTGGTCAAGTAGCCAAAGGGCACGTCCCACTTCGGCCATTCGCGGTTGGTCAGGCCCGGATCGATCACCTGGGCCTTCGTGGGCGGACGTACGCCATGGCGCATGACCACGACAACGCGGTCCAGCGCATAACCCTTGGCCGGAGCCGCGGGCTGGGCCAGCGCCGGCTGCGCCAGGAAAAGACCAAGACAGGCCGCAGCCAGCCGTAAGGCAGACGTTTTCATATGAGCCCTCTCAAAGGCAATCTCCTCCACCCCATAATCGGAGCGGAGGAGAAGCGATAGCGGTTATACGTGACTGTTCTGTGACTTAGAACTTGGCGGAAACACCGACGGCCCAGGTCTTGCCGTAGGCTTCGTTTTCAACCAGGTAACGGGCGGTGCCGATCTGACGGCGCCACGGGGCGTCGTTCAGGTTCTTGCCCTGGAAGAAGACCTGCCAGTTCTTGTTGATCGCGTAACCGACCTTGACGTCGACGCGGCCGCGGCCAGCGGTATAGATGTCGCTGTCTGCAGTGGCGCCCAGCGTGTCGAGGAACTTCGAGCGGTACGAATAGGCGACGCGCGCCGTCCAGTTGTACTTTTCGTAGGTCAGTTCGGCGGTGCCGGTCATGTCCGAGGTGTAGATCAGGCGCACCTTGTCGCGCCCCGCGGCGCCGTCCGTGGACGAGGACTGCGAAGTGGCGTTCACCGAGACGCCCAGGCCGTCGAACGGCGCCGGCAGGGTGTCGAGCTGATAGACCAGGTTGAGTTCGACGCCCGAGACCTTGGCCGACTTCAGGTTCTTCGGCTGGGTGATGTCGAGGCCGGTATAGGTCGTCGCGCCGACCTTGAGGTCGCCGGAGTAGCCGGTCACGAAGATCGGATCCTTGATGTCCTTGTAGAAGGCCGACACCGAGATGACGCCCTTCTTGCCGAAGTAGTGCTCATAGCCGGCATCGAGGTTGAGGGACTTCAGTGGGTTCAGGTCCGGGTTGCCAAGGCTGGCAGCGGCGTCGCTCTTGCTGATGTTGACGGTCGGCGCCAGGTCGACATAGTTCGGACGGCCGATGGCCGTGGTGGCGGCGAAGCGCACCAGGGTGTTGGCATCGACGTCATAGCGGCCAACGACCGACGGGAAGACGTCCGTGTAGTCCTTCTTGCCGAAGCTGTTGAACGTCGTGGTGAACGACGCGTTTTCGTCGAACGCGATGCCGGCCGATTCGTTCGACGTGTGCTCGACGCGCACGCCCGGCGTCACCGTCCAGTTGCCGCTGCGGATCGTCGCCTGGGCGTAGCCGGCGCTGACGGTTTCGCTGACGTCGTAGTCGCCGCCCAGTTCGCCGACGATGCTGTCCGGTTGCACCAGGTTCGCGTCGACCAGCGCGCCGTGGTCCTTGGCGTAGGCCAGCGAGTTGATGAAGTCGACCGTCGGGCCGAAGTTGTAACGGCCGTCATACAGGGTCGCGCCGGTATAGGCCTGGAAGTTGTTCAGCGTCATGCCGGCCTTCGACACGTCGTACAGGCGGTATTCGACGTTGGAGCGCTTGTGACGCTTGGAATACTTCGCGCCGAACTTCCAGGTGGTGTCGCCGCCGAACATCGTCGTCGGCAGGCTGTAGTTGACGCTGCCCTGGTTCAGGATTTCGCGATAGTGATCGGATTCCAGCTCGGCTTCGTCGGCCTTGAAGTCCGAAGCGTCATAGACCTTCGTACCCGGATTGACCGTGAACAGGATGTCCGACAGATCGTAGGTGCCGGCAGCATCGGTCTTCTTGTTGCTGACATAGGAAAAGTTGTAGCGGGGATCGTCATCCTTGATCGCGGTCGAGTTGGTCAGGTCGACATCGAGCTTGCCCTGGCCCAGCGCGAAATCACCACCGACGCTGACGGTCGAGATGTGCTCGTCCTCGAAGCGGTACTTGGCGTCGCGCTTGGATGCCTTGGCGCTGGCGAAGGTGCCCGCGTTGGCGCTGGTCGGCGTCCAGCCCGCCAGGGTCACCGCGAACTGCTCGCGCTGCTCCATGTCGGTGAAGTGCGAGACCAGGGTGTGCGCGTACAGGTGCACGCCTTCGCTCGGCTTCCAGTCGAAGTTGACGGCAGCGCCCTGGCGGTTGCGGATCACGTAGTAGTCGCGCAGCTTCCAGTCCTTCGGGACGACCTGCGTGATGCCGCCGGCCGTCACGGGCGCCCAGGTTTCGGAACCTTGCAGGTTGTCCGAAGCCTGCGGGCGGCGCGAGGCGTTCAGAGCGACGACAACGCCGAACTGCTTGCGGTCGCCGAAGCGGGCACCGGTCGACAGGTCGGTGTCGTAGGACGTCTTATCGTTCAGGTCGATCTTGCCGGCGCTGTAACGGGCCGACAGGAACGGCTTCTTGCGGTCGAAGGCGGTCAGGGTCTTGACGTTGACGGCGCCGGCGATCGCGTTGGCGTCGTATTCGGCGGTCTGGTTCTTCATCACTTCGATCGAGCCGATCAGGCCGGTCGGGATGGTGTCGACCTTCACTTCGCGCGTGTCGGTTTCGGGCGCGGCGGCGTCCTGACCGTTGATGCGGACGGCGGCCAGGGCCGGTTCCAGGCCACGGATCACGACGTAACGGCCTTCGCCCTGGTCGTCATCAACGGTGACGCCGGGCATGCGCTGGACGGCTTCACCGACGTTCTGGTCGGGCAGCTTGCCGGCGTCGTTGGCGGTCACGACCTCTTTCTTGACTTGCGAAGCGTGCTGCTGGTCGAGCGCTTCACGCTCGGCAGCGCGGTGGCCGAACACCGTGACGACGGTGGCTTCGCCGGCGGCGGCGTCCTGAGCATGCGCGGCGTACGGCGCGGCAATGGACAAAGCACCCGCGGCGCAGGTGAGGAAAAGTGTGGTCTTGAGCATGAATGCCCCCAAAGGCTGAAACTGGAAGAAACTGAAGCGAAACTGAAGCCCGGCTGAAGCGCGACCGCACTTGCCCCCGCTTTGTGACAGAGCTATTACGGTTTCGTTATAACTTAACGACAGCCAACAGGATGCGCGCGCACGGTGTCCTATTGCCTTAATAGGCAAGGCTTTCCGGTTGTGGCTTTTTTGCTGCGGCGCGGAAAATCAGGCTTGGGCCAGGAACCGCTGGCGCGCCTTGAGGGCGGTATCGGCAAAGTCGGTGAACACACCGTCGACGCCGAGCCTGAAGAAATCGAGATATTCCGCTACCGCGTCGCCCTTGTAATAGGGATCGAGGAACGGTGCGTCGTCGCGCATGGTCCAGATGTGGACCTTGAGGCCGCGTGCGTGGGCATTGTCGATAATGTCGCGGTGAGCGACCGGCACGCGAGCGCCGTTTGCATCGGTTTTGAACGACAGCAGGAAACGCTTGGTCGGGGCGACGACGCTGGCATAGGTGGCCACTTCGTCGAGACCCGCCGGCGTCAGCACATCGGCATAGGTCCCTGCCCGGCCCGCCACGGTCCAGTCATAGGGCTTGTCGTTCGGCACCCGGAAGACCATCTCACCGGTCGCCGGATCGGTGTCGCCGCTGACCAGCTGCATCAGGCGGATGTCGGTCTTTTTCTTCAGGTATTTGAGGTTGGCGGTCTCGAACGACTGGATCAAAACCGGCGACGACGCCGAGGTGTAGCCAGCCTTTTTCAGCACGTCGAGCAGCTTGTCCTCGATCGGCAGGCCGACCTGTTGATGCAGGGTCGGCAGCTTGATCTCAGGGTAGATACCGACGACGCGGCCGGCGCGCTTGCCGCCAACTTGAGCCACATCGATCATCTCTTCCAGGGTCAGGATCTCGTACTGACCGTCGTGGCTGTGGTCGCGCTGCGGCATGACCTGTTTGGCGCGCAGGGTCTTGATCTCGGCCAGGGTGAAGTCACAGACGAAGAAGTCGGTGATCTCATAGCCGGCCAGTTTCACCGTGCGCTTGCGGCTGGCGAATTCCGGGTGGGCGAGAATGTCGGTCGAGTCTGTCAGCACCGGATCATGGCGCACCACCAAGTGGCCGTCCTTGGTCGCCACCACGTCGGGCTCGATGAAGTCGGCGCCCATGCGGATCGCGGTTTCATAAGAGCCGACGGTGTGTTCCGGCATGTACCCCGGCGCGCCGCGGTGACCGATGATCAGCGGGCTTTTGAAGGCCAGTTCGGCGGCTTGGCTCATGCGCGGGCCTGTCAGAAGAGCGGCGGCGGCGCCTCCGGCGAGAAGCTGGCGGCGGTTCGGCGTGAGCGTATGGGATGCGTGTGTCATGGGCAATCGCTTAAACCCGCCACATGACAATTCCGCCATGGTTTTGCGACGGAACCATGTCACTCAAAGCCTTATGACAAAAGGCTTTGTGGCGCAAAAGGCACGTCACAAATCTATGCACAAACCGCCAAGCTTGTGTTGCGGCGCAATATTATTGCTGCAGCCTCTTTGAAAAGTTTCCGGGGACTTCATCATGACCATTGCCAAGACTGGTTCCAAGACCAGCCGCCTGCGCGCGGCCCTGCTCGCCACATCCGTGCTGGGGCTTTGCGCCGCACCGCACGCCTTTGCCCAGGACGATGCGTCCAAGGACGCCGCGACCGACGGTTCGTCGGCCGAGATCGTCGTCAAGCTCAACAAGACCACCCGTTCGTCGGTCGAGCTGGGCGGCGGCGAGCTGCAGAAGATCCTGCCGGGCGTCAACTCGCTGAAGGCCATTCAGACCCTGCCGGGCGTGCTGTTCGAAACCGCCGATCCGTGGGGCAACAACGAGCAGAACGAAACCCTGTTCGTACACGGCTTCAGCCTGCAGCAGCTCGGCTACACCTTCGACGGCGTGCCGCTGGGCGACCAGCAGTACGGCAACTGGAACGGCCTGTCGCCATCGCGCGCCGTGATCTCCGAAAACATCAGCCGCGTGCAGTTCGCTTCGGGCGCCGCCGGCCTGGGCGTCGCCTCGACCTCGAACCTGGGCGGCTCGATCGAGACCTATTCGAGCGACCCGGCCAAGACGCACGGCTTCACCTTCGGCCAGACGCTGGGCAGCTACGAGACCACCCGCACCTTCCTGCGCTTCGACACCGGCGAGTTTGGCAACGGAAATGCGCTCTACATCTCGGCCCTGCACCACGACGCCAAGGCCTGGGACTTCAACGGCCACCAGCGCGACGACCAGCTGAACGCCAAGTATGTCCGCACCGGCACCAAGGGCAAGTTCACCGCCTATCTCGACTATCAGACGAAGGTCGAGCCGAACGAAGATTCGATCGTCCACCCGCAGGTCGGCACTTCTGCGACCATGGCGACGGCCGACCTCAACGTGCCGTATGTCCGCCCGTTCCTCTATCCGGACTACAATGCCGCCCTCGCCTACCTGAACCCGACGACCGGCGCACCGCCGGCCGCCGACGGCAACAACTTTCGCAACTACCACTCGGCCGCCCAGCGCGAGGACGCCCTGGGTTATGTCAAGTACGACTATAATTTCAGTGACAATCTGAGCTGGTCGAACCAGGTCTATTATCACTACAACTACGGCCGCGGCATCGTCGCCGGCCCGATCAACCAGGCCGGCCTGCCCGCCCTGTTCGCCGTCTATTACCCCGGTCCGGTAGGTGAAACAGCTGCCGACCAGTCGCTGCGCCTGAAGGCGATCTTCGGCGGCACCGGCTGGGCCGTGCGCACCACCGAATATCTGATCAACCGCTCGGGCCTGATCTCGACCCTGAAGTGGCGCGCCGGCGACCACAATATCGAAGCCGGCTTCTGGTACGAGAAGAACTTCTCGACCCAGCACCGCGCCTGGTATCCGTTCACCTCGGCCAACAACGACCTGACGCCGTACGACGTGCCGGTCAACAAGGCCTTCAACCAGTATTATGGCCGCTTCAACGACCTGGTGCTGAACATGCACGTCCAGGATCAGTGGCAGGTCACCCCGACCCTGACCCTGCAATACGGTGTCAAGACGTCGGTCCAGACCGGCAAGGGCTTCTTCCCGATCAACCAGAAGAACGCCACCACCGGCGCCCAGACCAACTATCCGCAAGGCACCATCCG
Organism: Pseudomonadota bacterium; assembly: GCA_048497915.1. Classification (GTDB taxonomy): domain Bacteria; phylum Pseudomonadota; class Alphaproteobacteria; order Caulobacterales; family Caulobacteraceae; genus Asticcacaulis. Next base: position 55,669 of record JBEHYZ010000008.1, read on the forward strand.
CACCGACGAAGGCCTGCTGCCGGAAATCGGTCTGGTGTGGGATGTGACTCCGAACGACCAGATCTTCGTCGACAGCGCCGAAAACGTCCGCCACTTCATCGTCTACGGCGCCGGCGGTTCGGCCTGGAGCCTGCCGAGCCAGGCGGCGTTCGACCTGTTCAAGGCGGGCACCAAGCCGGAAACCTCCAAGACCCTGGAAGCCGGCTGGCGTTTCCACCACAAGTTCGACGGTTTCATCACCGGCTTCGAAGGCCAGGTGAACGCCTATCACGTCGACTTCCAGAACCGCCTGCTGCAGATCAGTTCGACCCCGACCATCCTTTCGCTCGTGGCGGGCGCGGCCATCCTGACCAATGTCGGCGGCGTCAAGACGGACGGTATCGACCTGGCCGGCACGGTTCACTTCGGCCAGCACTGGTCGTTCTATGACGCGGTGTCCTACAACAAGTCGACCTATCAGGATAACTACGTCACCGGCGCCGCCAACACGATCGTGCCAACCGCCGGCAAGCAGGTTCCGGCCTCGCCGGACTGGATGAACAAGTTCATTCTGAGCGCCAATTACGGCCAGTTCGACATGCAGTTCAGCGGTGATTACGTCGGCAAGCGCTACGCCACCTACACCAACGACCTGTGGATCAAGGGCTACTTCCTGACCGGCCTGCAGATGGGTTACCGCTTCAACCTGCCGGCCTCGGCGCCGGTGCGCTTCGCCAAGCTGAGCCTGAATGTCACCAACCTGGGCGACATCAAGACGACCTCGACCCTGGTCGTCGGCCAGCCGACCGGCACCTACAACACCTATCCGATGCCGCCGCAGATGACCTTCGTCACGCTGACCACGAAGTTCTAAAGATCACGCCATACTGTGCGGAAAGCGCTTTTCCGCCTCCGCCCTCTGGGGCATTGCCGCCTGGAGCCATTGGTTCCAGGCGGATTTTTTTGCTTGCGGGAAAGCGCTTAATCATATGGAATTTTTGCAAGCCCGGCGGCAGGTTGACCGGAACGGCAAGGGACAACATGGCTGAGCAAGGCTTCAACATCCTCATCAACGTCAAGTCGGGCACCGTCCTCAACATGGGCGTGCCGGCTGTCGAAGCGGCCATCGAGGCCAGCGGCATTCAGGTGGCGTCGCTCAATCTCTGCGAACCCCAGGACATCGACACGGAACTGCAACGGCTCAGCAAGGCCAAGGCGCCCCTGCTGATCGGCGGCGGCGACGGCACCATCCGCGACTGCGCCAACGCTTTGGCCAAGACCGGCAAGGCGTTCGGCGTATTGCCGTTCGGCACGATGAATCTGCTGGCCCAGGACATGGAGCTGCCGTCCTTGCAGGCGGCGCTCAAGGCCTATGCCGAAGGGGCACGCGCCGAAGCGGTCGACGCGGCCTATGTCAACGGTGAGATCTTCCTGTGCTGCGCCAGCATCGGCACCATGCCGCATGCCTCGAAGGTGCGCGAGGAAGCCCGCGAGGCGCACGATCCGTTCCTGTTTCCGAAGCTGTTCTTTTACGTGCTGAACAATCTCGACCGTCACAAGCGTCAGCGCGTGGTCATCGAAGTCGATGGCCAGATGCAGAAGCTGCATACCGCCGCCGTGGTCGTCGCCAACAACCGCTTCGCCGACTCGACCAAGCTGACTGAGAGCAATTTCAAGCGCCAATCCCTGAAGGACGGCGAACTGGCGGCCTATGCGCCCACGACCAAGACACGGACCTCGCATCTGCGCTTCCTGTCGCGGCTGATCTTCGGCCACTGGCTGAAGGACCCGGACCTGAAGGAAATGATCGGCCACAAGATGACGTTGTGGACCAGGCGCAAGAATGAGCTTGTCTCGATCGACGGCGAAGTGATCAAGATGGCGACGCCGCTTCAGTTCACGATGAAACCCAAGTCGATCCAGTTGCTCGTCCCTTCCAGCCGGCCGTAAAACCGTGAAAATCGCCCATATTTCCGACCTGCATTTTGGCTGCACCTCAGACGCGGCGCTGAAGGCGTTGCGGCGCTCGCTCACGGAGACGGCCCCCGACCTGATCATCGCCAGCGGCGACATCACCCAGGACGCGACGGTGCCGGAGTTCGAGCAAGCGCAGACCTTTTTTGCTCGCTTGCCCGCGCCGGTTTTGAGCATTCCCGGCAATCACGATCTGCCCGGCATGGACCTGACACGTTTCGTCAGCCCGTTCGGCCGCTACAAGCGCTATATCGCCGAGGATCTGAACCCGACCTTTACCTCGCCGCTGGTGCATATCGAGGCAATCAATTCGGCGCGTATGATCCTGCCGCACTGGAACTGGGCCAACGGCTCGGTCAGCCGCCGTCAATGCGCGCGGCTGGTGGCGGGTTTCTCGGCGGCGACGGCGCCGTGGAAAATGTGCGTGCTGCATCACCCGCCGATGAACTCCAAGGACTTCCCGCTCGAAGTGGCGCTGTTCAACCGGGCGCGGTTCCTGCGCGTCATCAAGCAGCAAAAGGTCGACTTAGTGCTGGCCGGGCATCAGCACCACGCCTTTGTCGAGCCGGAGGCCGGCGGCGGCCACACCACCCTGTTCGTCAATGCCTCGACGACGACGTCACAGCGGACGCGACGCCAGCCCAATGGCTATAACCTGCTGGAGTTCACCGAGAGCCACGTGCGTATCGACATGCTGCGGCTCCAGGGCGAGGCGTTTGAAACCTACGCGGCGACCACGCACACCAAAGCCTAGAATACGGCCACCGACAGGGCCGAGACCAGGACCGGCGCCGCCGTCAGGGCCGCGACGCCGACCAGCAGGGGCTGAAAGAAGCTGGCGCGCGGCTTCCGGCGCATTTTCGAACGCTCATACCAGACATAGGCGACCAGGCCGCTCAAGCCCGCGAACAGCAAGCAAGGTTGCACGGCGGTTCCCCCTCCCGCCAGACTGGCAAACAGGCTCTGCAACCGGTCGAAGAAACGGCCGACAATGCCCAGATGACCGACCAGCCAGTCGCCGTCCAGATGAAAGCGGTGCTGCAAAATATTGATGAAAGCCGTTAGGAATTCGAGGACCATCACAACGGCGGCGGTTCCTATGCCTGCATAGGTTCCGAATATCGCTGCCCGCCCGGCCAGAGTGCGTTTTGCCATCCGAACCTCCTGCAGCCACTAGGCCGAAAACAGAAGCAAATGGTCGATGTCGTGTGCGCCGCAAAAAAGTAAAATATTACTAAGTGCGGGACAGCTCTCTGTGAATGCGCGCGGCAACCGCGGCGACCGCGCTTCTCCTTTCAGGAGAATTGCCGGTATCAAGGCAGCCAAGGGTCTCGCTTGTCATGAGAAATTGTTGTCAAAATTTTTCCAGGGCAGCCGAAATATCAACCCTGAGTATCTATTTTAAATTCGGTAACCCGCAACCATTCTAAAATCTATTTTCTGCTTATACCCAAAACTTTCCAGCCCAAGCGCTCATATGGGACGTATAAATCAGATTTTTATTCATGATTTGAAATTTATATAGATAAAATAATCGCGATTATTTTATCTATATACATACTCCAAGGCTTTTAAATTACTCATTTATATTTTGAAAATACTTTCGAACCTGACCGAACACAATATAGGAAAATTTCACCACATTTCCTGTAAACCCGTTATTAACGCCTCTCGCACATCTTGCCTTAACCAAAAGGCTGCAAAGCACAACCTAATCGCGTACCGCATATCCGCCGCAGGGTGAGTTCATGTTCTTCAAGGCGACCAATACCGACGACAAGGCGATCATCGCCGCGCTCAACGCCTCCCAGGCCGTTATCGAGTTTACGCCGCAAGGGCAGATCCTGACGGCCAATGCAAACTTCCTCAATACGGTCGGTTATCGCCTCGAGGACATCAGGGGCCGCCAGCACAGCCTGTTCTGCGATCCAGAATACGTGAAAAGCGCGGAATACCAGCGTTTCTGGCAGGACCTGGCCGACGGCCATTTCGCCTCCAACACCTTCAAGCGCTTCGGCAATGGCGGCAAGGTCATCTGGCTGCAGGCGACCTACAACCCGATCCGCGACGGCGCCGGCAAGGTGATCAAGGTGATCAAGTTCGCCTCCGACATCACCGCCCAAAAGATGCGCGAGATCGACATGAACGGCAAGGTCGACGCCATCAGCCGCGCCCAGGCGGTCATCGAGTTCACGCCACACGGCGACATCCTCACCGCCAACGACAATTTCCTCAATGCGATGGGCTATCGGCTGGAGGAAATCCGCGGCCGCCACCACCGCATGTTCTGCGATCCGGCCGAGGCCGAAAGCGCAACCTACCGCCAGTTCTGGGAGAGCCTGGCGCGTGGCCAGTTCCAGGCCGCCGAATATCGCCGCCTCGGCAAGGGCGGCCGCGAGGTCTATATCCAGGCGACCTATAATCCGGTGTTCGACGACACCGGCGAAGTCGTCAAGGTCGTCAAATTCGCCACCGACATCACCGCCGCCGTGCACAAGCGCCTGCGCGGCCTTGAGCTGAACGGCGAGCTGGGCTCGGTGGTCAGCCGCATTTCCGAAGCGCACGAAAAAGCCGGCATCGCCGCTTCCGCTTCGACCGAAACCGGCGCCATGATCCATAGCGTCGCCGCCGCCTCCGAAGAATTGAGCCAGAGCGTAAAGGGCATTTCGCACAGCATGGGTGAAGCACGGCACAGCGTCGAAGGCGTGTTCATGCATACGGAAAACGCCAACAATTCAGCCGCTTCGCTGAACAAGTCAGCCTCGGCCATGACCAATGTCGTGACCCTGATCCAGGATATTGCCGGGCAAATCAACCTGCTGGCGCTCAATGCCACCATCGAGTCGGCGCGGGCCGGTGATGCCGGCAAGGGCTTCGCCGTCGTGGCTTCGGAGGTCAAGAACCTGGCCAACCAGGCCGCCAATTCGACCAAGACCATCGCCGGCGAAATCGCCACCATGCAGGCCGTGACCAGCGAAGTCACCGAAGCACTGGGCCTGATCTCGACCTCGATGGACGGCGTGCTGGCCAATGTGACGTCAGTTGCCGCCACGCTTGAGCAGCAGACGGCCGCGACCAGCGAAATCACGCACAATATGCAGGCGGCGGTGACGGCGGTCGGCGAAATCAACGAAAGCCTCGACAATATCAGCGTGACCTTCTCTCAGGTCGCCGAAGCGTCCGACACCGTCAAACGCGAGATGGACCGACTGTCGGCTGCGTAACGTGCGTAGCCCACTCCTCCCCGGTCCCGAACTGGCCTCCCCGCCGTAGCCCGGCCGGGAGGTCTTTTTTGTGTACGCGTCGTCCTGAAAAACAACCCATGGTGCGCAGGTGCAGTAAGCCCGCGCCACGTATACGCGCAACTCCCTTATTTTTATAAGGTTTCCGGCACCGTTAACACAGTGTTAACCGGGGCAGCCTAGCGTCACGGAAAGCCGTTGCGTTTCATTCTCAAAATTTCATTCATTTGCTGCACTCCGGTCCGCGCCGGCGTGCCCAGGGGATTTGCATGTTCTTTTCCAGGTCCGGTGCGTCGGATGCGCGCGCCCTGCTCGCCACGCTGCAGGCGTCACAGGCGGTCATCGAATTTGCGCCCGACGGCCGCATCCTGACCGCCAATGGCAATTTCCTCGGCGCCGTGGGATACACGCTGGCTGAAATCCAGGGGCGCAGCCATAGCCTGTTCTGCGAAGACGGCTATGCGAAGAGCGACGCCTATCGCCGGTTCTGGCAGGACCTCGCCGCCGGTCAGTTTCAATCGGGCGAATTCAAGCGCGTCGCCAAGGGCGGCCGCGTGCTGTGGCTGCAGGCGAGCTACAATCCGGTGCGCGACAATTCAGGCCGCATCACCCGGATCGTCAAGTTTGCATCGGATATCACCGCCACCAAACTCAAGAGCATGGACGACCGGGGCAAGATCGACGCCATCGAGCGCGCCCAGGCGGTCATCGAATTCGGCACCGACGGCACGGTCCTGACCGCCAACGGCAATTTCCTGAAGGTGACGGGCTACAGCCTGGCCGAAATCGCCGGCAAGTCGCACCGGATGTTCTGCGACCCGGCCTATGCGGCTTCGAGCGACTATGGCCGTTTCTGGAACGATCTGCGCGCCGGCAAGCTCCAGGCCGGCGAGTTCAGGCGCTTCGGCAAGGGCGGCCGCGAAATCTATATCCAGGCCAATTACAATCCCATCCTTGATGACGCAGGCGCTGTGGTGAAGATCGTCAAGTTCGCCACCGACGTCACTGAAAGCGCCCGGCGCCGGTTGCGCAATGAGCGCTTGAGCCACACCATCCACCAGGACCTCGGCGACGTGGTCAGGCAGGTCAATGCCGCTGCCGGCATGGCGACCAGCGCCAATGACGCCTCCGACAATACCGGCGGCGTCATCAACTCCGTGGCCGCCGCCGCGGAGGAGCTGAGCCAGAGCGTGCGCGACATCTCGCACAGCATGACCTATGCCCGCACCGGCGTCGAGGACGTCTTCCGGCACGCCGAGGGTGCCAACAGCCGCGCCGGGCAGCTCACGCAATCGGCGGCCGCCATGACCAATGTCGTGACGCTGATCCAGGACATTGCCGGCCAGATCAACCTGCTGGCGCTTAACGCCACCATCGAGTCGGCGCGCGCCGGTGACGCCGGCAAGGGCTTTGCTGTCGTCGCTTCCGAGGTCAAGAACCTGGCCAATCAGGCGGCGAACTCAACCAAGACCATTGCGGCTGAAATCGCCACCATGCAGGCGGTCAGCACCGAAGTGGTCGAGGCCCTGACGCTGATTTCGGGCTCGATGAACACGGTGCTGGACAACGTCGCATCGGTGGCCGGCGCCATCGAACAGCAGAACGCCGTGACCAGCGAGATTACCCACAACATGCACTCGGCGGTGTCGTCGGTCGGGCAGATCCAGGGCAGCCTCGGGCGCATCCGCGAGACGTTCGGCGTGGTCGCAGAGGCATCGGAACGCGTCAAACAGGATGTAGAGACCTTAGTCGCCTAAGGACCTTACCCAAACACCAGCTTCAGGATATCGCTGGCCCGCTTGGCCGGGCTGCGGCGGATGGCAGTTTCCTCGACGCCGATATAGTGGAACAGGCCATTGAGCGCGTACTGCACCGCATAGCCGCTAAGGTACGTCTTCGCGTCGGTCTTGACCACGCCCTGCAGCTTGTTGCGCTTGACGGCGCGGTCGAGATATTCCACGGCTCCGGTCGAAGCCAGTGTGTTGCCGATGATCGGCGTGAAGGCCTCCGTCAGACGCGGCGTGGTGGTCTTTTGCAGGTATTCGGTGCCTGATGTATTACTGCCTTTGACGATGCTGACGGCGTCCTTGATCGTCATCTGATGGATGGCGTCGTGGAACAGGTCCTTCGCCAGCGGCGCGGCCGCTTCGGCGCCGCGATTGATGCGCAGGTGCAGTTCGTCAAACACACCCGACAGCCCCAGCGGCTTGGCCAGCTTCTGCGCCGAGGCCAGCGTCTTGGGCAGGGGGATACGGACAACCGTGTCGCCCCAGTAGCCATCCGCCTTGCCCAGTCGCGTGACTGCCGCAACGGTACCATCATCCAGCATGTCGCGCAGGCCCGCCTGAGCTTCGGTGCTGGTTAACGCCTTGGCCCACGCTGCCTGACTCAGTAACGCACCTGTTACTCCCGCCGCTCCGAAAATAACCATTCTCCGGTCCATTTTCATCTCCCCTTTTGCATGGCAACCTAAAGCAAAAGCCAATATTGGCAAGCTGTAACCGGCAACGCTATGCTGCACCGCAATAAATCAGACAATTAGGGGTTTATTATATCATATTGCTTTATTACTGGGACCGGTAACAAATGGGGACAATAACCCATGAGGTCGGAGTAACGTATGACCAATCCTTTTCTTGTCTGCGATTTGTCATGGCGTTCATCTGTCAAGTTCGCGCTCGGTGAAACCGGCGACGGTCCCGGCGCGGTCACGACTTACGACTGCCATAGCCGCGACGATTTTGCCGACCGCTTGAAGCGCTTCCTCGGTGAAAATGACAATCCCTCCCTGCGCGGCGCCGCGCTGTCGGCACGCGGCTGGGAAGAAAACGGCATCATGCAGGCCGTCGGCGAGGACGTTGCCATTTCCCGCCATGAAATGCGCGACCTGCTCGGCATTCAGCGCGTCAACGTCGTCAACAATTTTGTCGCGCGCGCCCTGGCCGTTCCTACCTTGCGGGCGAGCGAACGGGTGCGCATTTCCGGTGAGGATGCCGACGATGAGCAGGTCATCGCGGTCCTGGGCCCGCATTACGGCCTAGGCGCCGCGGCGCTGGTGTCGGACGGCATGGGCAGCTGGACCGCCCTGCCCGGCGAAGGCGGCCACTCGGACCTGACAGCCCGCACGGCCCGCGAATGCGAAGTGCTGGCAGCACTGATCGCCGAGCATGGTTATGCCTCACGTGAGACCGCCCTGTCGCTGAACGGCGTCACCAACCTGTGGAACGCCTTGCACACCATAGACGGCCTGGCCGCGCCGGTGCTGGCGCCGGTGGAAATCCTGGCCAGGGCCCGTAAGGGCGACACCCGCGCCGCCGAAGTCACCCGTTTGCTCGCGGCGTGGCTCGGGGCGTTCGCCTCGGACCTGGCGCTGATCCTGGGCGCCCGGGGCGGCGTGTTCCTGACCGGCGCGCTAATCGACATGATGGGCGACGATTTTGATACCGTTACCTTTGTCGACCGCTTTCACGACAAGGGTCCGCGCAGCGGCTATCTCCGCGAAATCCCGGTCTACCGTACCCAGACGAACAATCTCGAACTGAAGGGCCTCGCGACCCTGTTCGATTAGTGCCTGTTAAGCTGATCCAGGTCGCGCACCGCGCCGGTATCGGCCGAGGTCACCAGAGCCGCATAGGCCCGAAGCGCCGCCGAGACCTTGCGGTCACGCTTTTTCGGCGTGTAGGCGGCGTGGCCGCGATGCTCTTCGGCGGCACGGCGTTCGGCAATCTCGCGATCCGAGATATCGAGATGGATCGTCCGGTTCGGAATATCGATCTGGATGGTGTCGCCGTCGTGGACGAGGGCGATCAGGCCGCCCGAGGCCGCTTCCGGCGAGGCATGGCCGATCGACAGGCCTGACGTCCCGCCCGAAAACCGGCCGTCGGTCAGCAAAGCACACGCCTTGCCCAACCCTTTCGACTTCAGGTAGGTGGTCGGATAGAGCATTTCCTGCATGCCCGGGCCGCCCTTGGGGCCTTCGTAGCGGATGACGACGACGTCGCCTTCCTTGATCTTGTTGGTCAGGATGGCCGAGGCCGCTTCGTCCTGGCTTTCGAACACGCGGGCGACGCCGTTGAAGCGCCAGATCGACTCGTCGACGCCGGCGGTCTTTACGATGCAACCCTTTTCGGCGATGTTGCCGTACAGAACCGCCAGGCCGCCATCCTTGGTGAAGGCGTGGGCCTTGTCGCGGATGACGCCGGTTTCGCGGTTGGCATCCAGCTCATCCCAGCGGCGTTCCTGCGAGAAGGCCACGGTCGTACGCACGCCGCCCGGCGCCGCCTTGAAGAAGGTAGCGACCTCCTCGTCGTTGGTCTGCTTGATGTCCCAATAGGCCAGGGCGTGTGCCATGGTGGGCGCGTGGACGGTCTTGGCGTCGGCGTGGATCAGGCCGGCGCGGTTCAGCTCGCCCAGGATGCCCATGATGCCGCCGGCGCGGTGGACGTCTTCGATGTGCACTTCCGACGAAGCCGGGGCGACCTTGCAGACACACGGCACGCGGCGCGAGATGTGGTCGATGTCCTGCATGGTGAAGTCGACACCGGCTTCCTGAGCGGCGGCCAGGATGTGCAGCACGGTATTGGTCGAGCCGCCCATGGCAACATCGAGTGCCATGGCGTTCTCGAAGGCTTCCTTGGTGCAGATGGCGCGCGGCAGGACCGACTCGTCGTCCTTTTCGTAGTAACGCTTGGTGATATCGACGATCAGCTGGCCGGCCTGTTTGAACAGGCGCTCGCGGTCGGCGTGAGTGGCCAGGGTCGTGCCGTTGCCGGGCAGGCTCAAGCCCAGCGCCTCGGTCAGGCAGTTCATCGAATTGGCGGTGAACATGCCCGAGCACGAACCGCAGGTCGGACAAGCTGCTTCTTCGACGGCCTGGACCTGGGCGTCCGAGATACGGTCGTCGCCGGCCTGGATCATGGCGTCGATCAGGTCCAGCGAATGGGTCTTGTTGACGCCCTGGGCGTCCGGCCAGACGACCTTTCCGGCTTCCATCGGGCCGCCGGAAACGAAGACGACCGGGATGTTGATGCGCATGGCAGCCATCAGCATGCCCGGCGTGATCTTGTCGCAGTTGGAAATGCAGACCATGGCGTCGGCGCAGTGGGCATTGACCATGTATTCAACACTGTCGGCGATCAGGTCGCGCGACGGCAGCGAATAGAGCATGCCGCCGTGGCCCATGGCGATGCCGTCATCGACGGCGATAGTGTTGAATTCCTTTGCCACGCCGCCGGCGGCCTCGATCTCACGCGCCACCAGCTGACCCAGGTCCTTGAGGTGGACGTGGCCGGGCACGAACTGGGTGAAGGAGTTGACCACCGCGATGATCGGCTTCTGGAAATCGCCATCCTTCATGCCGGTGGCGCGCCAGAGCGCCCGCGCGCCCGCCATGTTGCGGCCGGCTGTGGTGGTGCGGGAACGATAGGTGGGCATGGGACTGGCCTTAGTTCAAGCGAATGGAATTTCCGCCCTATATAAACCTCAGGCATTTTGTGGCAACCCGGTCGGCCTTCGTGTTATTTTTGCCATGGGATAAATCGTTTCGGGTTTGCTCCCGGAATCGTGTCGATTTTAATAATTTTGTCGCGTTGTGTGAAAATTTATTCCCGCATATAGCCAAAATTGGAAAAATAATTTTGCTGCACCGCCGTAATTAGCGGATGTTATGAAAAAATTTTCCATTTTTCTGTTTGCAATTGCGATCGTTTTCCGTCATATAACCTTCAGCGCCGCCATTCGGGCGGCCAGTGGAGCATGACATGTCTATGGCGAAAGCCATTGCGATGAAGGACGACACCGCCCGGAACCTGCGCGTTCTGGCCGCCGCTCTCCTTACGTCTGTTGTCGCGCTCGACCTCGTATCGCTCCTTATTGGGGGCGTAGTACGCCCCTTGCTGGAGCGGTAGCGAAAGGCTTGCCTAACGCTTGAGGATTTCCGTCCTCCCGCTCCTCAAACGGGCGGGATTTTTCTTTGCATCTTGTTTTCCGCCTGGTCCGTAGTCCCTCTAAGTCAAAAAGAGAAACCCAAGTGACTGTCCTGACCCCCTTCGACCGCTCCACCGACACCCCGGCCCGCAAGCCCGGCGGTTTCGCCATCCTGCACGGTACCTTCGCGCCGCAAGGCTGCGTCGCGCGCCTGGAGGGGTTTGAGCTCGATGTATTCGACGGTCCGGCGCGGGTGTTTTCGACGGCGGGCGAAGCGCTGGAAGCGATCGCCAAGGGCCGCATCCGTGAAGGCGACATCCTGATCCTGCGCAACGATGCGCGTGACGCCAACCCGTTCGCCACCGATGGCGTCGAGCAGATCGGCGCGGCGCTCAAGACCTCCGGCATCGAGCGCGTCACCGTCCTGACGGACGGCCGTGTCGGCAGTCAGGCAGACGGCGCCATGATCGGCAGCATCGCCCCGTCGGCGCAAGCCGGCGGTCCGATCGCCTATGTCAATGACGACGACATCATCCACATCGACATCGCCAGCCGCCGGATCGACATTTTGGCGGATATAGACTTGCGTCGCGGCGCTAAACGTAAGAAGACGACCGCCTTCGGGGCGCTCGACAAGTACGCCGCCATGGTTTCGGCCGCCAACGGTCACTGATTCACACTATTCAAACGAGGTACATTGTGAAGATCTACACGAATGATGACGTCTCCCCCGACAGCCTGAAGGGTGAACGCATCGCCATCATCGGTTACGGCAGCCAAGGCCGCGCCCATGCCCAGAACCTCCGCGACTCCGGCGCTGACGTCATCGTCGGCGTGCGCAAGGGCGGCTCGGGCTACGAAAAGGCCAACCACGACGGCCTGGCCACGGCGGAAATCAAGGACGCCATCGCCGACGCCACCATCATCGCCATCCTGACGCCGGACATGGCGCACGCCGAAATCTACAAAGACATCATCGAGCCGTTCGCTCCGAAGGGCTGCGCCCTGCTGTTCGCCCACGGCTTCTCGGTCCTCTACGGCCGCGTCAACGCCCGTCCGGACATGGACGTCATCCTGGTTGCCCCGAAGGGCCCGGGCGACCTCGTCCGTCGTGAATATCAGCGCGGCCGCGGCGTGCCGTCGCTGTTCGCCGTTGACCGCGACGTCACCGGCACCGCCACCAAGAAGGCCCTGGGCTATGCCCGCGGCATCGGCGGCACCGTCGGCGGCGTTATCGAAACGACCTTCCGCGAAGAAACCGAAACCGACCTGTTCGGCGAACAGGCCGTCCTGTGCGGTGGCACCACCGAGCTGGTCCTGATGGGTTTCGAAACCCTGGTCGAAGCCGGCTATCGTCCGGAAATCGCCTATTTCGAAGTCCTGCACGAGCTGAAGCTGATCGTCGATCTGCTGTATGAAGGCGGTTTCGCCAAGATGCACTCGTTCGTTTCGGAAACCTGCAAGTACGGCGACCTGGTCTCCGGCCCGCGCATCATCAACGCCGAAACCCGCGACCGTATGCGTGAAGTTCTGAAGGACATTCAGGACGCCACCTTCGCCCGTGAATGGATCCTGGAAAACCAGGCCGGCCGTCCGCGTTACAACTCGCTGATGAACACCGACCTGAACCACCCGATCGAAAAGGTCGGCAAGGATCTGCGTTCGCGCATGAGCTGGCTGCAAAACAAGCAAAGCGTAGACGCGTAAGACAATCACCCTGAAAGTCCCTCGGCTTCGCCTCGGTGTACTTTCAGGGTGGCCCAATAACGAGAAAAAATTTCTCGAAGCGGTTCTTCGAAATTTTTTCGATTCTTTGCCTGAGATGAGGTCCTACGGGACCTCATCTTATCATTCGAGTTTTTACGATGAGCAATCAACCCACCGGAGCACAACTGGTCATCTCCACGCTGAAGGCGTTGGGGGTTGAGACCCTATTCGGCTATCCGGGTGGGGCGATCATGCCCATCTATGATGCGCTGGCCGGTTCCGGCCTGCAGCATATCCTGGTCCGCCACGAGCAGGGGGCAGCCTTCGCTGCCGATGCCTATGCGCGCGCTTCGGGCCGTGTCGGCGTCTGCATGGCCACCTCCGGCCCCGGCGCCACCAACCTGATCACCGGCATCGCCAACGCCTACATGGACTCGGTTCCGATGGTGTGCATCACCGGCCAGGTCGGCACGCACCTGATGGGCACGGACGGCTTCCAGGAAGTCGATATCCTCGGCATCACCCTGCCGATCGTCAAGCATTCGTGGCTGGTCCGCAACCCGGCTGAAATTCCCGCCATCCTGGCCGAAGCCTTCGCTATTGCCCAGGAAGGCCGCGCCGGCCCGGTGCTGGTCGACATCCCGCGCGATGTCGCCTTCGCCCGCGTCGCCGCGTCGCACGAAGCCACCTTCCCCGGCTGGACGCCGCCGGCGCCGGACATGAGCGCCATCAAGGCCGCCGAAAAGCTGATCGAAGAGGCGAAGAAGCCTTTGTTCTACGTCGGCGGCGGCGTCGAGATGGGCCATGCCGCGCAGGAACTGCGCGATCTGGTCGCCCGCACCGGCATCCCGCAGGTTTGCACCCTGAAGGGTCTCGGTACTCTGCCGACGACGCATGAATTAGCTTTGGGCATGCTGGGCATGCACGGCACCCGCGCCGCCAACAACGCCGTTCAGGAAGCCGATCTGCTGATCGCCCTGGGTGCGCGTTTCGACGACCGCGCCACCGGCAAGCTGAACGCCTTCGCACCCAACGCCAAGATCATCCACTTCGACATCGATCCGGCCGAGATCAACAAGCTGCGCAAGGCCGACGTCTCCGTTGTCGGCGACATCAAGGCGGCCATCGCGGCGCTGAACCCGAAAGTCGGCCCGATCCAGAAGTGGGTCGAGAAGTGCAAGGCCGACAAGTGGGAGCACCGCTTCAAGTACAATGCGCCGGGCAAAGGCGTCTATGCGCCGGGCCTGCTCAAGACCCTGTCGGAAAAGGCTGGGGAGAAGTTCATGGTCGCTTGCGACGTCGGCCAGCACCAGATGTGGGTCGCGCAGCATTGCGAGTTCCAGAACAACCGCGCCCACCTGACCTCGGGCGGTTCCGGCGCCATGGGCTACGGCCTGCCCGCCGGTCTGGGCGCCAAGCTGGCCCGGCCGGAAATGCACGTCGTCACGGTTTCCGGCGATGGCAGCTTCATGATGAACATTCAGGAAATGGCGACGCTCAATCGCTACAACATCCCCCTGAAGATCGTCCTGCTCGACAACAGCTCGCTGGGTCTGGTCCGCCAGTGGCAGCAGCTGTTCTTCGAAGAAAACTATTCCGAAATCGACCTGTCGGATAACCCCGACTTCGTCGTGGTCGCCAAGGCGTTCAACATGGACGCCTTCCGCATCACCTTGCGCGAGGAAGTCGATGCGGCGCTTGACCGCCTGCTCGCCGCCGAGGGGCCGACCTTGTTGCATGTTGTGATTGATCCGCGCGAAAACGTCTGGCCGCTGGTGCCGCCAGGCGCGTCGAACGCGGAAATGATGGAGGAGCGTTGGGATGAGCCACTTGATTCATATTGAGTTGGATCGCAAGGAAGGCAGTCTCATGCGAATTCTGGGCCTCATCGAGAGACGAGGCTTCCATATCGATGAACTGGAACTCTTCGATCTCGGTGAGGACAAGCGCGGCCTGAACGTTTCCGTTCGGGTCCGTGACGCCGGCCGTACGCTGGAGACCCTGGGGCTGCAGATCGATCGTCTGTACGGCATCAAACGCCTGGACAGCGATCCGCGTGGCGCCAACGCGCCGAAGAAAGCCAAGCAGGAGGCGCGGGCATGATCCACGCCTCCGGCATCAGTAATGGAGAGGGTCATCGGGGCCGTGGTCGCGGCCCCGGTTCGGTATGGGCCGGGTCTTAAGGGCGTAATACACGCCCGAAGAAACACCCTGCGAAATCCGCCTTCACGACTTCCGGCAAAGGGAGTAAGAGGCGCCCATAGACTCTTCTGCGAAATCGAAAAGACACATGAAAAAGCTCGCTGATAAAATCTGGTTCAATGGACAGCTAAAGAACTGGGAAGACGCCAATATTCACGTCATGACCCACGCGCTGCATTACGGCACCGCGCTGTTCGAAGGCATCCGCTGCTATGACACCCCCAACGGTCCCGCCGGCTTCCGCCTGCGTGATCACCTGCAACGCCTCGAAGACTCGGCGCGCATCTACGGCATCGCGATGCCGTACAGCGTCGACGACATGATCAAGGCGGCGAAGGACACCATTGTCGCCAACAACCTGAAAAGCGCCTACTGGCGTCCGATCGCCTTCCTGGGCGAATGCGGCATGGGCGTGACCCCGAAGCCCGAGAACGTCAAGGTCGATGTCGCCATTGCCGCCTTCCCGTGGGGCGCTTACCTCGGCGAAGAAGGCCTGTTGAAGGGCGTCGACGTCTGCATCTCGTCGTGGAACCGTGCCGCCCCCAACACCATCCCGGTCATGGCCAAGGCGTCGGGCAACTACCTGTCGTCCTACCTGATCGGCAAGGAAGCCCGTTCGCGCGGTTACGTTGAGGGCATCGGCCTCGGTGTCAACGGCCTGATCTCGGAAGGCGCCGGTGAAAACCTGTTCGTCATGATGGGCGGCAAGATCCTGACCCCGCCGGTCGCCGCCTCGATTCTGGGCGGCATTACGCGCGACACCATCATCAAGCTGGCCAAGTCCGACGGCATCGAAGTCGTCGAGCAGGACCTGCCGCGTGAGATGCTCTATCTCGCCGACGAAGTGTTCATGACCGGCACGGCGGCGGAAATTACCCCGATCCGCAGCGTCGACGACATCCCGACCCGCGCTAACGGTCCGGGCAAGATCACCAAGCGGTTGCAGACCCTGTTCCACGGCCTGTTCAACGGCACCACCGAGGACCGTTTCGGCTGGCTCGATCCGATCGAAGCCACGGTTCCCGCGCAGTAATCCAAAACGCCCCGGAAGGCTCAGCTTTCCGGGGCACCTTTCAAGAGACCGACCATGCCCAAGTCATTATTTGAAAAAGTATGGGATGCCCACGTCGTGGAGCCCGAAGGCGCTGACAAGCCCGCCGTGCTGTATATCGACCTGCATCTCGTCCACGAAGTCACCTCGCCCCAGGCCTTTTCGGAGCTGGACGCGCGCGGCCTGAAGGTCCGCCGCCCGGACCGCACCTTCGCGACGCTGGATCACTCGATCCCGACGCTGCGCCCAGACGCCCAGGGCAACCGTCCCTATGTGACGAAGCAGGCCGAGATCCAGGTCCACACACTTGAGCAAAACGCCGCCAAGAACGGCGTGCGCCTGTTCGGTTATGACGCTGAAAACCGCGGCGTCGTCCACGTCATCGGGCCGGAAATGGGCCTGACCCAGCCGGGCTACACGGTCGTGTGCGGCGACTCGCACACCTCGACGCACGGCGCCTTCGGCTGCATCGCTTTCGGCATCGGCACCTCAGAAGTCGGCCACGTCCTGGCCACCCAATGCCTGGCCCAGCGCAAGCCCAAGACCATGCGCATTACCGTCAACGGCAAGCTCCAGCCCGGCGTAACCGGTAAAGACGTCGCCCTGACCATCATCGCTACGCTCGGCTTCTCGGGCGGCACCGGCTACGCGCTGGAATATGCCGGCCCGGTCATCGAAGCGCTCGACATGGAAGGCCGCATGACGGTCTGCAACCTGTCTATCGAAGCCGGCGCCCGCTGCGGCATGATCGCGCCGGATCAGAAGACGGTCGAGTGGCTGCGCGGCCGTGAATACGTGCCGCAAGGCGCGGCCTATGATGCCGCCGCCGCTCAGTGGCTGGCGCTCAAGTCCGACGACGGCGCGACCTTCGACAAGGAAATCACCATCGACGGTTCGGCTATCGAGCCGATGGCCACCTGGGGCACCTCGCCCGACCAGGGCGCTGCGATCGTCAAGGGCGTCCCGGTCGCCAGCAACGAAGACCAGGAACGCGCCCTGAAGTACATGGGCTTCACCGGCGGTGAAGCGCGTGAGGCTGAGAAGGTCGACGTGGTGTTCATCGGTTCCTGCACCAACGGCCGCATGGCCGACCTGCGCGCCGCCGCCGCCATCATGAAGGGCCGCAAGGTCGCCGACGGCGTCCGTGCCCTGATCGTGCCGGGTTCCGAATGGGTGCGTATCGAAGCCGAAAAGGAAGGCCTGGACAAGGTCTTCACCGACGCCGGCGCCGAATGGCGTCTGCCGGGCTGTTCGATGTGCATCGCCATGAACGGCGACTTCGTGCTGCCGGGTCAACTGGCCGTGTCGACCTCGAACCGCAATTTCGAAGGCCGTCAGGGCCCTGGTTCGCGCACCGTGCTGGCCTCGCCGGCCACGGCAGCCGCGTCGGCCATCGCCGGGCATGTCGCCGATCCCCGTCAATTCATGGCTCTTGAGGAGGCTTAATCCATGTCCAATCAGGAACCCATCAACAGCTTCTCGTCGCGCATCGTCGTGCTGCCGGAAGCCAATATCGACACCGACCAGATCATCCCGGCGCGCTTCCTGACCACCACCACCAAGGCGGGTCTGGGCAAGGTCGCGTTCAACGACTGGCGCTACAATGCCGACGGTTCGAACAAGGATTTCATCCTCAACACCATCGACCCGACCGAGCACCGCGTGCTGGTCGCCGGCAACAACCTCGGCTGCGGCTCGTCGCGTGAGCACGCGCCGTGGGCGCTGATGGACTATGGCTTCAAGGCGGTGATCTCGACGGAAATCGCCGATATTTTCAAGTCGAACAGCCTCAAGAACGGCCTGCTGCCGGTCGTGGTCGACAAGCCGACCTACGACAAGCTGCTCAAGAACCCGCAGCAGCGCGTCACCATCGACCTGGAAAAGTGCGAGCTGACCCTGGAAGACGGCACCAACTTCACCTTCCAGGTCGAGGCGTTCGCCCGCCAGTGTCTGCTGGAAGGCGTCGACGCCATGGGCTGGCTGCTGAAGCGCCTGCCAGATATTGAAAAGTTTGAAGCTTCCCACGGAAAGGCCGCCTAAATGTCGACGTTTAACATCACCGTCCTGCCGGGCGACGGCATCGGCCCGGAAGTCGCGGCGGCCGGCGTTTCGGCGCTGAACACCATCGGCGACGTCTACGGCCACACTTTCAACTTCGTCGAAAAGCGCATCGGCGGCATCGCCATCGACACCGACAACAACCCTTACCCCGAAGACACCGACAAGGCCTGTTTGGCGGCCGATGCCGTGCTGCTGGGCGCCGTCGGCGGCCCGAAGTGGGACCTGGGCAAGCAACGCCCGGAACAGGGCCTGCTGGCCGTCCGTAAGTCGATGGGCCTGTTCGCCAACCTGCGGCCGATGAATGTCACTGCCTCGCAAGTCCACCGCTCGCCGCTCAAGGCCGAGGTGGTGCAGGGCGCCGACATGCTGATCGTGCGCGAACTGACCGGCGGCCTCTATTTCGGCAAGCAGACCCGCACCGAAGACCGCGCCTCGGACGAATGCGTCTACACGGTCGGTGAAGTCGAGCGCGTCTGCCGCGTCGCCTTCGAGGCCGCTCGCAAGCGCCGCAATAAGGTGACCTCGGTCGACAAGGCCAACGTCATCGAAACCTCGCGCCTGTGGCGTGAGACGGTGATCAAGCTGCACAAGGCGGAATTCAGCGATGTCGAGCTGGAGCACGCCCTGGTCGACTCGATGGCCATGCACCTCGTCACCCGCCCGACCTCGTTCGACGTGGTGGTGACCGAAAACATGTTCGGCGACATCCTGTCCGACCTGGCGTCGGTCCTGCCGGGCTCGATCGGCCTGCTCGGTTCGGCGTCGCTGGGCGCTACGGGCAAGGGCCTGTACGAGCCGATCCACGGTTCGGCGCCGGACATCGCCGGCAAGGACCTGGCCAACCCGATCGGCACGCTCAAGTCGGTCGCCATGATGCTGCGCTTCTCGCTCAACCTGATGAAGGAAGCCGATGCGCTGGACGCCGCCATCGACGCGGTCGTCGAAGCCGGCACCTTGACGCGCGATCTCGGCGGTACCGCCTCGGGCTCGCAGGTGTCGCAAGCGATCAACGACCAGATCCGCGCCAAGGCCTCGGTCGCCGCCTAAAGCGTTCGGACAGCTAACGAAAAGCCCCGCGGAGCGATCTGCGGGGCTTTTTCATTTCAGGCGATCGAGGAGTTCGGTATCGCTCAGACCTTCGATATCGATAGCCTTCAACCGCGCCGTGTCGCCAGACACCAGCGATAAGCGCGACTTCGGCAAGTCGAGGATTTTGCTCAGGAAAGCCAGCAAAGCCACATTGGCGCGGCCTTCGATGGGGGCGGCACGGACACGGACCTTGAGGAACGCTCTGCCCTGGTCATCTGTGTCCCAACCGTCAACGCGCTCGACCGTCGATTTCGGCGTCAGCCGGACATGCAGCCGCGCCATGCGGCCTTAGCCGACCAGCAGCAGCAGGTTCGCGTGGGCCACCGGCAGCAGATAGATCTGGATGCCCTGGATGACCAGGAACGCGACGATAAAGCTCAGATCGAGCCCGCCCATCGGTGGAATGAAGGCCCGAAACGGCGCCAGGATCGGTCCCGTAATCCGGTCAAGCACGTCCAGAATCCGCCAGACGGCGGGATTGCGTGTGTTGATCACGTTGAACGCCACCAGCCAGCTCAGGATGGCCGAGATGATCAAGGCCCAGATGATAAGCGAGAAAAGACCGCCGATAACGAAGAAGATGATGTTGATAAGCGGCGCCATATGAAGCTGATCCCCTGCCTGGATGCGTTAGCGGTGAATATAGGGGATTCAGTACGGCTTACAAGTTAAGGGACGCTTGACAGAGCAGCGACGTGGTTTAAAAGGTCCGCTCTCATAGAGGAATGGGGGGCTATAGCTCAGTTGGTAGAGCGCCTCGTTCGCAATGAGGAGGTCAGCGGTTCGACTCCGCTTAGCTCCACCACCATTCCTTCTGTGTAGCATGCTGTCGAGAGTGACTCAGTTCGACGGTTCCTCAATTCCCTAAATTTCCGGCCGTTTGTATGGGCATTCAGCCAGTTCATGGTCAGGCTCATACGTCCATTGACCACCAAGGCCCTTGGCGGCAAATGGTCATGCCGCCATCTTGAGAACTGACGCCAATATCCTGTAGTTAAACGGAAAACCGTACAACGAGGCCCTTATAGGCTAAGTAGGGTTGAAACGGCTCATCCGGAGACAAGGCGGCAAAAACATCGCTGGCCAGGTCCAAACCACCCGTGAAGCTGCCGAAGGCGGGCATGATCAGCATGTCGTGGCCCAGCAGAAAGCATTTGCCGGTAAAGCGATGACCGCGCACGCGGGTAGTCAGCTTCGGATGGAAATGGCCGATGACCTGCGGCAGGTCACGGTCCCCCGGTTCGTGGCGGAAGACCAGACCGTCGAGTACGGTTTCTTCCGTAAAAACGATATTGCCGGTTTCAACTCCTAGATCGTGATTACCCTCGACCCAATGACAGGCATCGACGGAACCGCACAGCTCCAGCAGATGCGTGCGGGCAGTTTCCTCCAATCGGTGCCAAGCCAGGCGGTCATGGAAGGTGTCACCCAGCAGTATAAGCGACTTCGGCCGATAACGCGTTACGAGGATTTCGAGACGGCTCAGAGTATCGCGCGTGTCGTAGGGCGCCACGGCCGAGCCGAACTGCGCCAGGAAGCTGGCCTTTTCCAAATGGAGGTCGGAAACGACCAGGGCTTCCCGTTCGGGCCAGTACAGGCCAAGCCCCGCATCCAGCACAAACCGCCGCCCAGCGAAATCGGCCTCAAGCCACGCGGCCATGGGCTACCTCCGCTTCGACGTCATGGATCAGGGCGTCGGCCGTGTCCTGGATCGACTGCTGATGCAGCAGGGCTTCCATGCCACCGCCCGGCAGGCGTTCGGTGCGCACATCGAGGATGACCGGCAAGGACAGCGGCGACGGGCGCGGCAGTTCGCGGAACAACACCTGGCCCTCAAACGCCAGGATCATGTCCGACAGGCGGTCGAGGTCGAGCAGTTCGCGTTCGGCATCGGTCCTCGCCAGCGCAAGTAGCACATGATCCGGCTCATATTTGCGCAGCACATCATAGATCAGGTCGGTGGAAAACGTGACCTGTTTCAAGGTCTTGCGCGCGGCGTTGTTGTTCTGTTCGACCAGTCCGGCGATGGTGGCGACGCGGCGGAACGACCGCTTCAACATCGGCGACTCGCCCAGCCATTCTTGAAGATCATCGGCCAGGATATCGGCTGACAGCAGGGCTGCAACGTCGCCTTCGGTCACGGGCTCCAGGCTGGTGATCGCCAGGCCGTAGTCGGTGACGGTAAAGGTCAAGGGATGCAGGCCGCGCCGTTCCATGCGTCGGCTGACCAGCATACCGAGCGTCTGGTTGGCCCGGCGCCCTTCGAACGTATAGAAAACCACGCTGTTAAGCGTACCGCGCGGGAAGGATTCGACCAGCAATTGTCGTTGTCCCGGCAGCTCGGAATACTGTGCTTGCAGCCGTAGCCAGTCGCGCACCGCGGCGGGTAGTTTCGCCACGGCTTCCGGGCTTTGCAACAGGCCGCGCACGCCGTCGGCCAGAAAGGTCGACAGCGGCATCTGGCCGCCGGAATAGGACGGGATCATCGGCTCCGCGGCCTGGCTGGGGCGGGCGTCGAGCGTCATGTCGTAAATGCGCTCAAACGCCAGCACCTGCCCAGCAAAATAGAAGGTATCGCCGGGGCGCAGGGCTTGGCCGAATTGCTCCTCGATGTCGCCGAGAATCTTGCCGCCGCGGCCGTGGCGGCGGCGGACCTTGAGCTTGCCGGCTTCGATAATAACGCCGATGTTCTGGCGATGGCGGCGAACAAAAGCCGGACTGGCCGGCACCCAGCCGTCGTCGGTCTTGATCAGCCGATGCCAGCGGTCATAGGCGCGCAGCACATAGCCGCCATCGACGACGAAGCGGAACAACTGTTCGAACGCCTCATAGGTCAGATATTGATACGACCATGAGGTTTTCAGGATGCGGTATAGCCCTTCCGGCGTCACGGGCGCCGAACAGGCGGCGTTCATGATGAACTGAATGGCGACGTCTTGGGCACCCGGCAGCGGCACATCGCCGTCCAGTTTCCGCGCCGCGATGGCGGTCATGGCCGCTTCGCATTCCAGCACCTCAAATCGATTGGCCGGAACGAGAAAGGCTTTCGATGGCTGGTTGACCTGGTGGTTCGAGCGCCCAATGCGTTGCAACAGGCGGCTGACGCCCTTGGGCGCGCCGACCTGGATGACGACATCGACATCGCCCCAGTCGATGCCCAGCTCGACCGCCGCCGTCGCCACCAGGCCGCGCAGCTTGCCTTCGGCCATGGCTTGCATGGTTTTTAGTCGCAGTTCGCGGGTCAGCGAGGCGTGGTAGATGCCGATCG
The DNA here is from genome assembly GCA_048497915.1 of Pseudomonadota bacterium. GTDB lineage: Bacteria > Pseudomonadota > Alphaproteobacteria > Caulobacterales > Caulobacteraceae > Asticcacaulis. Next base: position 78,167 of record JBEHYZ010000008.1, read on the forward strand.
GCAGGTTGTCGACATTGGCCTCCCACAGGAACTGGAACAAAAGCTCGGCCTGGGCGCGCGTATTGACGAAGACGATGGTGGTCTTGGCCTTGCCGATCTCGCGCAGGATTTCCGGCACGGCATATTGCGCCATGAAGCCGGTATAGGGCGTGACCTGTTTGGTTTTCAGGATCGACACCTGCGGCGGTTTGCCGGCCGGGCTGTCGAGGTGGTCGACTGGGTGACCAGCCGGCCCCAGCCAGGCGCAGAATACCGCCGGATCGGCGACGGTAGCCGACAAACCGATGCGCCGAACGCCGGGCCGATAGGCTTTCAGCTGCGCCAGGGCCAGCGCGATCAGGTCGCCGCGCTTCGACGCCGCCACTTGGTGAATCTCGTCGATGACGATGGCCTCCAGCGATCCGAACATCTGCGCGGCTTCGGGATAGCTGAGCAACAGCATCAGGCTTTCCGGCGTGGTCAGGAGGATATGCGGCGGCTTGGCGCGCTGGCGCTGGCGGCGGTATTGCGAGGTGTCGCCGGTGCGGCTTTCAACCCGTATGGGCAGGTCCAGGGCCTCAATCAATGCCGTGACGTTGCGTTCGATATCGTAATTTAATGCCTTGAGCGGCGAAATATACAGCGTGTGCAACCCGGAAGGCTTTCGCTCGGATATGTCGATCAACGAACCCAGGAACCCCGCCAGGGTCTTGCCGGTCCCGGTCGGCGCCGTCAGCAGGGTCGACTGGCCGCGCTGGAACCGTTCAGCCATGTCGCGCTGATGCGGCAGGATTTTCCAGCCCTGCTGGTCGAACCACTGCCGGAAACGGTCGGGGATTGTCGCCATGGTATGAGCGTAACGGGCCCTGATATAAATTCGAAAGGTGGAAATGCACCCGCGGGACTGGATAGAGGTGAGGCGCGAAGGGGTCTTTTGCAAGCCCGGCGGCTTTTTCATCGACCCGATGCAGCCAGTGGCCGAAGCGGTGATCACACACGGCCATGCCGACCACGCCCGCTCCGGCCATGGCCATGTCCACGCCACCAAGGAAACGCTCGCCATCATGCGCAGCCGCTATGGTGAAACCCACTATATCCAGTCGGAAAACGCCCACGAATACGGAACAGCGTTCGACATCAACGGCGTCAAGGTCAGCCTGCATCCGGCGGGGCATATCCTCGGCTCGGCCCAGGTGAGGCTGGAATATAACGGCGCAACCATTGTCTTTTCCGGTGATTACAAGCGCCGGCCGGACCCGACCTGCGTGCCGTTCGAGCCGGTGCCGTGCGACGTCTTCGTCACCGAAGCGACCTTTGCCCTCCCCGTCTTTCGCCATCCACCGCTTGAAGGCGAGATCGCGCGGCTGCTCAGCTCGCTGCGACAATTTCCCGACCGTTGCCATCTGGTCGGTGTCTATGCCCTGGGGAAATGCCAGCGCGTGATGATGGCCCTGCGCGCCGCCGGATACGACGCGCCGGTCTATCTGCATGGCGCCATGATCAAGCTGTGCGAGCTTTATCAATCCTACGGCCTCGACCTCGGCCCGTGGCAGCCGGTGACACCGGAAAACGCCAAGACTCTGGCCGGCAGGATCGTGTTGTGCCCGCCATCGGCGTTACAGGACCGCTGGTCGCGCAAACTGCCCGACGTGCTGACGGTGGCCGCGTCAGGCTGGATGCGCATCCGGGCGCGCGCCAAGCAGAAAGGCGTCGAGCTGCCGCTGGTCGTTTCAGACCATGCCGACTGGGACGAGCTGACGCAGACCCTGACCGACGTTGGCGCTCCCGAGGTCTGGGTGACGCACGGCCGCGACGACGCCCTGGTCTATGCCGCCCAGCAGATGGGCTTGAAGGCGCAGGCGTTGCACCTTCTCGGCTTCGAGGACGAAAGCGAATGAGAACGTTTTCGCGCCTGTTGGAACGGTTGTATTACGAGCCCGCGACCTCGGCCAAGGCACGGTTATTGCTCGACTATTTCGCCGCCACGCCGGATCCGGACCGCGGCTATGCGGTGGCGATCATCGGCGGGTCTCTTAGTCTGCCCAACTTCAAGCGCGGCATGGTGCTCGACCTGATCCGGGCGCGCGTCGACCCGACGCTTCTGGCCATGAGCTACGACTATGTCGGCGAGCTGTCCGAGACGGTGGCCCACCTGTGGCCAGGCGAAGGCACGCCGTCGGCCGATGACCTGCCGAAGTTGCACGAGGTCGTGGACGCCTTGCGTCATATGCCCAAGGCCAAGTTGCCGGACTATGTCGCCGGACTGCTCGACCGGATGAGCTCGCCGGAACGCTGGGCCTTGCTCAAGATCGGCACCGGCAGTTTGCGCATCGGCGTATCGGCGCGGTTGTTGAAACAGGTGCTGGCCCAGTTCGGCAACCAGGAAATCGAAGCGGTTGAGACCGTCTGGCATGGCGTCGATCCGCCCTATGAGGACCTGTTCGCCTGGCTGGAAGGCCGGGCCGACAAGCCTGCCGTGCACGAAGCCCTGACCTTTACGCCGGTCATGCTGGCCCACGCCCTGGAGGCCAAGGACCACGGCCTGATCACCCCTGAGGCCTATGCCGCCGAATGGAAATATGATGGCATCCGGGTGCAGGTCGTCCACAGTAGTGCTGGCCGGGCTCTGTTCACGCGCACCGGCGACGACATTAGTCATAGTTTTCCGGACGTGCTGGAGCATCTGAATTTCCATGCCGTGCTGGACGGCGAACTTCTGGTGTTTCGCGGCGACGAGATGGGGACGTTCAATGACCTGCAACAACGTCTCGGGCGCAAATCGCCCTCCGCCAAAATGATCGACGACTATCCAGCCGGCATCATGGCCTACGACCTGTTGATGCTGGAAGGCGAGGACGTGCGGCCGCAATCCTACGCTGCCCGGCGGGCCCTGCTACAGGCGGCCCTGGAACGTCACACGCCAGAGGGAATTCGAATGTCGCCGGAACTGGTCTATCCCGATTTTGAAAACCTGGAAGCCCTGCGTTCAAGCGTCGACAACGCCTCGGTCATCGAAGGCGTCATGCTGAAACGCCGCGACAGTCCTTACGTCGCCGGGCGGCCGACGGGGCCGTGGTACAAATGGAAGATCGACCCGAAGCGCGTCGATGCCGTGCTGATGTACGCCCAACGCGGCTCGGGCAAGCGGTCGTCCTACTATTCGGATTTCACCTTCGGCCTGTGGAAAGGCAACGAACTGCTGCCGATCGGCAAGGCTTATTTCGGCTTCACCGACGCTGAGCTGCTGGAGCTGGACAAATGGGTCCGCCACCACACCCTGCAAACGTTCGGGCCGGTCCGCGAGGTCAGCAAGGAACTGGTATTCGAAGTCGCCTTCGACGCGGTGCACCGGTCCAAGCGCCACAAATCCGGCTATGCTCTGCGTTTCCCACGTATCGGCCGCATTCGCTGGGACAAGCCGGCCGCCGAAGCCGACCACATGGACGCACTGGAAGCGCTATTGGCCAGCGGTGAAACCCCGATACAGTAAAAAACACCGACGCTGTCGGCGCCGCGGCATGCTCGGGGTTCAGCCGTGATCACGCCAGTTCGTGCGGCAACATGCATTTGAACACAGCGAGCACGCGCCGGCCGTCTTCAGGCGGCAAGGTTATCGCGTGACGGACCATCGCCGAAATGAGGACCAAAACCGTCTGGGCGAAATCCAGCCGGGCCTGCTCGGGGGCCTCAGGCAAGGCCCGTTTTAAGGCCTCGTCCAGGAGCCCCGTCAGAAAGATCGCATCCTCCTCATCGATCTTCTGCAGTGCGCGGTCGCCTTGGGTGGCCTGCCAGATGTCGCGAACGACCGGTTCACGGACAAAAAACTCGAAATAGCTGTCGGTGATGGCGCAAAGCGTCGGGTGCAGGTCGCTTCCCGTTCTGAGGGCGGACAACGCATCGGCGACGCAGCCGCGACCGATCGCATTGTATCGCTTGGCCAGGGTGGCAATAATCGCCGTCTTGTCGGGGAAATATTGATACAGCGAGCCGAAAGGCACGCCGGCTCGCTCGACGATATCGCTCATGCGAAATGCGTCGCTGCCATTTTCCGCCATGATGTCCATCGCGCAGGTGAGAATACGTTCGTACCGTTCCCGGCTGCGTTTTTGAACCGGCGCATGTTCGACGGCTGCGTTTCGCCTGGCTCGCGGCATTACCCTTCAATCGTCCTTCTTCCTGGCGGCTATTGACTTGCTTAATACGAGAGTTTATCGCTTTTTGCAAATACGAGAATTTCTCGTATTATTAGGAGAGGCAGACATGGCTAATTCACCGATTTTAATTGTCGGCGGCGCCGGCAAGACGGGCCGCCGGATCGAGACACGTCTCAAGGCAAGGGGGCTGGCAACCCGGCTGGCATCACCCTCGACGCCGGTCCGCTTCGATTGGCAACGCCCCGAGACGTGGCAAATGGCGTTCGAGGGCGTTTCAACCGCCTACATGTCCTATCAGCCCGACCTGGCAGTGGAGGGTGCCGCGGAAGCCATCGCGCAGGCGGCGCGGTTGGCGCGAAACGCCGGTGTTTCACGTCTTGTGCTTTTATCCGGCCGGGGAGAACCAGGAGCCCAGCGTGCCGAAACCGCGTTGCAGGACAGCGGCGTGCCTTGGGTCGTGATAAGATCCAGCTGGTTTGCCCAGAACTTCTCTGAAGGCTACCTGTCGAGCGGGATCATCGGCGGCGAGGTTGCCTTGCCGGCCGGAGCGGTGCGGGAACCGTTCATAGATGTTGACGACATTGCCGACATAGCGGTCGAGGCTCTGACGGCTGCCCGGCATACCGGCAAGGTTTACGAGGTCACCGGGCCGCGCGCCATCACCTTCGCCGAGGCCGTGGCGGAGATTGCCGCCACGATTGAACGACCGGTTCAATATACCCAAATTTCCCCGATCGCCTTCGCGGCGGGACTGGCCGCCGATGGCGTCCCCGACGAAATCTGTTCGCTTCTCACGGATTTGTTCACTGTGGTTCTCGACGGCCGGAACAGCGTGCCGCAAGGCGGGGTCGAGGAAGCGCTGGGCCATCCGCCCCGTGACTTTTCCGATTTCGTCCACGCTGCCGCCGCCGCCGGTGCATGGAGTGTATGACCATGCGCTACAGGAATGCATTGCCGGCCATCCTCATCCTGCTTGCCGTGACGGCGGCGTCAACCACAGCGCACACCCAGGCGCTGTCGGTCGCGGACGGAAGAAAGGCGATCAGGGACTGTCTCGGCTGCCATTCAGACATCAAGGGCAAAAACAATTACGGACCTTCGCTTTTCGGCGTTGTTGGGCGAAAGTCCGGAAGCCTTCCGGACTATAGTTATTCACCGGCGATGCGAGCGACAGGATGGGTATGGGACGAAGCGCGCCTGGACAGTTTTATCGCGTCACCCCGGCAAGTCGTGAAAGGCACCTATATGCCTTATGGTGGCATGAAGGATGCCGTAAAACGCGCCCGGGTCATCGCCTATCTGAAAACCCTGCACGACTGACCTCAAGAGCGAACATGATCTTTTTTCGCGGACGGATGCGCCCTTCGTGCAAGCCCCCTAGGCGCCGAGTGCCAGCCGAATAGCCCTTTCGACAGGCGGGATTTCCCCCTGATTGTCATCTGGAGCCTGCAATTCGCGCGGCAGCAGGGGCGGCTGGGCCAGAAAACGTGGACGAGACCCATGATGAGGCTGGGAAGCATGGACGAGGAAGGGATGGCACAAATAAACGGTGCCTGCATTCCCTGTGGCAACGCCTTCAAGCATTGCTTCCGTTTCAGCAAAATGAGGGACCAGTTCACGCAGGCTGAGCCCTGTTGGTCCAGCCGGCGCCAGGATGCGTGCTATATGCGTATGCGAGCCGATACGTAGCCGCGTCGGAGCGTCACGCTCCTCTATGTCCGAGAACAGGAAGAGCATCAGTAGCGCCCTGCCCCGTGACGCTATGTTGACGCGCCAATCCATGAAGTCAGGCCTGTCGTAGTCGAAGCTCATGTCGATATGCCAGCCGGTATCTCCCGGATCATCCGCCGCCGGAAATCTAACCGGAAACGTCCCTACTGTCTGACATGGCAACCAACGGTTCTTGCCGACAAGCCGATCAAAAGCCGCATGCAAGATCGGCGTATTGGCGGCCTCAACAAACGGCGGCTGACCATAATTGCCCAGACGGACGACCGGCTTCGTCCAGGAGGTGGGATCATCTTCGCTGCATGGCAGGTCCTTCCACAGGATCTCCCGGCATGCCGCCGCCAAGTCGCGCGGAAAAGCGTAATCGACTTTCACGAATCCATCCGTGATGAACTGCTCGACCTGCATATCGGTCAGGGCCAATGGTATATCCCACTCGCTTGAAGTTTCTTATCGTGCACCGCATTTTTCGATAGACGCTTAGATGTATCTCATTTTGCTTCCAGCGCATCCCCGATCATGGCGAGGTTCTCGATCATGGCCAGGCTCCATTGCGCGACACCGTTGGTCCGGACCGTGTCCATCTCGGTGACCGGGCGCAGCACGTTGGGCCCGGTGACACGCGTGATCTTTTCGCGCGTGAAGCCGTCGTAGCCTTCGTCATCGGCTTCCCAGAATTCGGCCCAGGCCCGTCTGGCCAGAGCCTGATCCTTGCGTTGAACGGCCGCATAGGCGGTAAAGCGCGAATGCGCCGTCCGCAGGCCGCGCTTGCCGCCGGGCTGGCCGGTTTTTGCCTGAATGTCGGCCTCACTGGCGTTGAAGAGGGCGCAATAGTCGAGCCAGCAGTCGCGATATTTCGGCTCGTTGATCAGCTCAAGCAACTCGGCATGGATTTCGAACACGCCGAACACCCCGTTAAGCACCGACATGCGCACCTGTGCGCCGGGGCCGACAAAGCGGCCGGTGGCGAGATCAAACGGCGCTCCCCCCGCGAACCAGCCTGTCTTCATGTCCGCGATCGAGCGCATGCCGGCGATGATCCGGTCACGCCACTTCGTGTTGCCGGTGCGCTCCCATTCGGTGTACCAGGCGGCGACCAGCGACCCCCAGACCGTGCCGAACTCGGCATAGACCTGGCCTGGCGGCAAAGCGCCTTCGGCGCGCGCGCCGCTGTTGAAGCCCGGCTGCGACATGCGCATGTTGACCTTCCGGCCGATCTCGACCTTCTGCAGCGTGTAGTCGGCGTCGATCAGCGCGTGCATCAGGTCGCCGCAGCGCTCGTCGGCGGTCAGGTAATAATAGATGCGGCGGAAGGCGGCGTTGGATACGCGCGGCTGCTTCGAGCTGTCGCCCCAGTGCTGCACGCCGTGGCGGGTGCCGAAGCCCTTGTAAGGTCCGATGTGATAGACGTCGACCTCGCCGGTGTGGCGGGTCAGGGCCTCGGCCATGCGGAAGACGTCGGCGCGGCCGCTGCGCAGATAGGCGTACCACATCCACAGGTCGGTCGACAGTTCGCTGTTGTCCCAGGCATAGCCGCCGATGTCGTAACGCCAGACATGCCGGTCCCAATCATAGGAATGCATGACGTCGCCATAGTTCCAGAAGCCGTACCAGCGGCGCTGGTCGATTTCGTCCCGATAGAAGTTCAGCACGGCGTCCTGCTGATCCTCGAGCGTCCGGCGCTTCGGCGTCGAGCGGTCGACCAGGTTCCATTCCCCGAACACGCCGGCGGCGTGGATACGGGCCGGCGTGCAAATCAGGCGCGGCTGGCGCGAGACTTCATGCGCCATCTCGACAAACCGCGTGCGCGACGGCGTCGTTGGCAAGGCCCACAGCATGAACTCCGTCGTGCGGGCGATGCCGTTGGCGGTGCCCCAGCCCTTCTCATAGTCCTCATAGGTGATGTCGAGGCCTTCGTTCTCGGCGACGTGGTCGTTCATGCCAATGCCGTCGTGATAGAAACGCAGGTCCATGGCGGGGGCGTCAGGCGAATGATACCAGACGGTAAAGCTGACCAGGTCGGTTGCCGCGTCGCGGATGTCGAGGCGCACCGGGCAGCGCTGCCAGAAGTCCTTCAAACCGAAAGCGACGCCGCCCGACACGCCGCCAACATAGCCCAGGCCGGCGGCACGGCGGGCCGTGTCGACATTGATCCAGCCATGGCCGGGCTTGGTGCGCTTGGTGATGGCAAAGCCGTCGGCATTCGGCTGCGACAGGGTGAAATCGCCCCAGGCGGCCACGCGTTCGATGTTGTCGCGGACGCGCTGCGCCATGGTGTCGTAAGCCGGGGTCGGCAAGCCAGCGACCTGGGCGTCGCGGAAGGCCTTGCCGGGATCGCGGCTGAGACCAGTGAGCGGCCGCACCCCTTCGCCCCATAACCCGTCGTCCTCGCCGGCAAAGCGGACATGGCGGTCGTGCAGGCGGTCCTGCATCGGCACCGAACCGGTGAGCCCGAGGCCGCGAATGAAATCCTTGGCCGGATCACCGTCGAAGATGAAGCTGTGGACGATGCGGACGGCGGGCGAACCGGCATGGAAATAGAGGCGCAAACTGAAGGGCAGCCACTGGCGGCCGTTGCCCTTATGCTGGCCTTCGACGCGGACCACGGCGCGCACCGGGCCGCGCTGTTCGATGGTGGCGCTTGAGATTTCAGCGGCATAACGGGTCAGCGTGCCTGCGGTGCCGTCGTCGCCATCCGGCCCGTCCTGCGCGGTGGCAACAAGGCCGACATTGCGCAGGGTCTCACGATCCCCGTTCAGCGCTGACTGAAGGACCGCCGCGCCACGCTTGCCAATCCGCCACCGGACATCGCCGGTCGTGACCTGGATCGAGTCCGCGGTTTCGGTGACGGTCACGGGCTGCGCGGGCGCTGCGGGCTTGCCGGTTTCGATGCGCAGGCCGGGCGTCAGGGCAGCACGGGCCGGGAGGGCATGCGCGGTCCACTTGATCGAGCCGTCGGGCCAGGTCGCGGTCGTCCAGCTCTGGAGCGCGACCGCTTCGCCGGCGCTCGTCGTCGCACGAAAGGTGGCGCGCGCCGGAACGGTGCCGCGCGGCCAGGGCACGCCCAGGGTCTGGCCTTCGTGGGAGGCTGGGGGCGTCCCGTCCAGCCAGGCAATGTCCGAGTTGGGAGCCGCAGCGGCGGCGCCTGCCGCTCCGGCGGCCAACGGCACGGCAGCGCCGGCAAGCGCGGCCCTTGTCATGAAGTCGCGTCGGTTCACTTCGGTCATCTCCGCCCTCTCCTGTATTGTTCTATCAGCCATGGGATTGAACGCAGGCGACGCCGCGGGCAGTCGAATAATCGGGCGAATATTCCCGCCCGGACAGGGTCAGGTGCCCGGATTCTCGTACGGCACCTGCGAAAACATCTTGCGCGGTTCGCTGCGCGGATCGTCGATCACCTGCGGCTTGATGTCGAAGGCCATGGTGGCGCGGCGCTTCAGGTCATAGGCGGGCCAGTGCGGAATCTTCGGATTGTCGGGATTGCCCGTCTTCGCGAAGGCGATGAAGGTCTCGCTCATCATCTCGGCCATATGATAGGCCTCCGGTCCCGTGCCGGTAAGACGCGGCGACAGGGTGACGTTATCCATCATCAACGGCAGGTCGAGGGCGTGGTGCGCCTTGCGCCTCGGTTCAGTGGGCGAGCCCCAGTGCAGCTCATAGGAATAGGTCGCGGCGGCACCGGCAGGCAAGGCAGCGCGACGTTCGATCTCGACCAGCGCCGGACGCCAGTCGCGGGAATCCGTTGTCGCGGCGAAGAAGACATCGCTCGCCGAATAGTCCGGATGGGTGCGGCGATACATGGCGATGACCTCTGCCTGATCGAGCGCGCCCATCTTCTCGGCATATCTGGCGAGATTTTCCGGCAGGGTCTCCCAGGTCAGGTCGAACATCTGCGGCGCGCCGCGCCCGATCAGCAGACGGGATTCGTCACGCGTGGTCCCGACCATGAACGGGATATGGGCGGAGATAGACGGTGCGTCCGGGGCAAATGGATGGCGCGGCACCGAGCGGCCGTCGAGCACCGGACCGTAATAGCCGCCAGCCGCCGTCACCGCGACGAGCCTTTCCATCGGCAAGGTCCTGATCTCGTCGATGCGGTCGCGCGGCAGGTCGAGCGCCTTCAGGAGCTTCTCCGCCCGGGCGGTTGCGGTTTCTGGCCTGGAGACAGTGACCGTCTCGCCGCTGGACGATTCCGCCCGCTGGAAAAGCCCCATGGCGGACGGCATACCCATCAGGCAGGCGTTCTTTGCCCCGCCGCCGGATTGGCCGAAGATCATCACCCGCTTCGGATCGCCGCCGAAGGCTTCGATATTGTCGCGCACCCACTGCAGGGCCAGGATCAGATCGAGCTGGCCCGTATTGCCCGAGTCCGCGAAGGCCGGGCCGCCCAGTTCGGCGAGATAGAGATAGCCGAACAGGTTGAGACGATGGTTCAGCGTCACTGCCACCACGTCGCCGCGCTTGCACAGGCGCACGCCGTCATAAAGCACGTCATTGGCTGACAGCGCGTTGTAACCGCCGCCGTGGATATAGACCATCACCGCCCGTTTGGCGTTGTCGAGCCCGGGCGTCCAGACGTTCAGATACAGGCAGTCCTCGCTGATCGGATCCGCCTGGGTGACGCTGGAGGCCGAGGATTGCGTCGCCCCCGGCTGCGGCGCCCGGGGGCCGAACGCCACCGTTCCACGTACACCAGTCCAGGGCTGCGGTGGGCGCGGTGCCATGAAGCGGACCTTCGCGGTGTCGTCGCCGTAGGGGATGCCCTTGAAGCCATGGATGTCCTGGTCGATGAAACCGCGGACCTTGCCGTAGGTTGTGGCAACGACCTGCCCCGGTGTAATGGCAGCCTGGGCGAAAGGCGCGGCAGCCAAGGCACCGCCGGCGGCCAATCCCTGGATGAAAGTTCGACGTTTCATACCGAGTTTGTCCTTTGAAAAAGGCGGCGCTTAAGAGATTGGGGCAGGCCCACGCCACTGGCCCGCTTAAACGAACGCCAAAACAGCCTCAATCTGTCGATGATATGCGATCATATCACGTTAGCTGGCAAAAACTGTCCGTCGCCAGACGCCCTGTGTCCGTGACAAAGACCCGTTTCAGTCCTGGATAGGCGACGGCGTGTCCCCGGCGGTGACCACCAGCTTTTCGACCAGGATCCGGTCGCCGGTCGTCACCGTCCAGGTCTGGCGCAGTTTGTGGTGGTAAAGGACGCTGTCCTTGCGGCTCTGCCAGCCGGCCAGTTGCGGGCTGTCGGCCTTCACCTCGCCGTACCAGTCGACGATGAAGGTGACCAGGTATTCCTGAGCGGCCGTCTGTTTGATCTGGAGCGCCGAGATATCATGGAAGTTCCAGCGGGTCTGGGCCAGAAGGTTGGCATACCAGTTGGCGAAGTCGGCGTGGCTGGTCAGCGGCGCGCCTCCCGGAAAGGCGAGCGACATATTCTTGTCGTCGAGGTGGCTCAGGTAGAAATCCGCCGGGGCGGCGTGCTCGAAATGAGTGAACCAGTCGTAGAGGAACCGGCGCAGATCGTTGCTGTTGGTCGCCGCCAGTCCGTATTGCGGCTTGAACCGCGTGACGTGCGCCTCATAGCTGGCGGCGGATTCCGGTTGGGCGGTCATGGTCATGTTTCCTTTCCTGGAAGCGTCCGCGGCGGTCGCGGGAGCGGCCGAGATAAGCGCGGACGACAAAAGGGTTGCGAGTGCGGGGATGAGGATGCGAGCGGGTTTCATGGGGTCTCCGGGGTTGGATCGTCTTTGGCTGATGATATAACCCCACACGACTGGTGAAATAATCCGCTGTTTATTACGCGCAGTATTGAGTATAATTCAGTAATGCAGCGCATCTCACCCAATGACCTGGCCGTTTTCCTGGCCATCGCCCGACACCAGAGCTTCCGAAAGGCATCGGATGAGCTGGGTGTCACCCCGTCGGCGATCAGTCACGCCTTCCGCACGCTCGAGGAACAGTTGGGCGTCCGGCTGCTGAACCGGACGACGCGGTCGGTGGCCCTGACGGAGGCCGGCGAGCGGTTGCGCGCCCGGGTCGCGCCGGCGTTTCGCGACATCGGTGATGCGCTGGAGGACCTCAACAGCTTTCGCGATACGCCGACCGGCACCTTGCGCATCAATGCCGCGCGCGCCTCGACACAGACCGTCCTTTTGCCGCTGGTCACCCGCTTTCTGGCCGCCTATCCGGGCATAACTGTCGAAATCGTGGTCAACAATGCGATGGTCGACATGGTGGCGGAAGGCTTCGACGCCGGGGTCCGGTTCGGCGAGATCATCGCACAGGACATGATCGCTGTGCCTATCGGTCCGCCGCAACGGTCGGCCTATGTCGCCTCGCCCGACTTTTTCCGGCGCTATCCGAAGCCTGAGACGCCGGCGGATCTGAAAGGCCTGCCGTGCATCCGTTTTCGCTTCGGCAGCGGCCGCTATTACGGCTGGGAATTCGAGCGCGACGGTCTGGAGCAGACCGTCGAAGTGAACGGCCCCCTGACCGTCAGCGAGCAGGACCTGGCGGTCCAGGCGGCGATGGATGGCGCGGGCATCGCCTTTGCCTTCGAGGCTCAGGTTCTGCCCTTCATTGCAGACGGGCGGCTGGAACGGGTGCTTGACGACTGGTGCCCGTACTATCCGGGGTTTTATCTCTACTATCCCAGCCGCCGTCAGTTGCCCGCCACCTTGCGGGCATTTGTCGATTTTGCCCGTCAATAAGGCGGCTTGTCATTTGAGCAGCCTGTGCAATAATGTCCTTTAATGCATTAAAAGACATTATATATGGAGCAAACTCATGCCAGACGATCGAGTCGCGTTCCTGCGGACAGCCGCCCCCTTTCCCGCCGAAGACCAGCGGCTGATCGCCGAGATCGCCCAGGCACGGGCCGGCGGGCAATTGCCGGAGCCGTGCCGGCATCTCGACATTTGCCGGATGTTCGGCGTCAGCGCCCGGACGGCGCTCCGCGTCCTGCGGCAACTGACCCACCTGGGTCTGGTGACCCGAAAGACCGGCCACGGCTGGTCATTTCCCCAGCCGGCCGACGTGCCGCGTCTGCTGGCGGAAAGCCTGACCTTCCGCCAGATCATCGAACCTGCCTGCGTGCTGCAGGCGACGTTCGCGCTGGATCGCGACTGGCTGGAGCAGATCAAGCAGCGCCATATCACCTTTCGGCAACAGGCGTGGCACAAGACCCTGATGATCGAGCTTTACACCATGAACTCGGATTTCCATGAGGGCCTGGCGCGCTGCTCCAACAACGGTTACCTGCTGCACGACATCCAGCGGCAGATCCAGCTGCGCGCCTTCCTGAGCTATCGCTGGGAATATACCGCCGGCCGCGTGCAGGGTTCGATCGACGAGCATCTCGCCATCATCGCGGCGCTGGAGCGCGGCGACAATGAACAGGCCGCCGCGCTGATGCGGCGGCACCTGAACCAGCGTTCGTAGCTACAGCTCCGACAGGACCTCAGCCAGAACCGACAGGAACAGGTCGGCTTCCTTGCGGCCAAACGGCAGCGGCGGCCGGACCTTCAGGACATTGGCGCCCGGTCCGGAAGCGCTGATCAGGATGCCCTTTTCGCGCAGGCCATTGACGATGTGGGCGGTTTCGTCCGTGCCGGGTCCGCCGCCGCCGTTACTGGCAACGATTTCAACACCGATAAACAGGCCGGCACCGCGCACTTCGCCGATAACCGGATAGCGCGTTGCCAGTTGCCGCAGGGCGTCCTGCATGTAGCCACCGGTGGAGGCGGCGTTTTCCATCAGCTTTTCGTCGCGGATGACTTCGAACACCGCCCGGGCAGCGGCGATGGCGGCGTTGCTGCCGCCGAAGGTGTTGAAATAGCGCGACTTGTGGCCAAAATCGGCGAGGATGTCCGGCTTCGCCACCATGGCGGCGATCGGATAGCCGTTGCCCATCGGCTTGCCCATGGTGACCATGTCCGGCACCAGACCGTGACGCAAGAAGCCCCAGAAGGCTTCGCCGGTGCGGGCAAAGCCGGGCTGAACCTCGTCGGCGATGAACAGGCCGCCCGCAGCCCGCACGGCGGCTACGGCCGGTTGCAGGAAGCCGGCCGGGTCCGAGAAAACGCCATCGCTGGAGAAAATGGTGTCGACGATCAGGCCTGCCGGCCTGACGCCCGCCGCCTGCATTTCGGCCAGCGCCCGGTGGACGCCGATGGCGAACCTTTCACCGACATCGGCCGATCCGGCCACGGACAGCGGCGCCGGGACCGTCCAGACGTGCGCCCCACGCGCCACGTTCGGCCCCAGCGACGGCGACATGCCGGCGATGGTGTCGGTGACGCCGTGATAGGCCAGCTCGGTGACGATGAACCCTGTGCCGCCGGTGACGCTCTTGGCGACGCGCACCGCCAGGTCGTTGGCCTCGCTGCCGGTGCAGGTGAACATCACCTGGCTGAGTTCGTCCGGAAAAGTCCCAAGCAACATTTCCGCAAAATCGAGAATGCCGTCATTGATGTAGCGGGTGTGGGTGTTGAGCGTCGCCAGCTGCCGCGACACGGCCTCAACGACGCGCGGATGGCAATGGCCGACGGCCGGAACGTTGTTATAGACGTCGAGATATTTGCGGCCGGAGGCGTCCTCCAGCCAGACGCCGCTGCCGCGCACCATGTGCAGCGGATGCTCATAAAACAGGCGATAGGCGGGCCCGAGCAACCTTTGCCGCCGGGCGATCAGGTCCTGCTCCGAGGCGCTCAGACGCGATGCCTGCGCCGTGTCGAACGCATTGATCATGCCAAGATTGGAGCTCATGACGGCACCCTTTCGCAAACCTGGGTGAAGCGCGCGGACACGCTGTCCGGCGACTGGGCGAACAGCACATCGAGGCCATAGATGGCGCTTTCCTGGTTGCGCAGGATATATTCGCGGTTTTCCGGATATTGCGCGGCGCGCCAGTTGGTGATGATCACCGTCATGGCCAGCCGCGTGGCGATCAGGTGCGGCAGGACGCGCAGTTCCTCGTCCCGCAGCGGCGTGGTCGCCGAATAGGCCGACAGGAAGGCGCACAGCGGCGCCAGCGGGTCTTCGCCGCGCCCGAACAGATAAGAACAGGTGACGGCGATATCGTTGACCAGGGCACCGTAGACCATGTCGCCGAAATCGATGACGCCGGTCACTTCCGAAGGTTTGGAAGGATTGACGAGCACATTGGACGGATTGAGATCGTTGTGGATGATCTGGCTGCGCAGCTTTGGCAGCATGGGTTCGGCGACGGCTTCAAAGGCGTCGAGCGCGCGCAGCGCCTGGTCGTGAATACGCCCCGGCGGCGTGCGGTCGAGATGCCGCCTGAGCTTGCCGGCGTGCTTCAGGTCCCACAGCAGCGGATAGCCGCTGGCCGGATGTTCGAAGCCGGTCAACGCCTTGCCGAGACAAGCCGCCATATGGCCAAGGCCATGCGCCTGGGCGTCGCTGCGTTCGCTGGCCGACATCGGCACGCCCTGCAGGAAGGTCAGGACATGGCCGAGGCGCACGTGGCCATCACTTCCGGACCAGCGGAAATATTTGTGGCCGTGGATGGTGCGGACCAGCCGCTGCACCGGCAGGTCCGGCCACGATGCCTTGATGTGTTCGAGCGCCAGGATCTTGAAATCGACCACCTCCTGGGGCTCGGCGGCGTTGGCGAGCTTGAGCAGGAAGCGCGTCTGGCTGCCTTCGGCCAGCTTGAAATTCTGGTCGCGCTCGCTGCGCAGCGATCCGGCCTCGGCAACGATGCCGTAATACTGTTTGGCCAGGGCCGCGGCTTCGGCTTCGGTCATCGGCACAGTCGCACTGGTCAGGACTGCATCGGCCTCAGCGATATCCAGGTCACTCGATGGTGTGGTCATTCCGCACCCTTTCAGTCAACAATTCACACAAATAAGAAATATTTACGCCACACTCAGCGCCTGTTCGAGCAGGCCCAGGCCTTCTTCGAGGATGGCCTCGGGCGCCGTCAGCGGACACAGCAGGCGGATGGTGTTGCCATGGACGCCACAGGAAAGGAGGATCAGGCCCAACTCCTGCGCCCGCGTCGTCACCCGCTTGGTGGTGGCCGCGTCGGGCCCCTGGCCGCCGCGCTCGGACACGATGTCGAAGGCAACCATGGCGCCCAGTCCGCGAATGGCGGCCATCGGCACGATGTCGTTGCGCCTGGACAGGGCTTCGAGGCGGGCCAGCATGCGCTCGCCCTGGCGGTTGGCGGCGTCGAGCAGCTTTTCCTCCGCGATGACGTCCAGCACAGCCAGCGCTGCGGCGCAGGCCACCGGGTTGCCGCCATAGGTGCCGCCCAGCCCGCCGACGACCGGTGCGTCCATCACCTCGGCGCGGCCGACGACGCCCGACAACGGATAGCCGCCGGCCAGCGACTTGGCCATGGTCATGAGGTCAGGCTTGACGTCGTAGTGCTCCATGGCGAACAGCTTGCCGGTACGGCCAAAGCCGGTCTGCACCTCGTCAGCGATCAGCAGGATGCCGTTCTGGTCGCAGATCTGGCGCAGGCGGCGCATCAGCTCGGGTGGCGTGATCAGGAAGCCGCCCTCCCCCTGCACCGGCTCGATGATGATCGCCGCGACGGCGTCCGGGGCGATGTCGGCTTTGAACAGGTAGTCGAGCATCTTCAACGTGTCGTCGACGTCGATGCCGTGGGCGGCGACCGGGAACGGCACATGATAGACGCCGGGCTGCTGCGGCCCCAAGTCTTTCTTGTACGGCGCCACCTTGCCGGTCAGGGCCGAGGTCAGGGCGGTGCGGCCATGGAAGCCGCCCGTAAAGGCGATGACGCCATCGCGGCCGGTATGGCAGCGGGCGATTTTGACGGCGTTTTCGACCGCCTCGGCGCCTGTGGTCAGGAAGACCGACTTGGCCGGGCCGGCGACCGGCGCCAGTTGATTCAGCCGCTCGGCCAGGGCGATATAGGCTTCGTAGGGCACGACCTGGAAGGCGGTATGGGTAAAGGCGTTCATCTGGGCCAGCACCGCCGCCTGGACCTTCGGGTGGCGGTGGCCGGTGTTGAGCACGGCGATGCCGCCGGCGAAGTCGATGAAACGGCGGCCTTCCGCGTCCCAGAGCTCGGCATTTTCAGCGCGGCCGGCATAGAGGGTGGTGGCGTGGCCGACGCCGCGCGCCACAGCGGCGGCACGGCGGGCGGCAAGATCGGAATTCTGTGTCATGTCAGTCATTGAATCTTTGCAGTTGCGGGAAGCGGCTATTTAAACCCGACTCCCCAAAAACGCGGAATGTCCGCGACCCATGCCTTATAGCCGGTCACGTTCTTGCGGACGGCATAGACACGGGTGGAATTGTACAGGACGATTGCCGGCGTGTCGGCGACAAAGGCTTCGTGCAGGGCATCGAAGGCCTTCTGCCGAGCAACAGTGTCGGCGGCTTCGGTGGCCTCGCGCAGCAGCGTCCGGGCGGCCGGAGAATCCCACACCTTGCGCGGATCGGACTGCTTGTCACCGACGAACAGGCCGAAGTTCAGCGACGGATCGAGGCGGGCCGAAAAGGCGAAGGCCATCAGCTGATAGTTGCCGGTGCTGTAGCGTTCGACTTCGGTGGCCCAGTCGACCGTCTCGATATGCACATTGAGGCCGATCTGGCGCGCCATGGCGTGGACGATGACCGCCGAATCGAAATGCTCCGGATAGCGGTGGTTGGTGACGATGGTGATCGGCTGCCCCTTGTAGCCGGATGCCTTGACCAGGCGACGGGCCTCGGCCAGGTCGGCCGGCGGCATGCGGGCTTCGACGGGGCCGAAGAAGGCGCTGCTGCGCGGCACCGGCGAGCGGTTGGCCAGGGCCGTGCCGTGAGTAACGGTGCGCGCCAGGCCGACAGAGTCGATCGACATGGCGATGGCCCGGCGCAGCCGGACGTCGCTCAGCAGCGGATCCCTGGTCTGCATCAGGATGGTATAGGTGTCCATTACCGGGCTTTGGCCCAGGGTGACGCTTTTCGACATGCGGACCGTTTCCTGATCCTGGGAACTGACTTCATCGAGGACGTCGATGCCGCCGCTGAGCACCGCCCCCAGCGCCGCGGTGCTGTCGGGGATGATCAGGATGCGGACGCGGTCAACGCCCACCTGCTTGCCGCCGGTCAGGCCGTCGCGTGGTCCTGGCAGGGACGCGTACTGCGGGAAGCGAAGCAGGTCGATGTACTGGTTACGCTTCCAGGTCTTCAGCATGAACGGACCGGTGCCGACCGGCTTCAGCCACGCACCGTCGGGACCGACCGAGGCCGGGCTCATGATCCCCGTGCCGCCACAATCGGGCCGGGCCAGGGTCTTCAGGAACATTGGCGCGGCGTGGTCCAGCTCGACCTTGACCGTAAAATCGTCCGGCGCGGAAATCGTCTTGATCGCCGCCACCCCACCCGGCCCGAGGTCCGAACCGCAGCGCCATTTCTTGCCGGCGCCCAGATAGCGCTTCAGTGACCAGACGACGTCGGCCGAGGTCAGCCTGTCGCCATTGTGGAAGACAACGCTCTGGCGCAGGGCGAAGGTGTAGGTCTTGCCGTCAGCGGAGACAGTCCAGCCATTGGCGAGCAGCGGCCCGACCGAGCCGTCTTCACGGAAGGCGACCAGGCCTTCGAACAGGTGCGCCTGGATGGCGTCGGTATTGCCGTCACGGACACCGGCCGGGTCCATGGCCAGGATATCGGCGTTCAGCCGCCCGCGCAGGACGGTCTCGGCGGCGGCCGGACCGGCCATCAAGGCAACAACCAGCGGACAAAACCCCAGCCAGCGGAAGTCGAAACGCATCACGAAGCACGACCTGACTTTGTGGGGACAACACATCGGAAACTGGCCGCTGAGGTCTTGTCGCCGCCCTGATAGCGCGCCACCTGCGGATAGACACAGAGCAGGCGCTCGAAGGCGACTTCGGGCTTGGCGGGATTTTCACCGCTCAGCTTGCTGGCGACGATGGCCTGCGGCGGGCGCTTCTGCTCAACCCAGTCCTGCAGCGCCACAATCATGTCGTGGCGGGCATCCGAGATCAGCGGCGCATTGCCGCGCGTGGCGGAGGAAAAGCGGCTGACGCCCGGTCCGCCTTCGCAGTGGGCCATGCCCGGCACCATGTAGAGGCGCAGGAAATCCTGGGTTTTCTTTTGACGGGCGGCGGCGTTGCCTGGCATGCGGCCTTCGACGGCAGCGTAGTAGTTGATGCCTTCCTGGGCGGCGCCGACCGGATCGGCCCAGCCCATGAACATGATCAGTTTGCCCTTACGGGCGTTGAAGGCGTCAAGATTGGGATCATTGGCATCGAAGATCGGCGACAGGGTTGTATGTACGGTATCGACGTCCGACGCCCAATTGAAATGCCACCAGTTCCAGGACGGATCGTTGAACACCCAGCCGCGGAACAGGTCCAGCCGGTTGGGCTCATTGTCGCTGGTTTCATTGTGCCAATAGCCGCTCCAGCCTGGATGGGCGCCGCCGTCGGCGCCGATGATGCCTTCGCTGCCGATAGAGTAGCCGGGATAGAGGGATTGGCCGGTGCGCCTGTCGCGCGGGCCGGAATACATCTTGCGGGCGGCAATAACCTGTTCGCCCGTCAGGCAGCCGTCCGTTTTGCCGTCGCGGCATTGCAGGCGGGCAATATCAAAGCGGCAGGTGCGCGGATCGCTGATCACCTGATCGACGACGCCGTCATCCTTGTCGCAAGCTGTTACTGCGGCCTTATTGATCAGGAGCAGGTCCTTGTCTGACAGGATGGCGTGGACATCGTCGCCCGGCCGGTGATTGGCCAGGTAGTTCCACAGGAAGGCCAGGGTCAGGTTGGTGCGGTTGTTGCCCGGGGCACCGGACAGGATACCGTCGAAATCGTCCGGATAACGCTGGGCCTCGGCCAGACCCTGGTAGCCGCCGGTCGAGCAGCCGCTGAAATAGGCGTAGCTGGCCGGCGCGTTGTAATAGGCCGTCGTGATCGCCTTGGCGGCCACCACCGATTCATGCACGGAGCGGCCGGCGAAGTCCTTGATCTTTTCGGGGTGGCCGATGCCGAAGGTGAGCTCGCGGCCCTTATGGCCGGTGTTGGTGGCGACGGCGACATCGCCCGCCTTAATCCGCGCCGCCATCATGTCGTACATGATGTTGCCGGAATAGGCGCCATTGCCGATCATGTGCAGGCGGCGGGTCCAACGCGTCTCCACCGGCAGCCAGATTTCGAATTCGATTTCCGAATCCGAGGTCGGGCGGGTAATGCCGCGCACCCGGCAAAAGGCCGGCAGGCCGGGCTGGATCTTGATCTGCGCGTCAGCACGCGTGTCGTCCCTGAAGTTACCGCCGGCGAACTCAACCGCCTTGGTGATGGTCACATTCGGCAAGGCAACCTTGGCCAAATCGTCACAGGCGCCAGCATTGGCGACGCCCGCGACACCCGCCAGGCAAAGGCCCGCCAGGCCAGCGGACAGCTTCAGCCGGCTAAAAGCGTTTGTTCGGATGCGCCTCTTCGTCATGACCGGGCTTTCAGGATATCCGCGATCGTGTTTTCGCTTTCCGTGCGTATGGTCGCCTTGATATCGCTCCAGTGCGTCCAGACGGGGTCGGATTTGAGGGTCTGCCGTACCTTTTGCAGCACTTCCTCGCGCCGCCCAAAGCTATCGATATCGCGATAATCGTAGATGAACAAGGCGTCCCATGGGTCGGGGTCGCCGACCGGGAAACGGTTCAGGTAGAAGCGGTAGCGGCTGAGCACGCCTTCGGCCATCCAGCCCTTTACCTGCGGAACGACATAACCTTCGACATAGTCCTTATAGGTCGACAAAACGTTGTAGGTATAAGGAATGGCGTAGATGACGCGCTTGGCTTCCGGGCCAGGGTCGGCGGCTTCGGCCTGCCAGGCCAGGTCGGCGCTGTAGCTGCGGTCGGGCTGGGCCAGTTGCAGGCCGGCGGCGTCGAGCCCGCCCGGCTGGGTGCGCTCGATGTCCTTCCAGAACTGCGTGTCGGCGTAGCGGGCGAAGCTCAGGATCAGCAGCGCGTCCCAGGTCTGGTTGGGCAACGGGCAGAACAGCACCTGGAAGGACGCCAGATGCCCGGCGCGCTTATAGGCTTCCAGCCGCGGCAGCGCCTTTTCCACCAGGTAAGTACGGAAAGCCGGGCGATTGGCGGGCTTGCAGCGATAGCTGACCAGCAGTTCGCACGGACCGCCTTCCACGGCATGCGCCACGCCCGGAACCTGACTGGCGAGCGCGCCGGCCGTCAAGGACAAAAGGAGAGACCTCCGGTCCATGCCTCCTAAGGATGATCCCGGCTTGGCGTGCAACGCATTCATCATGTTCTCTCCCGGCATGAAAGCCACGCCTCATTGAATAATGTCTTTTATTGAAATAAAATACATTGACGAAATGCCATGTCAATCCTATTCAAGATGTTAATCGATAAAATATGGCGGACCCTGTACCGTCAAATCCGAGGTTAGTATCGCCGATGTCCGCTTCGACAGCATCCAAGAAAAGCGTAACAAAAACAGCATCTTTTTCTGCGAAAGACGGCTTTGTCCGCGGCCGACCGACCGACGCCGGGGTCGATCCTTCCGCCGTGACGGCCCTGCTTGACGACGCCGAGGCGGCCGGGTTCGATATCCATGACATCCTGATCTACCGGCAGGGCAAGCTGGTTGTCGAAGGCTGGAAGTGGCCGTACCGACCGGAACAGCCGCGCATCCAGCATTCGGTCGCCAAGAGCTTCACCGCCTGCGCCATCGGCCTGGCGGTCAGCGAAGGGGCTTTCCGGCTTTCGGACAAGGTCGTGTCGTTCTTTCCTGAGCACCTGCCGGCCGAGGTCGACGAGAAGCTGGCCTTGATGACGGTCGAGGACTTGCTCACCATGCGCACCGGCCATGAAAGCGAGGTCAGCGGCTCGATCTGGCGCGGCATTCCGGGCAGCTGGATCGCCGAATTCTTCAAGATTCCCGTCGTCAACCAGCCGGGCACGGCATTCACCTATTCCAGCGCCGCCAGCTACATGCTGGCCGCCATCCTGGCGCAGACCACCGGCCAGACCCTGCACGACTACCTGACACCGCGGCTGTTTCAGCCGCTCGGCATCACCGGCGAGACCTGGGATGTCGGTCCGGACGGGCTCAATCCCGGCGGCAATGGCCTGACCTGCAAGGCGGAGGACCTGCTGAAGCTGGCCATCCTGCACGGGCAGGACGGCGTTTGGCAGGGGCGGCGCATCCTGCCGGCCGACTGGGTGGCCGAAGCGTCGCGCCCGCGCACCCACAATGACGGCTATGCCTATCACTGGTGGACCTACCCGCAGGGCGCCTATGTCGCCGAAGGCCTGTTCGATCAGTTGGCCATCGTCTTCCCGGAGCACGATGCCGCCATAGTGATCAACGCGGCCGCCGATCCGAAGACCCCGCTGATGCCGCTGGTGCTCCGGCATTTTCCGGCGGGCTTTGGCGCGCAGGGCAAGGGACAGGCGCAGCTGGACCAGCGGCTGGCGGAAATGGCGCGTCCGATCGAATTGCCAAATGGCGCGACCGGCTGGCGCGGTGAACGGCGCTACCGCATGGCAGCCAATCCGCTGAAGATCGAAGAGGTTGCCTTCGCCATCCGGCCAGGCGAATGCACGATCCGGATCAAGGACTCCACCGGGACGCACAGCCTGCGCTCGGGTCTGCGCAAATGGATCCAGGACCGGACGGACATTCCTGGCCGCGACCTGCACCACGGCTATGAACTGGTTGGCACGCCGGTCACGGCGGGCGGCTATTTCAGCGACGACGATACCCTGCATATGACCTGGCATTTTACGGCGACGGCGTTCATCGATGCCGTCACCTGCCGCTTCAATGGCGCGCAGGTGACGATCGAACGGTCCGTCAATGTCAATTCCGGCGACCGGGCGTGGCCGGTGCTAACCGGCCAGCTCGTCTAGGCGGGCGCCGCGCAGGGCCCGGCCCAGCATACCGAAATAGGCCAGGCGGTCGGCGTGTTTCGGCGTCTGCCACTCCGGATGCCACTGCACGGCCACGACTGGAGCGCCGTCAACATCGCAGCTGAAGCCCTCGATCAGGCCGTCCGCCGAGGTCGCCTCGACATGCAGGCCCTTACCGAGGCGATCGACGCCCTGGAAGTGCGAGGAGTTGACCGTAATCGTGTCGGCATGGAACGCCTTGCGGAACAGCCCGTCCGGCGTCAGCGACACCGGGTGGCTGTGGGCGAACATGGTGTCGAAATCGACACCGTCCGGTGCATGGTGGGGAAGCTCCGCGTGGCCGACATCCCGGCGCAGCGAACCGCCCAGGGCGACATTGATCTCCTGGAAGCCGCGGCAGATGCCGAACACCGGTGCGCCCATCTCCATCGCTTCATTGATCAAGGCAAAGGCGACGCTGTCGCGGGCGGCGTCGAACGGCCCCTCCCCGCCTTCCTGGCCGTAATGGCGCGTTTCGACATTGGACGGCGAGCCGGTGAGCAACAGGCCGTCCAGTCGGCCGATCAGCGTTCCGGCATCGAAATCATCGTCGATGGCGGGGATGAGAACGGCCTGGCAGTTGGCGTGCTGCATGGCCGGACGGACATAGCGGCTCATGACGAGCTGCGCGGTCTCGCCGTCGACCTGACGGTTGCAGCAGATCACGCCCACGACGGGCTTGGCGACTTTAGGCATTGCGGAGGTACCATTCGTAATCGAGCTCGGTGACAGCTTCGAAGAAGCGCGCCTGTTCCGCGCGTTTGACCTTGACGTAGATGTCGATGAAGCGGTCGCCGAGGTAGTCGCGCAGCACCTTCGAGCCCGACAGGTGCTCGGTGGCGGCGTACCAGTTGGACGGCAGCTTCGCGCCGGTTTCGGCAGCGGTCGCATAGCCGTTGCCGGTGACCGGCGGGCCCGGGTCGATCTTGTGCGTTATGCCGTGGTGGGCGAAGGCCAGGATCGCGGCCAGGGCCAAATACGGATTGGCGTCGGCGCCAGCGACACGGTGTTCGACGTGGCGCGTCCTGGCGGGACCTGCCGTGACCCTGAGCGTGGCGGTGCGGTTATTCACCCCCCAGGTCAGGCCGACAGGCGAATAGGAATTGGCCTTGAAGCGCTTGAAGCTGTTGGCGTTCGGCGCCAGCAGACCCATGCACTCGGCCAGGCCGTCCTTCATGCCGCCGATCATGTGCTGCAGCGTCGAGGAGCCCTCCGGCGCCTCGCTGGCGCACAGATTGGCGCCGTTGATGTCAGCGACCGAGATATGCACATGCAGGCCGGAGCCGGAGCGTTCCGCCCACGGCTTGGCCATGAACGTCGCTTCGATGCCGAGGGACAAGGCGGTGCCCTTGGCCAGGCGCTTGTACATCATGGCGTCGTCGCAGGCGCGTAGGGCGTCGGCGCGGTGCTTCAGGGTGAACTCGACCTGTCCCGGCGCAAACTCGGAAATGCCGCTTTCCAGCGGCAGGTTCTGGCGGTCAGCCGCAGCCCACAGTTCACGGAAGAACGGGGCGTGGGCCTCCACCTCAGGCAGGCCGTAGACCTGAGTGGCGGTCGGTGTTTCGCGCGTGTTGAAGGTGCGCGCCGGCTGCAGTTCGCCCTTCGGGCCGCGCTTGATGTCGACCAGGTAGTACTCCAGCTCGCACGCCACTACCGGTGTCAGGCCGTCGGCGGCATAGCGGTCGAGCACGCGTTGCAGCACCTGGCGCGGGTCGAGGTCGTTCGGCGTGCCGTCCAGTTCGTAGAGCGACAGCATGACCTGGCCGATGTCGTCACCCAGCCACGGCGCCGGGACCAGCGTACCGGGCACCGGCTTGGCCAGGCGGTCGGCGTCGCCGTCTTCCCAGACCAGGCCGGTGTCTTCGCAGTCATTGCCCAGCATGTCGAGCACGAGGATCGAGCCGGGCAGGAAGCGGCCGTACTCATAGATCGGCAGCAGCTCATGGCGGCGCAGGCGCTTGCCGCGCGTCACCCCGGCCATGGTGGTGAACAGGATCTCGAAGAACTGGATTTCGGGATGGGCGTCGAGAAAGGCCGTCGCCTCCGCCACCTCCGCTACGGGCTGAAAGGTCATGTCAGCTCCTTGAAAATGGCGCCGAACTCAGCCACGGCGGCGATCAGCCGGTCGATGGCGGCGCGGTCGGTCTTCGGGGTGATCAGCACCATATTGTGGAACGGCGCGATCAGGATGCCCCGGTTGATCAGGAACAGGTGGAAGGCCTCAAGCAGGTCATGGGTCAGGTAGACGCGCATGGCGGCGGCATTGGCGGGCGGCTCCGGCGCGAAGACCAGCTCGATGCGGGCGCCGACATTGATAACGGTCCACGGCAGGCTCTGGCTGGCGATCAGCTTGCGTAGTTCGACGGCCAGATAGGCGACGCCTTCGTGCATGTGGGTATAGGCTTCAGGGACGATAACCTCGGTCAGCATGGCCTCGATGGCGGCCATGACCAGGCTGTTGCCGGTCAGCGTCGTGCCGATGCCGGATTGGCCAGCGCCGATTTCGGCCTGAGCCGCGTCCATACGCGCCGCGGTTTCGGCGGTGACGCCCCAGACGGCCGCCGGAATGCCGCCGGCTATGGCCTTGCCGAGGCAGAACATGTCCGGCTTCAGCCCGTGCAGGCCGGTATAGCCCGAGGGCGACGACGAGATGGTGTGGGTCTCATCCAGGATCAGCAGCGTGCCGTACTTGGTGCACAGCTCACGCAGGGCCTCGTGATAGCCGGGTTCGGGCGCGATCATGCCGCAGTTGGTCATGACCGGCTCAGCCAACACGGCAGCAACATCACCCGGCTTCAAAGCGGCTTCGAGCGCGGCAAGGTCGTTAAACGGAATGACCCGGGTGGTCTTGGTGATGTCTGTGACCTGACCGATCAGGCCCTTCTTATTGCGCGGCTGGCCGTCATAAAGCGCGACCATGCAGTCATCGACCATGCCGTGATAACAGCCATCAAAAATCAACAGTTGATCGCGCTTAGTGATCGCCCGTGCCCAGCGGATCAGCGACCGGTTGGCGTCCGAGGCCGTGGTCGCCATCTGCCAGACCGGGAAGCCGAAGCGTTCCTTCAGCAGGTCGGCAACGCGGTTGGCGCGCGGCGTCGGCAGCATGTAGCCCATGCCTTCAGCCGCCTGGGCAGCGATGGCGCGCGTCAGTTCCTCACGAGCATGGCCGAACAGCGACGGCGTGTCGCCCAGGCAGAAGTCGTCATAGCTCAGGCCGTCGACACAGGTCAGGGTGATGTCCTTGGCCTTTTCGACATAGATTGGGAACGGCGTCGCCCAGTCGCGCATCCAGTGCAGCGGCACGCCGGACCGCCAGGCGGTCGCCTTGGTAGACAGGGCCTGCGACTTGGGGTGGGCGTCGACATAGACGGTCTTCTGCTGGTTCAGGAAATCGAGGGTTTTCATTTAGTTCAGGCCTCCGAATGAGACGTATTTTGTGACGAGATATTCTTCCAGGCCTTCGACCGCGCCTTCGCGGCCGATGCCCGATTGCTTGACGCCGCCGAACGGTGTCGCTTCCGTGGAGATGACGCCGTCATTGACGCCGACCATGCCGCAGTCGAGGGCGCGCATCATGCGCATGCCCCGGCCGATGTCGCGGGTGAAGACATAGGCGGCCAGACCGAACGGCGTGTCGTTGGCCAGTTCCACTGCTTCCGCTTCGGTCGTGAAGCGATAGAGCGGCGCCACCGGACCGAAGATCTCCGTGGAGAAAATGGCCATGTCCTGCGTCACGCCGGTCAGCACCGTCGGCGGGTAGTGCAGGCCGTGGCCTGGATCGCCGGTGTCCGAGCTGGCGCCGCGCGCCCGCGCGTCGTCGACCAGCTGCGTCACCTTGTCGAAAGCACGCCGGTTGATCAGCGGCCCAAGATGGGCATCGCTGCCGGTGGAGGTCAGTTGCCGGACGCGCAGGCTCAGGGCCTTGGCGAAGGCGTCATATATGCCGTCCTGAACCAGGATGCGATTGGCGCAGACGCAGGTCTGACCGGTGTTGCGGAACTTCGACGCCAGCAGGCCTTCGACCGCGGCGGGCAGGTCGGCATCGTCGAACACGATGAACGGCGCATTGCCGCCCAGCTCGAGCGAGATCCGTTTGATCGTCGGCGCGCACTGGGCATAGAGGCGCTTGCCGACATCCGTCGAGCCGGTGAAGCTCAGCTTGCGCACGCGGACATCGCCGGTCATGGCGCCGCCAACGGCCGACGCATCCAGGGTGGTGACGATGCTCAGCACGCCATCTGGCAATCCAGCCTGCCGGGCCAGGTTCCACAGGGCCAGGGCCGACAACGGCGTTTCTTCGGACGGCTTGACAACGACGGTGCAACCGGCGGCCAGGGCTGGCGCCACCTTGCGGGTGATCATCGAGATCGGAAAGTTCCACGGCGTGATGGCGACGCAGACTCCGACCGGCTGCTTGATGGTCGTCAGGTGCTTGCCCGGCATGGTCGCAGGTACGGTGCGGCCATAGGCGCGTTTGGCCTCCTCGGCGAACCATTCAACGAAGCTGGCGCCATAGAGCACCTCGCCGCGCGATTCCTTCAGCGGCCGGCCCTGCTCCAGGTAGACAATTTCCGCCAGAGTATCGGCATGGGTGACGATCAGGTCGTACCATTTGCGCAGGATGAGCGAGCGCTCCTTGGCGGTGCGTGCCGCCCAGGCTGGAAAAGCTGCGTCAGCCGCTGCGATGGCCGCCGTGGTTTCGGCCGCGCCCTGGTTGGCGACATGGCCGAGCACACCGCCATCGAGCGGGCTCGTCACGGCAAAGCGGCTGGACGACGGCGCCGATAGAACAAAAGGCGCAAGCAATTCTGAGACTTGAGAACTTAAAGGCACGATAGTCAGGTTCCGGTAGTAATGGTGACCGCTTTCAGGTCGGCATATTTGTAGAGGGCGTGCAGCGAGCGATCGCGGCCGAAGCCCGACTGCTTGACGCCACCGAACGGCGAGGTGATGTCGCAGGCGTCCCAGCCGTTGACCCACACCAGACCGGCGCGGATTTCCTTGGTGAAGCGCATCGCCTTGTTGATGTTCGAGGTCCACACGCCCGACGCCAGACCGAAGATCGTGTCATTGGCCAGACGCAACGCTTCGGCTTCGTCGTCGAAGGTCATGACCGACAGGACCGGCCCGAACACCTCTTCCTGCGCCAGGATGTTGTCGGGTCGAATGGCGTCCAGCACGGTCGGTTCGACATAGGCACCGCCGGTTTCGACGCGCGCCTGCTTGCCGCCGGCGACGATCCGCCCGCCGCCCGCCTCGCCCTTGGCGATGTAGTCGAGCGCGGTCTTCATCTGGGTACTGGAGATCATGGCGCCAAAGCGCGTTTCCGGATCGAAGGGATCGCCGACCTTGATGGCGCGGGTGATTTCAGCGACGCGGGCGACGAAGGCGTCCTTGATCGAGGCTTCGACCAGCAGGCGCGAGCCGGCGGTGCAGACCTGGCCCTGGTTATAGAACACGCCCCAGGCGGCGTCGTTGGCGGCGCGTTCCAGATCATCGCAGTCGGCGAACACCACCTGAGGCGACTTGCCGCCGAGTTCCAGCGCCACGCGCTTCAGATTGCTGTCGGCCGAGGCACGCATCAGCGACCGACCGACATTGCCGGAGCCGGTGAAGGTGATCAGGTCGACATCCATATGGCGGGCCAGGGCGTCGCCGGCTTCGGTGCCCTTGCCCGTCACGACGTTCCACACTCCGGCCGGAAGCCCGGCTTCAACGGCAAGCGCGGCAGTGTAAAGCGCCGACATGGATGACAGCTCCGCCGGCTTGAGGACGATCGAGTTGCCCATGGCCAGGGCCGGGGCGACCTTCCACATCGCGATGTGCAGCGGGAAGTTCCACGGCACGATAGCGCCGATCACCCCCAACGGGTCATGCACGGCGTAGGAAAAGCGCGTGTCGGGAGTCACCGCCACTTCGCCGGTGATCTTGTCGAGCGCCTCGGCGTAATAGCGTGTGGTCTTGATCGCCAAAGGGATATCGACGTTGCGGACGTCGCGGATCGGCTTGCCGGTGTCCTGCATCTCGAGCAGCGCCAGGTTTTCGGCGTGGCGCTCCATCAGGTCGGCCAGGCGGTGCAGGATGGCCTTGCGGGCCTGCGGGGTCTGCTTACGCCAGCGGCCGTCTTCGAACGCGGCGCGCGCCGAGGCGACAGCGACATTGACGTCATCCGCGCCGCAGGCGGTCAGCCGGTTGAAAACCTGACCATCGCGCGGCGACACATGCTCGACCATCCGGCCGGATTTTGCCTGATAGGCCCTGCCGTCGATCCAGGCCGAACCGGGCAGCGCCACCTGACGGCAGGCGCTTTGAACGCCCTCCATCGTGGCGGCCACAGCAACGGGCGTTGAAAGGGTCATCGGGAAAACCTCAGTGAGAACGATTTGCAGAAATTGTGATCACAATTTGCGGTTTTTCAGCCTCAATGTCAAGCCGGATTGTTTTATTTTTGTCAATAATTCAATCACTTGGAAACGGAAAAAGCGGCCACGCCTTCGCGTGCCCGCTATGTGCAGGTTGTAAATTGTGATCACAATTTAACTGCCGAACCGGCAGTTATTATTTCGTCACCACCGGATGGGTCGAGTCTTCCCAGACGTCCGACGTGGTGGCGACCAGATCTTTCATGGTGGTCCAGGACCTGCCGCCGGGCAGCTCTTTCTTGCCCAGCGTCGCTGCTCTGGCAAAGACCAGCATGCGCGACAGGCTGCGCTCCCACTCGACCTTCGGCCAGACCTCGATCTCGTGCGGACCGCGGACGACCATCAGCTCCCGGAGGCCTGTGGTGCGGTCATAGGCCATCACGCTGCCCTCGAGGCTCTCGCAATAGTCCCACAGCCCCCGGGCGACGAACAGACCCGGCCATTTCGGCACGCTGGCCAGCACGGCCGAGCTCGGGAAAAAGACAACATTGTTGTCGGCTTCGTTCGCGCCTTCGAATTCGGAGTGGATGATGTCCTTGGGGTCTTCGGTGACCGACGAGAAGCCCGGTCCCGGCGTGTAGTCGCCCGTCATCATCGCGCCCTTGATGTTCTTCAGGCCGACGGCGGGACCGCAGGGCGTGCCCGGCAGGTCATAGTCGCAGGTCTTGTCGAAGTTGCGCATCATCGCCCAGCCGGTCGACATGGTGCCGCGCGAATAGCCACCCAGCAGGATCGGCATCTTGTCGGCCTGCGCCTTGCCCATGACAGCGGCCACGGCGGCAGGTCCGGTCAGGACCGCGCCCTTAGATGTGACGATCGATACGCCCTCACCCGACTTCAGGCTACGGATAACGTCAAGAATATCGCGCCCCTGCTGCAGGGTATTGGTGTCGCTGTAGCCACCGGAAATGCCAATGCCGCGGCGGTCATAGGCCAGGACGTCATAGCCGGCCTTCTGGAACTGATACAAAAGGTCGCGCCACCGCGCCGAGCCCGAAGCGCCGGTGCTGGCGGAGGGATAGGGGTTGAGCACCGCCGCACCGTTGGCGTCGAGATGATAGAGCCTGTCCGCCGGATCCTCGAGGGCGACCAGGCGGCCCCCGCCGCCTTCGGACATCAGGATCAGCGCGCGCACCTTGTGGCCCTTGCCGTCGTCGACGCCCTTGCCGCGCAGGTACCAGCCGCGCAGCTTGATGGTGTCGGTCATGTCCAGGTGCAGACGCTCATAGGCGTCGCGCGGCGCGGTGAATTCGATGGTGAAGGTGTCGGCCTCAGCTGCCGCGATCGGCTCCTTGTAAGGCGCCTGGGCAAAAAACGCCGGACGGCGGACGCTGGTCAGGGTCACGGGCGCGCCCTGCGCATCGACGCGACCCAGGGCAAACAGCTTGGCGCGGTCGGTAATATTGTATTCGCCATGCGGTGGCAGGCGTTTCTTGACCAGCGCACTGGTGCGGGCCAGGCAGTCGGCATTGGCCTGGCAGGCCTTCCAGATGTCGATCAGCTTCGGGTTGGTGAACTCGTCGACATAGTAGTCGCTGCCCGTATAGCCGTCAGGGCGCGGAAGTCGGGTCGTGGTGAAGGGAATGCAGGTCTTCTCACCGGCCGCGGTGGGCAGCAGGTAGCCCTTTTCGACGGTATTGAGGTCGAAGCCTACCCGCGTCTCACAGTCCGGCGGCGGCACCGGCGATGGAGACGATTGCGACGGCCCGGCCCAAGCGCCTGTCCCGCCGCCCAGCAAGACCCCAACAATCGCCAAGGCGGCAACGCTGGACTTGAACGCTTTCGTAGAGGCGGACATGGACACGACCTTATTCATTTGGAATTGAACGTTGAACGGTAGAAACCGGGACCATTTCCGCAGAAATGGCCCCGGCGCTGATCGTGGAAACAGGCGATCAGTAACGCGTCGTCATCGAGAACTTGACCGAGCCCGGCGCGCCGACAGCCATCAGGTTGCCACCGGTCGAGACCCAGTACTTTTCGTTGGTCACGTTCACGCCATTGACGCGGAAGGTAACCGACTTGTTGTAGATCTTGGTCTTGTAGCTCATGCCAAGATCGTAGGTGGTGAAGCCCGGAACGAAGGCTTCGTTGAGCGGGTTAACCGCACGATCGCCGATATAATAGACGCCGGCCGTGACGCTCAGGCCGTCCAGCAGCGAGTTGAGACGGTACTGACCCGACACCGACCAGGTCGTCTTGGCCGTGTTTTCGATGCGCAGGCCGTTCTGGGTCGGCGTCACATTGGTGCCCGAGATGACCGTATCGGCCCCCTGCTCCTGCTTGGCGTCGAGGAAGGTGGCGCTGGCATAGACCGACAGGTTACGCGAGATGTCGCCGGTCAGGTTCAGCTCGGTGCCCTTATAGCGGCCACGGCCATCGACGACGTAGCGGTTGGCGCCGTTGAGGTAGGCCAGACCGCGGTCGATGTCGAAGCTCGACACCGCCAGCAGCAGGCCCTTCTTAGGCTCGATCTTCAGGCCCAGTTCCTTTTGCTTGGACTGCGTAGGCGGCTGAGGGTCCAGGGCGTTGACGGCGGTGATCGGCGCCGCCGCCGTGGTTTCCAGGCCTTCGATATAGGTGCTGTAGATGCTGATCCAGCTCTTCGGCTTGATCACGACACCGTAAGACACCGGCGTCGGCGTAGCGTGGAAGGTGGTCACGCCCGTGTCGAGGTTGGATTCGGTGTAGTCGACCTTACGCACGCCGACCAGGACTTGCAGCCAGGAACCGTACTTGACGCGGTCGAACAGATAGGCGCCGACATCGTCGATCCGGGTATGGGCGCCGACACGGACACCGAGCGCAGGCTCCGCCGGGGCGGCGACCGGGTTGAACATGTTCTGGTTATAGCTGAAGGCCGTGGCCGTCGAGGCATAGAGATCGCGGACGTTTTCCGACCAGCCGACCAGCAGTTCGTGCAGGAACGGACCGGTGTAGAAGGTGCCGGCCAGCTCAGTGCGGATGTTGCGGTTATGATAGGTCTGACCCGGCTGCAGGTTGACACGGACCACGCCGCTGCCGTCGCCCTTGAAGGCATAGTTGTTGGCATCGGCATAGTTCGGCGTGAACTGGTTGAAGTGGCGGTCACGCGTCAGCTGCGACGTGCCGGCTTCCAGGGTGAAGTCCCAGGCGTCGCTGATCTTGTAGTGGCTGCGGAACAGGACGTTGGCTTCACGCGTGCGGTTCCACGACCAGCTCGGGCCCAGGTTCTGCTTGGCATCGGGCAGATCCGGGATCGGCATGACCGGATAGAGATTGGTCGTCGTCGACTTGGGGTTCAGCAGGTTGAAGACGTATGGCTCATTGGCCTTCTTGAAGATATATTCCATATCCAGGTTGAAGGTCAGCTTGTCGGTCGGCTTCCAGTCGAAGGCGCCGGACAGCAGGGCGCGATTGCCCTCGGCGTAACGGATGCCGTAGTCCACATTGGCGTAGACCGCATTGACGCGGGCGCCGAAGTTGCCGGCCGTGCCGCCGGCATCGACATGCAGGCCCAGGCTGGAGTTGCTGTCGCCGAATACCGTCGTCGCCAGCATCGGATCGGGCGTCGGGCGCTTCATGGTGAGGTTGATGATGCCTGACGGCGCGGTGAAGCCATAGTACAGGGCCGACGCGCCTTTCAGCGCTTCAACGCGGTCCTTGTCTTCCAGCGGCAGGTCGATCAGGCCGAGGATGGGCAGGCTGCCGTTGAGGCGGAAGTTGCCGCGGTTTTCAACCGCGATGCCGCGGATGGCCAGGTTGCTGTAGATGACCGGCGAGGTTTGCGAGCTGGTCACGCCCGGCGTGTTCTTCATGACGTCGCCGATCATCAGCGCCTGCTGGGACGTGATGACTTCCTGCGGCAGGACGTTGACGGTCAGCGGCGTGTCGAGCTGGGTGGCGCCGCGGAACGAACCCGCCTGGACCAGCGACGCGCCGTAGGTGTTCTTGCGGTCGGCGGTGACGATGATGACTTCCAGGCTCGGCTTGGTGCCGGGCTGGGCGCCCTTGCTTTCGGGGATGGCCGGGTCGGCGGCCTGGGTGTCCTGGGCACTCGCGGCGTGGACAAGCGCGGTTGTGTTCATCAGGAGCGCGAGGGTCAGCCCGCCTCCAACCGCCAGAGATTTCGAATTCCAATTACGCGTCTTCATTTTTCAATCCCTAATTCTGCGCGCTGAGCGCCTCTTATTGTGGTTCGCCGTATTTCAGGGTCTGGCGTGATCATAAGTATGGCGACAAAGGGGAGAGTGACAATGTATTTTAATCGACAAAAGTACTTTACGTCGAGCTTGTGACAAATATATAACATGGCTATGAAATGCGCCACAGGAAAGCCAATATCTTAAAGCGTAACGCAGAGGCGCCACAAGCGGGTTTGGATGCCCGTCAGGCCCAATAACGATTTTTAAGTAAATAATGTGCAAAAGCATGGGGTTGAGACGGGCCAAACTTTGCGATTGTCGCTCCCCGCACCGAATCCTATATTAGGGAAAATGTCCGTCGCTTTGACGGCGGCCGGGGATCCCGACAGGTACGCAGAAAATGGTTGCAGACAGCCTTGAGTCAGCCTCAGTTAAACTGAGCAGCAAGATCGCCATCCAGATCGCTGAATATATCCGCGACAATAACCTGTCGGACGGTGGATCGGTGTCGGAAACCAGCCTGGCCGAGATCCTGCACGTCTCGCGATCGCCCGTCCGCGCGGCGCTCGAGCAACTGGCCAGCCTGAAAATCCTGGAACCAAGCGGTCCGCGCCGCGGGTTTCGCGTCGTTGCCTCGGCGGCGGAGATCGATGAGCTGACGGACGCGCACCAGGATGCTGACGAGGAAGAAGCGCTCTATCTGGCTATCGCTTCCGACTACATGGAAAAGCGGATTCGCGACCAGTTCAACGAGGCCGACATCATCCGCCAGTACAATGTCGGCCGCAAGCTGATGCGGCGCGTGTTGCAACGCATGGCCAACGACCGCGTCATCGACCGCAATGCCGGCTATGGCTGGAACTTCGCCCCGCTGCTGCGCTCCATCGAAAGCCACGACGACAGCTATCGCTTCCGCCTGCTCCTCGAACCGTCGGGCTTCCTGCAGCCCGGCTTCGCCCTGGACAAGCCGTGGGCGGCACGCAGCCGCCGCGAGATGGAAAACATCCTGTCGATGCAGCCGGAAACCGTGTCGATGGTGCAGTTCTTCGAAATGAACTCCAGCTTCCACGAATTGCTGGCGGCCAGTTCCGGCAACCACTTCCTGCATCAGGCCATCCAGATGCAGAATCAGGTGCGGCGGTTTGTCGACTACCGCTGGACGGCTGGGCTCGACCGAATCCACGCCAGTTGCCGCGAGCATCTGGAAATCCTCGATGCCGCCGAGTCGGGCGACACCGAATGGGCCTCGGCGCTGATGCGGCGCCATCTGGAAATCTCCAGCCGCATCAAACCCTGATCCGGACAGTTTCGGATTTTTCGCAGCAAAACGACGATAAAACGGCCATTTTTCGCAATAAATGCGGAAATTTCCCGATTTTCGTCGCCGCGTATTGTATTTTAGTTCATCAAATGACATTGATCGCGATCATAGGTTCCAACTATCGGGAAAACAGTCGTGACATCAGCCCCTCTCAAAATCGCCATTTCCGGCGGCGCCGGCGGAATGGGCCTGGCGACCGCCCTGCGTTTCGCCGCCAAGGGCGCGCATATCGCGCTGCTTGACCTGGCCGGAGACCGGCTGACCGACGTCGCGGCCCAGGTGACCGCCGCCGGCGCAAAAGTCCTGCCGGTGCCGGTCGACGTGCGCACCGCCGCGACCTGCAAGGCGGCGATCGCGTCCGTCACCGACTGGGCGGGCGGTCTTGATATTCTGGTCAACGGCGCCGGCATCTGGCTGGAAGGGCCGGCGGAAAACGTGACCGAGACCGAGTGGGACCGCGTCATCGACGTCAATCTCAAGGGCGCCTTCTTCCTGACCGCCGAAGCCATTCCGCATCTGGCCAAGTCGCGCGGCGTCATCGTCAACATTGCCTCGGATGCGGGCGTGGTCGGCAATACCGGCGCGGCCGTCTATTGCGCTTCCAAGGGCGGCCTGGTGCTGCTGACCAAGGCGCTGGCGCTGGAGCTGGCACCGCGCGGCATCCGGGTCAACGCCATCTGTCCAGGCGACGTCGCCACGCCGATGATCGAGGACCAGGCGCGCATCTACGGCGGCAACGATCCGGACGGCTACAAGCGCAAGCTGCTGGAAAACTATCCGCAGGGCGACCTGGCGCGGTTCATCAATGCCGACGAGATCGCCCGGTTCATCGAGTTCATCTGCGAGCCGCTGGCCGCGCCGATTACGGGTGCCGCCCTGTCGATCGATTTCGGCGTGACCGCCGGGTACTAAGGGGAACGTCATGAGTTATCCGCTCTTCAGCCCGTCGCGCATCGCGCTTGTCACCGGCGCCGGCGCCCGCGACGGTATCGGCTTCGCTATTGCCCGGGCACTTGGCCAGGCCGGTGTCACCGTGATGATCACCGGCGCCAGCGACCGCATTCATGCCCGCGCCGCCGACCTCGCCGACGAAGGCATTTCCGCCCGGGCGTTCGTCTGCGACCTGACTTCAGCCGCCGAAGTCGCCCAGCTCCGGCAAGCCGTCGGTCCTGTCGATATCCTTGTCAACAATGCCGGCATGGGCTCGATCAAGACCCCGGCCAAGCAAATCGTGTTCGCCGAGCTCGACGAAACCGAATGGGACATTGGCATTTCCGTGACGCTGAAAACGACCTTCCTGGCGACCCGCGCCTTCCTGCCGGATATGATCGCGGCGGGATATGGCCGGGTGGTGAACATCGCCTCGGTCACCGGGCCATTGGTGTCGAATATCGGCGAGTCGGCCTATTCTGCGGCCAAGGCCGGGATGGTCGGCCTGACCCATGCACTGGCTTTGGAAACGGGGCCGGCAGGCCTGACCGTCAATGCGGTCGCGCCCGGTTGGGTCGATACGGGCGCCTCGACGCCGGAGGAACGGGTGGCCGCAACAAAGACTCCGGTCGGACGCGCCGGCAGCCCCGCCGAAATCGCAGCGGCAGCGGTGTTTCTGGCGTCGGATGCGGCAAGTTACATCAACGGTGCCGTGCTGGTGGTCGATGGCGGTAATATACTGCAGGAGCGGAAGGCCTGATCGGCCTTCCCTAACCGCGCCTGTGTATATCTGACCTGATATCGTATGCGGCGAAGGTTGCCATTGTGAGGATCTTGGAGACGGAGTCGGAGAGCTGACAGATCTGGACGGGCCTTGACAGTCCGAGGAGCAGC
>JBEHYZ010000009.1:0-104241 GCA_048497915.1 Pseudomonadota bacterium
CGCCGGTCATTCCGGTGCAGGAAAACTACGATCCGTTCACCACCTGGAATCCCGCCTTCGAAGTCGCCTATTTCCGCTGGGGCATCGAGACGGCCCAGGCCTGGCGCGTGCGCAACGGCCAGGCCCGCCGCGCCGACTGGGACGCTGTGCTGGCCAAGTGGCCGGACCTGCCGAAGAAAGACGGCCTCTATCTGACCGCCGAGTCCGTGCCCGATTTCTGGGACAAATCGGCGACGGCGCAATGCAAAGCCAATGCGGTCGACGAAGCCTGCATGAACCGCGACCACCCGTCCGTCCTGATGCCGCTTGGCTGGCTGCCGGGCACAGGCGTCGATGCCGCCACCATGCGCCGGACGCTGGATCGGGTCAAAAGCGACTGGGACCTGCGCCAGACCTGGGGCTGGGACTACGGCATGATCGCCATGACCGCCGCCCGCCTGCAGGCGCCGGAAGAAGCGGTCGACTGGCTGTTCTTCACCGCCAAGAACAATCAGTTCGGCTCAAGCGGCATGACCCCGCGCATCCACCTCGACGCGGCCGCCATGATGTTTGTCCCGAAGGCCACCGGCGCCGGCACCACTCAGCCCGCCGATGGTCCGGACGGGCACGGCTATGCTCGCGCCGCGGAAACTTATTTCCCGTCGAATGGCGCCCTGCTGCTTGCGGTTGGCTTGATGGCTGGCGGCTGGGACGGTGAAAAGGGCCAGACACCCGGCTTCCCGAAGACCGGCTGGAAGGTTGCCGTCGAGGGCATGCAACCGTCGCTCTAGGCTGCCGGATATCTTTTTACCAAAGGCTATCTGCATTTCTCGACCGGAAGCGCGTCAGTGCGTCCCGATTAAGCACTTTGATGCCTCAATATGTGAAATTGTATAATAATATCACATATGACTGTTTCCATTATGCAACAAGCCGCCACTTTGCGCAACTTGCGATACGCGCAAGCGGGCATTATGCGCGGAGCTGACAGAATTTAGGTTTTAAGCAAAATTTTTTACCAAAATGGATCTATTTCAAGCAGATATGTCCGACTTTAAGCGTCATTTTTTTCAAATATAATTATGACTCAATGGTAAAAAATCACATATGAAATATTTTTTAAAAAGTTTGTCGAAATTGCGCCAGTGCGTTTACAAGGCCTTGATCCTACAGTATCAATTTTGGAACAATAATCTTAACTACAGGGATGGTAATGACGGTCCGCGTTTGCCTGGGCGTGATTTCAGCGGTTGCGCTGTCGTTGGCCATGCCGGCCATGGCTGCCGTTGTCGGTACCAATACACCGGCGACTGACGTAACCAGGGACCGTCTGAGCGAACTGCCCGCCGGCCAGC
Source organism: Pseudomonadota bacterium (assembly GCA_048497915.1). GTDB lineage: Bacteria > Pseudomonadota > Alphaproteobacteria > Caulobacterales > Caulobacteraceae > Asticcacaulis. The sequence goes on from JBEHYZ010000009.1 coordinate 1,335, forward strand.
GCGCCGCCTGGACCGCCTATATCGATCGTTCCGCCAAACAGATGCAGTTCGACCGCGATACGCTGGCAGCCGAACAAAAGGGCATGGATACCATTCCGCCACCGCCGGTTGCCGGTTCCGGCAAGATGCCGCTCGACCGCGACAACGCCTGGTATGCCTCTGCCGAAGCCCGCGCCATCGCCGACGACATCGTCAGCTTCCAGACGCCATCGGGCGGCTGGAGCAAGAACCAGGACCGCACTAAGCCGCCGCGTCAGCATGGCCAGCGTTACGGCAACAACGCCGAGACCATGGAAGTCGGCACCGGCAGCTTCGACGCGCCGCATGATCGTTACTGGACGTTTGTCGGCACGCTCGACAACGGCGCCACCACGACCGAGATGCGTTTCCTCGGCCGCGTCCAGGCGCAACTGCCCGGCAACGACGGCGATCCCTATCGCGCCAGCATCGTCAAGGGCATCAAATATCTCCTGATGGCGCAGTATCCCAATGGCGGCTGGCCGCAGGTCTATCCGATCGAGGGCGGTTTCCACGACGGTATCACCTTCAACGACAACGCCGTGGCTGAAGCGTCGATGATCCTGGCCGACGTCGCCGAGTCCAAGCCCGACTTCGCTTTCGTGCCCGCCGATCTCCGCCAGCAGGCCGGTGTGAGCGCTACCCGCGTGGTCAAGATCATTCTCGACTCGCAGGTCGTGGTCGATGGCCAGAAGACCGTCTGGCCGCAGCAGGTCGACGCCCTGATCCTGCAGCCGATCTCGGCGCGTAACTACGAAATGCGTTCGCTGGCCAGCGCTGAAAGCACGGACGTACTGCTGTACCTGATGCGCCGCCCCAATCCGTCGCCTGAGATCAAGGCTGCCATCCATTCAGGTGTCGCCTGGCTGAAGGCGCACGCCGTCTACGATAAGGAATTCACCAAGGTCAGCGATGACGAAGGCCGCAAGCTGATCGATAAGCCGGGCGCCGGTCCGATCTGGTCGCGCAACTATGACATCAAGACCGGTAAGCCGATCTTCGGCGACTGGGACAAGTCGATCCATGACGATGTCAACGAGATCTCGAAGGGCCGCCGCAACGGCTATTCCTGGTACGCCAATCAACCGCAGAAAGCCATCACTGCCTATGAGCAGTGGCTGAAGCAGTATCCGAAATGAGGCAGGGGAACAGAAAGTTTGGGGGAGGAAGACGCTGAAAACAACGAGAACAACGAAATCCTGACCTGAAAGCGGGTCAGTAAAACCGCATTGCCATCACCTTGCAGCTGCCGGCCTGGAACCGGGGCATGGGAATGCCTTGCGTTAATTGAAGCCGGATCAACCGGCACTGTAAAACACGGCACAACAAAAAGGACGGAAAAGGGACGACATGAAAACGTTCAAAGAAAAGACAATTCAGCTTATGTTCGGTGCGTCGATGATCGCGCTGAGTGCGACCGCGGCTTTGACCGGCGTGGCGCACGCCCAGGCCGCTTCGAACGACAAGAAGGCCGACAACGGCGATACGACGCAGGAAGTCATCGTCGTCGGCGTCCGCAAGTCGGAGCAGTCGGCCATCAACCGCAAGAAGCGCGCCGCCACGGCCCAGGACTCGATCGTCGCTGACGACATCGGCAAGTTCCCGGACAAGGACGCCGCTTCCGCCATTGCCCGTATCGCCGGTGTCGGTCTGGACACGGCCGATGACGGCACCCCCGGCGGCTTCACCATTCGCGGCCAGGCGGCCGACCTGGTCCGCGTCGAAGTCGACGGCATGACCATGCTGCCGACCGGCAACCAGGACGGCCGCACCGCCGGCGTTACCGATATGTCGTCCGACCTGATCAAGAGCGTCGACGTCGTCAAGGGCGCCACCGCCGACATGACGCCAGGCGGCGTCGGCGGCACGGTCCGCATTCAGCAACGTACCGGCCTAGACTTCGCCAAGCCCTTGTTCAAGATGAACCTGCAATATCAGCAGAACTCGCTGAACGACAAGGTCACGCCGCGCATCAACCTGGTCGGCGCCCGTAAGTTCATGAACGGCAAGCTCGGCCTGCTGTTCAACTTCACCTATGACGACCAGGAAACGACCTTCGACTTTGCCCGCGTGTCCGACAAGAACTCGGGTTATATCCCTCTGGGCGATCAGGACAATTCGGCAAGCCGGAGCTTTGCGACGCCTTACGATCCCGCTGTTGCGGCGGTGACGTCCAAGGCCGCCTGCGCCACGGTGTTCCCGGCGCCGACGGCCGCCAACTTCAACCAGCGCCTGACCTGCTACGCTCAGTTTGAAGACTTCGTACCGTCGTTGCCGCGCTTCAGCCGCAACAACCTGCAGAACAAGCGGACCTCGGCGCAGTTCCGTGCCGACTACAAGGTCAACAACAACCTGACGGTCTTCGTCTCGTATAACCCGAACATCCTGGATTATCGCCAGGACGCTGCCAACCTGCAGATCGCCAGCCCGACGGGTTCGACCAACGCCACCGGCGTCCTGGCCACGAACATCCAGAACGTCTCGGTCAACGCCAACCACTATGTCACGCAATTCGACATGGTGCGCACCAGCGCGACGACCGTGCCGGTCGGCTTCGTTTCGTCTCTGAACTGGTCGTCGCAAATCCGCGATATCAAGACCAAGAGCCAGCAGCACTACATCCAGGCCGGCGCCGACCTGAAGTGGAAGAAGTGGGTCATCACCAACCGCCTGCAATATAGCCTGGCGAAGAGCGAGCGCCGCGACGAGGCCTTCACCTTCGTGGCACCGATTCCGTCGGCGACCTTCAAGATGATTCCGGAAAACGGCCTGTGGACCTTCAGCGTCCCGTCGACCGTCGACCTGAACAACCCGGCAGCCTACTATCCGATAGCAAGCACCACGACCGGCCTGTCCGGCAACTCGCAGCTGGAATACACCCCTCAGGCCGACCGGAACACCGAAACCAACTTCCAGGTTGACGCGACCCGCCGGTTCGACCATTTCGGCCCGATCCAGGACATCAAGTTCGGTCTCCAGTATCGCGACCGCTTCAACACGACCTGGCGCGAAGGCGGCTTCGACATCAAGCCGGGCGTAACCCTGTATCGCGCCCGCAGCCTCGATCAATTGCGTTTCTGCGTGCCGTCGCTGGCCCCTGCTTCCGCGCCTTGCCAGTTCGGTACGAGCTACACGTCGCCGACCAACACGGCGATCTCCGACAGGCTCTATAAAACCTACACCATGACGCAGGCCCAGTATCAGGACATCATCAATTCGAGTCTTGAGAGCCTGCCCGGCGCCCAGTTCTTCGGCGGCATGCCGGATCGCGGCAACCTGCTTGATGGCTGGAAGGTGTTCGACTTCGACACCTTCTTCTCGAAGCTGGGTCAGGTCGCGGACCTGAGCGGCCACAACGCGCAATGCCTGTATACCTGCCTGGCGACAGACGGGAACACCTACGCGCGTCCGTCCTACTCGACGACGGAAGACACATTCTCGTCCTACGTCATGACGGACTTCGAGTCGAAGCTGTTCAACATGACGCTGAACGGGAACGTCGGTGTTCGTTACCAGCGCATTCACGTTCTGGCCCACCCGAGCGAAATCTTCTACAACCGCGTGGCCGTTGCGGGCACGACGACGGGCGGCCTGCCGACCTACACCTTCCAGGATACGCTCGTCAGCCGTCGCGTGACGGAAATCGATCGGACCTCTGAAGACATCCTGCCCAGCATCAACCTTGCGGTGTGGCCGATCGACGACCAGTTGGCGGTCCGCTACTCGATCGCCAAGCAACGGGCGCGTCCAAGCATGGCGCAGCTGACCGGCACCTCTTCGGCCAGCTGCTACAAGGTCAACGATGCTGACCGTCAGGCGCTCGAAGCCTTCCTGGCCACGCACCCTGGGGCAATCGACGACGGCGACTCGACCACGGACGACGCCTCGGAATCGTCGAACTTCATCACCAGCTACGTCAATCGCTGTACGAGCACGATCGGCAACCCCAATTTGAAGGGTTATGCCGCCACCGTGCAGAACCTGTCGCTGGAATGGTATCCGAACAAGGACACCCAGCTCAGCGGCGCGGTCTACAAGATCTACGTCAAGTCGGGTCGTCCGGAAGCCGTCACCCTGCCGCTCTATGAACTGGAAGGCGCCAACTACCTGGTGAACACCTATCAGGACGGCCAGAGCGGCCTGACCCAGCGCGGTGTCGAAATCGCCGGCCGGACGGCCTTCACCTACCTGCCGTGGGCCCTGAAGTATACGGGCGCCGGCTTCAACTACACGACGACGACCAGCAACGCAGTGAACGCGGATGTCGACGAATTCACCGGTATGGCCCTGCCGCCGAAAGGCCAGTCGGCCTACGTGTATAACGTCAACTTCTGGTACGACGACGGCCGCTTCAACGCCCGCGTCGCCTACCAGTTCCGCGACTTCTACTACACTCAGACTGACCGCTCGCCGAGCATCAACCGTATCCCTAACACGGTCGGCAACGGCTCCAACACCACGGGCTACTACAAGACGATCTCGCCGATCTTCAAGAGTGCCTCGAAGTCGCTGGATGCCCGCGTTTCCTACAAGGTCAACAAGACCCTGGAAGTCTTCCTGGAAGGCAAGAACCTGCTGAACGACAGCGTGCTCCGCTATACGCCGGACACCTATCGTCAAGTTGGCGGCGGCACGCCTTATGTGTTTGACGCCTACTATGCCGGCCGCACCGTTTATTTCGGGGCAGCCGCCACCTTCTAAACTTAAAATTTTCTCCCGACTTATCCTCCTGGTCCGGTCTCGTTCTGCGAGACCGGACATTTTTTTGAGGGGTATCATTTTCCGGACATCGAATTCCGGTCTATTGTCTGACGTCTTATATCTTAATCAGGATATCCTCATGCGTTTCCGGCAGGCCCTGCTTTCGTTTGTTTCCGCGTTGGTTTTGGCGGCTGGCCCCGCCATGGCGGACACGCCGGTCGCCGGTGTCGAAGCCAGCTGGCTGACCCCGCCGGCGCGTCCGGTTATCGCTTTTGCGCCCGACAAGCTGCCGTCGCGCGAGGCCGTCCTGCCGGTGCTGGATTATGTTGCCGCCTCGCAGATTGCCGACATGAGCCGCCGTCCGATCCAGCTGGCGACCGGCAGCAACCTGTCGGAAATCTCGTCCAACTGGGTGGCCGCCACCTTCTATGTCGGCGCTGCCAAACTGGCGCGCGTATCGCAAAATCCGAACGTCCTGCGCTTCCTGACCAACACCGCCGAGCACTACAACTACGCCTTCCGCGGCGCCAAGTCGGACAAGACCCTGCTCAATGCCGACGACCTGACCATCGGTGATCTTTACGAAGAACTCTATGCCCGCCGCGGCCAGCGCGGCACGCTGATGCCGCTTCAGCAGCGGCTCGATTTTCAGGTTCCGTATCTTGAGCGTGAGCAGGAAACGCCCGGCCTGATCTGGTGGTGGTGCGACGCGCTTTACATGGCGCCGCCGGTGTTGACGCGCATGACCGCCCTGACCGGCGACCCGAAATATCTCAAGGCCATGAACAAGGAATGGCGCCGCACTGCCGCCCGCCTGTGGGTGCCGGAACAGCGCCTGTTCCTGCGTGACGAACGCTTCAAGACCCGCGTTGGTCCGGGCGGCAAGCCGATCTACTGGGCGCGCGGCAACGGCTGGGTGCTGGGTGGCCTGGCGCGGACGCTCGAGGTCATGCCGGCCGATTTCGAAGGCCGCAGCTACTACACCGGCATCTTCAAGCAGATGGCCGGGCGCATCGTCGAGCTGCAGCAGCCGGATGGCCTGTGGCGCGCCGACCTGATGGCGCCGGAGGCCTATCCCGAAGCGGAAACCTCCGGCTCGGCTCTGCTGGTCTATGCCATGGCCTGGGGAATCAATCATGGACTGCTTGACCGTAAGACTTACCAACCGGCCGTCGTGAAGGGCTGGGCGGGCCTGAACCAGCACGTCCTGGCCAATGGCTTGATCGGCGCGGCCCAGAAGACCGGCGACCAGCCAGTGCATACGCAACCCGACGAGGTCGGACCCTACGCCACCGGCGCCTATCTGCTGGCCGGGATCGAAATCATGGACCTGAATGGTCCGGTCCAGAGCCTGCCGGAAGCCGCGCCACCACGCGACAGCGACGCCGTCATACTGGCGACCACGCCGGTGCCGCCCGCGCCGGTCACGGTCGTTGGCGATGCCGAAAAAGCCCGCCGCGAAGCCGAAATGCAGGCGACCCGCGCCCTGGCTTTCGATCCCGCCGTCTATCCCCTCCCGGCCAAGAAGTAAGGAGCCCTCCATGTTTACCGGAACCCGCCGCGACACCCTGAAAGGCCTGTGGAGCGCGACCGCCGTCGGCATGGCCGTGGCTGCCACAGTCCAAGCGCAGACCGTTCCAACCAAACCGGCCGGCGACCCGCCGCGCCAATGGACGGACCCGAAGACGGGCCATCGCATCGTCCGCGTCTCGGACGACGCCGGTTCGGGCGTGCTCTATTTCTACCGCCCGGCCTATACGCCCGAAGGCGACATCATGGTCATCAAGTCGCCGTTGGGCATCCAGACCGTGCGGCTGAAGGACTGGAAACTGTCCACGTTAGCCAAGACCAAGGACGCCGACCTGCTGTTCATGGCGCGCAAAAGCCGCGAAGCCTTCTATTCGGTCACCGACCCGGGCGATGGTGAGGCGGCTGACCGGCCCAAGACGATCTACGCCGTCAATGTTGACACTCAGAAGATACGCAAGGTGGCGCATATTGCGGCGGGCAATATCAACGGCTCCAATGCCGACGATACGCTGCTGGTCGGCATGGTCGCCTACAACGCCCCACCTTTGCAGCCCGGCGGCACGGGAAATGCCCGTTTCGGTCAGGCCGAATATTCGGCGCTCGGGCCCGACGGCAAGCCGCTCAGCTTTGCCAAGGCCAAGGGCGTGCGCATGATGGAGCGCTTCCTGGCGCGCGTCCCGGCCGAGCTGTTCGTCATCGATGTCAAGACCGGTGAGCGCAAGGTGATTTACAAGACCGAGGACTGGATTGGTCACGCCCAGTTCTCGCCGACCGATCCCGGCCAGATCCGCTTCTGCATGGAAGGCCCCTGGCAGCGCGTCGACCGCATCAAGCTGATCCGCGCCGACGGCACCGGTTTGCGCAGCGCCCATACGCGCACCCAGAACATGGAAATCTTCGGCCATGAATTCTTCAGCCCCGATGGCAAGTGGATCTACTACGACCTGCAAACGCCGCGCGGCCAGGTGTTCTGGGTCGCGGGCCTGGAGCTGGCCACCGGCAAGCGCGTCTGGAAGCGGCTGGATCAGAACGACTGGTCGGTGCACTACAATATCGCGCCCGACGGCGTGACCTTCGCCGGCGACGGCGGCGACGCCGATATGGTCGCCCATGCCCCGGACGGCAAATGGATCGTGCTGCTTCAGCCGGAAACCATCCGCGACGCCGACCTGGAGTCCTACCAGCCGAACCTGATTACGATCGAAAAGTTCAACTCCACCCGCCTGGCCGACATGTCGGCACATGATTACCGGCTCGAGCCCAACCTGCGGTTCACGCCGGATGGCAAGTGGCTGGTCTTCGTCTCCAACATGCACGGCGCCAACCACGTCTATGCGGTCGAGGTGGCCAAAGGGTAATAATTTACTGGTTATTTACTCTAACTAACGGAAATTAAGCAATAAAAGCAAGTGGAACTTAACTAACGCGAAACTTCGCTGCGATACAACTTCGACGGCTCAAAACGCCGAGCAGTAATGAAGTAATCGCAGAATGTCGATTTATAGTCCCCGCGGTCAGGCCGTTCCGTTCCGTTCTTTCCGTCATGGCCGGACGCGCCGGACGCTGAAGCACAGCACCATGCTGGCGGCGATGGCCGCCGGTCTGCTGATCCCGGCCCTGGCCCAGGCGCAGGCCTTACCGAGCGGCGGCCAGGTGGTGGCGGGCCAGGCGGGCATTGCCGGCGCGGGTCCGAGCCTGACGATTACCCAGACCTCCGACAAGGCGGTCATCGACTGGTCGGGCTTCTCGATCGGTCAGGGCAACGCGGTCCAGTTCAACAACGGCAGCGGCGCGACGCTGAACCGGGTCATGGGCGGCAATCTGTCGTCGATCGATGGTCTGTTGTCGGCGACCGGCTCGGTCTATCTGATCAACCCGAACGGCGTGATCGTCGGCAAGTCCGGCGTGGTCAAGGTCGGCGGCGGCTTCTATGCCTCGACGCTCGATATCGGCAATGCGAATTTCCTCAATGGCGGCGACCTGACCTTCGCAGGCCCGTCGCTGGCCTCGGTCGTCAATCTCGGCCAGATCGGTGCGTTGGGCGGCGACGTCGCCCTGGTCGCCGCCAATGTGCGCAATGACGGCACCGTTGCCGCCCCGAATGGCGCGCTGGGCCTGCTGGCCGGCAACCGCATCCTGATGCGCGACTCTGCGGTCGACGACGGCAGGTTCCTGGTGCTCAGCGGCGGGGCAGGGACCTCGGCCACCAACACCGGCGCCGTCGAAGCGGCGACCGCCGAACTGCGCGCGCAAGGCGGCAATGTCTACGCCATGGCCGGCAATACGCAGGGCCTGATCCGCGCCACCGGCGTCAGCAGCCACGACGGCCGCATCTTCCTCAGCGCCGGCGAAGGCGGGGCGGTCAAGGTGTCGGGTAGCACGCTGGCAGCGACGAGCAACGGCAACGGCGGCACTATCGCCCTTACCGGCCAACAGATCACGGTTGCTTCCGACGTTACGCTCGACGCATCGGGCAAAGACGTGGGCGGCACGGTCACGGCTATCGCCGACATGAATTCCGGCCAGCTCGACTTCCACGGCACCGCCCTGGCAAAGGGCGCCCTGAGCGGTGGCTTTATCGAAACGTCGGGCCACAAGGTCGATTTCATAGGCGGCCTTTTCGACACCACGGGCGCGAAGTCCGGCACCTGGCTGGTCGATCCGGACGACCTGACCGTCGATGCCAGCGCCGCCGCGACCATCCAGACCAACCTGGCCACCGGCAACGTCACCTTGCAGACGACATCGACCACGGCCTCCGGCCCGGGCAACAGCACGTCGGGCAGCGGCGACATCACCATCAATTCGGACATCAGCTGGTCGTCGGCCAACACGCTGACGCTCGATTCCTACCATTCGATCCAGGTCAACGCCAACCTGACGGCTTCGGGCGCGGGCGGCGTGGTCCTGACCACCAATCACGGCGGTTCTGGCGGCGACTATGCCTTCGCGCTCGGCAAGTCGCTGAGTTTCACCGGTACGGCGGGCGGCGGCCAATCGCTGAAAATCAATGGCGTCACCTACACCCTGCTGTACGACATGGCTGGTCTTTCCGGCATAAGCGCTTCGGCCGGATACTACGCCCTGGCCAAATCGCTTGACGTTTCGGGGACCACCTATACGTCGGTCCCGGTCAGCACCTTCTCTGGCACCTTTACGGGCCTGGGCAATACGATCAGCAATCTGACCATAACGACATCCGGAACGACCACGGGTCTTTTCGGCACCAGCACCGGGACCTTGCGCAATATCGGTCTGGCGGGCGGCACCATCTCAAGCAATTCCACCCTGGGCAGCCTGGTCGGCACCAATGACGGCACAATCGCCTACGCCTGGAGCTCGGCCTCGGTCAAGGCGACGAGCAACGCTCCCGACACCGGCGGACTGGCCGGCCGCAGCAGCGGCACCATTCGCAATTCCTTCACCACAGGCGCCGTGACCGCCCCGAGCACAAGCTATGTCGGCGGCCTGGTGGGCGCGTTCACCGCTGCCACGGCCTACATCTCCGACAGCTATTCGACCTCGGCGATCACTGCGCCCAACAGTATGGTCAGCGGCCTTGTCGGCAATGCCGGCAACTTCCGTACCGCCCAGCCGACTATCACAAACTCGTTCGCCGCCGGTCCGTTGAGCTCAAGCTATTTGAACGGCTTGACCTACGGTCGCGTCGCGGTGACCAACGGCTATTTCGATTCCCAGGTGAGCGGCACAACCAGCAATGGCTCCGGTGGCACGGCCAAGACCACGACGCAACTTCAGGGCGCATTGCCGACAGGCTTTTCCAGCAGCACCTGGGGCACCGACACCGGCCTCTACCCATACCTGAAAAGCTTCTATCCTAACGGGGCCCAGGCGATCAGCGGCATCGTCGACGCCACCGGCGCCTCGCCCGTCATCACCGCCTATGCCGGCGGTCAGGCGATCGGCTCGACGAAAAGCGTCGGCGCCAACAAATATTATTATATCCTGGTGCCCGGCACCGGCCTCACCGCCACGACCCCCATCGGGGTCAGCTACACCTATGGCAGCAAAAATACCCTCAGCTTCACCGACGCGCCGACACTGACCGGCAGCAATGTCTCCGGCATGAATCTCTACGCCCAGTACGCCGAGATCGCCACCTCGAAACCGCTGTTCAGTCAGACCCTGGCCGACCTCGACACAACGTTTGGCGCTAGTACGATTTCCAGCCTGATGTCGGGCCTCAACCTGGCCACCAACGGCTGGATCAACTATGACGCCAGCGGCGACTATACGGTCGATACGCCCGTCAGCCTGATCCGCTATACCAACTTCAACAGCAAGGGCAGCCTGCTGTCGATCAATGCCGACGTCACGGTCCCGGCCAGCACCAATGTCTGGTTCTTTTCCAACAAGTCGATCGCCTTCAACGCCAATGTCTCGGCGACCGGTACCTCGGCCGTGACGATCGTCACCAATCACTCAGGCCCCAACGGCGCCGATTACACCGGCGGTTCGAGCGGCGATTACAGTTTCCTGCCCGGCAAGAGCCTGACCTTCAGCGGCACGGGCGGCTTCCTCAACATCAACGGCAATGTCCATACACTGCTGAATTCCCTGAGCGACCTGCAAGGCATCAACGGCCAGAGCGGCTACTATGCCCTCAATACCTCGCTCGATCTGACCGGAACATCCTTCTCCGCATCGCTTGTGGACAGCTTCTCCGGCAAGTTCACCGGCCTCGGCCATACGATCAACAACCTGACCATCAATGCGCCGTCGACCAATACGGTCGGGCTGTTCGGCACCAATAACGGGACGGTGCGCGACATCGGCCTGACCGGCGGCTCGATCTATGGCGCCTGGTACACCGGCGCCCTGGTCGGCGTGAATAACGGCCTGGTCGACAATGCCTACAGCTCCGCCGACATGCACGTCGTCTATCGCTCCGGCGGTTTAGTCGGCCGCAACAGCGGCACGGTCGTCCGTTCGCACGCCACCGGCGCGGTGACCAGCAACGGCGACAATGGCGGCGTCAGCGACATGGGCGGCCTGGTCGGCTGGAACGACACCGCCGGCCTCGTCGAGCAGTCCTACGCCACCGGCACCGTGACCGGCACGGCCAACACCACCGGCGGCCTGGTCGCCTTCAACGGCGGCGGCACGATCACAGACTCGTTCGCCACCGGCGGCGTCTTCGGCAACCTCTATGCCGGCGGCCTGGTCGGGTTCAGCACCGGCGGTTCGATCAGCAATTCGTATGCGACCGGCTACGTCCATGCCGCGACCAGCGGCGGCGGTTTCGCCGGCTATGCCTCGGGCACGGCCATCACCAACAGCTACTGGGACACCACGACCTCGGGCAGCTCCATCGGCGTCGCCGTCACCGCGTCCAGCGGCACCCCGACCGGCCTGACGCGCTCTGTCCTGCAGAACGGCAACCTGCCGACCGGCTTCTCCAGCGCGATCTGGGCGACCGGCAGCGGCCTCTATCCCTATCTGAAGGCGCTGTTCCCGACCGGCATGCAGTCGATCAGCGGCACGACGCGCGATGCCACCGGCGCCGCCCTGCCCGCCGCCAACCTGGCCCTCTATATCGACGGCGCCCAGGTCCGCACGACAGCGGCCAGCGGCGCCGATGGCTATTATTACCTGATGGCCCAGCCGGGCACGATAACCTCCGGCACGCCGGTCGGCATCACCGAGACCGACCATGGCGGCACCACCCTGACGGGCTTCGCCTACAGCGACGCGCCCACCCTGACGGGCGGCCAGGTGACCGGCTTAGACGTCCGTTCGGGCCGCATGAGCTACACCACCGCCGCCACCAGCTTTACGGCCCTGCAGACCGCGGCCGGCGTCCCGTTCGGCAGCAGCAATTACACGTCCTTCGTCAATGCCCTGACCTTCTCGGCCGGCACCGACATCACCGCCAGCAACGCCTTCAGCATTCCGGGCAGCGCCTCGTTCGGCACCAGCCTGTCAGCGACGGCGGCCGGCGGCCTCACGCTCAACGGCAGCGTCAACACCAACGGCGCGGTCAACTTCGGCAGCGCCGTGACGCTGGCGGCCAACAGCACGGTCTACGGCAGCTCAGTCACCTTCGGGTCGACCGTCAATGGCGGCTATACCCTGGCCGTCTCGGGCACGACGACCTTCTCCGGCGCGGTCGGCGGCACGTCGCCCCTGGTCTCGCTTATGGCCCTCTCCGGCGGCACGACCACGCTCAGCGGCAATGTCACCACCACAGGATACCAGGTCTACGGTAGCAACGTGACGCTCGGCGCCGACGTCAGCCTGTCGGCGGGAGGCTCGCTCGGCCTGAGCGGCACGGTCAACGGCGCCCACGCCTTGACGCTGAAAGGCACCGGCCTGAGCCTGAAAGGCATGGGCGGCACCACCCCTCTGACCTCGCTGACCGGCAAGACGACGGGGGGCGGTATCTTCGTCACCGGCGTGATCAACACCACGGGATCCATCCTTCTGGCGGCCAACGGCGCGTTCAACAACACGGCGGGCGCCAGCGCGCTCAACGCCGGCACCAACTTCACCGTCTATACGCAGAACGCCGGCAACCCGACCGGGGTAATGCCAGGTAACGTGTTCGGCGGGCTGACGGCGGGCAACTACTATAACGATGCCTACAACTTTACCTCCGGGACGTTTGCCTCGGCCGTGCCGACCGGCAACCACTTCGTCTACGCCTACGCGGCGAAGCTGACGGTGACGCCGGTCACTAAGACGCTCGACTATAATGGCAGCATCCAGAGCACCACCTACAACCTCACCGGCTATCGCACTGGCGACGCCTCAAGCGACGTCTTGACGGGGTCGGTGACCGGTCTGGCGGCGACCAGCAAGAATGCCGGGGCTTACGCGATCACGACCAGCGGCACGCTGGCTTCGGCGCAGAACTACCAGATCCAGTACGGCACGGGCACGCTGACCATCGGCAAGGCGGCCCTGACCATCGCCGCTGGTACCGACAGCAAGACCTATGACACCACCACGACGTCAACCGGCACGGTCTCTGTCACCGGCTTGCTCGGCTCCGACACCGTCACCGGCAAAACCCAGGCCTTCGACAGCAAGAACGCCGGTTCCCGCACCCTCTCGGTCATCGGCTACACCCTCAACGACGGCAACAGCGGCGGCAACTACACGGTTACGACGCAGACGGCGTCCGGCTCTATCGCCAAGGCCGATCTGACCATTGCTGCGGGGACGGACAGCAAGACCTATGACGCCGGCACGACCTCGACCGGCACCGTGACGGTCACTGGCTTGCTGGGTTCGGATACGGTTACCGGTAAGACCCAAGCCTTCGACTCGAAGAATGCCGGCACGCGGACCCTTAGCGTCACCGGCTACACCGTCAACGACGATAACAGCGGCGGCAACTACACGGTTACGACGCAGACGGCGTCCGGCTCTATCGCCAAGGCCGATCTGACCATTGCTGCGGGGACGGACAGCAAGACCTATGACGCCGGCACGACCTCGACCGGCACCGTGACGGTCACTGGCTTGCTGGGTTCGGATACGGTTACCGGTAAGACCCAAGCCTTCGACTCGAAGAATGCCGGCACGCGGACCCTTAGCGTCACCGGCTACACCGTCAACGACGATAACAGCGGCGGCAACTACACGGTTACGACGCAGACGGCGTCCGGCTCTATCGCCAAGGCGACCCTGACCATTGCCGCTGGCACCGACAGCAAGACCTATGACGCTGGCACGACCTCGATCGGCACCGTGACGGTCACTGGTCTGCTGGGTTCGGATACGGTCACCGGCAAGACCCAAGCCTTTGATAGCAAAAACGCCGGCACGCGTACTTTGAGCGTCACCGGCTACACTCTCAACGACGGCAACAGTGGTGGCAATTACACCGTCACGACGCAGGCAGCGTCCGGCACGATTGACAAAGCAGCTTTGACTATCGCTGCCGGAAGCGACAATAAGACCTATGACGCTGGCACGACCTCGACGGGTACCGTGACAGTCACCGGCCTGCTGGGTTCCGACACGGTTACCGGCAAAAGCCAGGCATTCGACTCGAAGAATGCCGGTTCGCGCACGCTGAGTGTCACCGGCTACACTCTCAACGACGGCAACAGCGGCGGTAACTACACTGTCACCACTCAAAGTGCTTCGGGTAGCATCGCTAAGGCGGCCCTGACCATCGCGGCGGGCACCGACAGCAAGACCTACGATGCCACGACCACCTCGACGGGCACGGTTTCGGTCACTGGCCTGCAAGGGTCGGATACGGTTACAGGCAAATCGCAGGTCTTCGACAGCAAGAACGCCGGCAGCCGCACCCTCCTGGTCAATAGCTATACCCTCAACGACGGCAACAGCGGTGACAACTACACGGTCACGACGCAAACCGCTTCGGGCGGCATTGCCAAGGCAGCTTTGACTATTGCTGCCGGAACCGACAGCAAGACCTATGACGCCGCCACGGCCTCGATCGGCACTGTAATGGTCACCGGTCTGCTGGGTTCGGATACGGTTACCGGCAAAAGCCAGGCATTCGACTCCAAGAATGCCGGTTCACGCATCCTGAGCGTCACGGGCTACACGCTCAACGACGGCAACAGCGGCGGCAACTACACCGTCACGACGCAGACGGCGTCCGGTTCTATCGCCAAGGCGGCCCTGACCGCCGGGTTGACCGGTTCGACGACCAAGACCTATGACGCGACTCTCAGCGCCACCCTGACGGCGGGCAACTATTCACTGACCGGCATCACGGGCGGTGACATGGTCGCGTTGAACACTCCGGCGCTCGCCAGCTATGTTGACGTGAATGCCGGCGCCGGCAAGACGGTTACCGTCTCCGGCCTGGCGCTTCTGGGTGCGGATGCGGGTAACTACACGGTCAACGGCACGGCCTCGGCCAATATCGGCAGCATCACGCCGCGTGCACTGACCGTGACAGCCGACACGCTCGGCAAGTTCGCCGGTGCAGCCGATCCGGCCCTGACCTACGCCATTACCGGAGGCAACCTGGTCGGGACGGACACGCTGACCGGCAACCTGGCGCGGGCGGCCGGGGAAAACCCAGGTACCTATGACATCAAGCAGGGCTCGCTGACCGCGTCGTCCAACTATGACGTCACCTTTGCCAAGGGCGCCTTCACCATCGTGGCGGTCGCCCTGCAGAACGACCCGGTCGTCAACCCGGTTACCGCTTCGGCCAATTCGGCCAGCCAGCCGACCGTCAAGCCCGCGCCGATTGGCCTGAGCAGTGGTCCCGCCGACGCGGGCGGCTCAGGTTCGGAGGCTTCAGGTTCGAGCGCTTCGGACAACACTTCATCCAGCAGCGCCAGCGACGCCGGCTCAGCGGCCAGTGAGGGCAACGAAAAAGCCACCGGCCCGAACATCCAGGCCGCCGGGCAGTCCAGCACCACCTGCGAGTCCGGTGCGGCCTGCGGCAACACGCCTTACCCTGACAACCAGTCGATTTCGTCTTCCATCACTTTCACCAGCAAGTAAGTCCGGCCGATGTCCCCCAAGTTCAGTACACCTCTGTTGACCTCGGCCATGTCGTTGTTTCCGCTGCTGCTGGCGGTCCAGGCGCACGCCCAGGCGATCGAGCGCCACCTGCCGGAAACGCCGAAGAACGCGCCGGCCCAGATCGCCGCGCCCAATGCTGTCCCCGCAGAACAGGACGCCATGCCGATCGGCCCGGGTCTGCGTGCCATCGTGCTGATCGGCCCGAACGAAACCGTCCGAGCTTCGGCTGCGGATGGCGTCTCGGTCGGCGATGTCGGCCGTCTGAAATCGTCAGACATGGCTGGCGTACTGCGTCCCTACCTCGGCAAACCGTTGTCACGTAAACTGATCGCCGAGATCGAAGCGGCGATCGCCCGGTATTACCGCGACCTCAACTACCCGTTTGTGTCGCTGTCGACGCCGGAACAGGAGATCACCGGCGGCGTTCTTCAAATCCGCGTTGTCGAGTTCCGCGCCGGTAAGGTTACCGTCACCGGCGCCAGATCCGACCGCGAGGCCCGGCGCATCCGCAAGGGCGTCGGCCTGAAGACGGGCGACGCCATCGACTCGCGCGCGCTGACCTACGACCTCGACTGGATCAACCGTTATCCGTTTCGCAGCGTGCAGGCTGTGTTCAGCCCTGGCGACGCTTTGGGTGTTTCCGACCTGACCCTGGCCGCGCGCCAGGGCAAGCGGTGGCAGGTCTATGGTGGCTACAGCAATGACGGTTCACCCTCGACCGGCTTCGACCGCTATTTCGCCGGTGGCGCCATCGGCGGCGTGCTCGGGCGCGACAGCGTTCTGGCGCTTCAGACGACCGCTTCGCGCGATGTGCTCCAGGGCAAAAAGGACCCTTATTACAAGAGCGCCGCGCTTAGCTATAGCCTGCCGGTCGGCCGCCGTGGCCAGATCGAAGCCAGCGCCAACGCCGTTGCCACCTTTCAGGCCGGTGCGCCGTTCAGCGTCCGCCTGAAGGCCGGGGAAGGGGCCATCGGCTATCGCTTCGCCGTCTCCGATCTCTATGGCGACAAGGGGCAAACCGACGTTCGCGCCGGCGTCGAAGCCAAGCACCAGACCGGCATCACCTATTTTGGCACCCTGCCGGTCTACGACGTTTCGGTCGAGGTCTATCAGCTCTATCTCGGCTATCATCATACCGGCAAGGACGCGCTGGGCGGCTCGACCTTCGACGTCGCCGCGCACCTGAGCCCCGGCAATGTCAATGCCGGCAACAGCGATGAACAGGCCGTGCTGTATTCGCAGGGCCGCCTGAAGGGCGCGACCTATTCGTTCCTGAGCGCCAGTTACAACCGCTTCACGCCGATGCCGCATAACCTGATGCTGAAGACCCAGGCGACAGCCCAGTTTGCCGCTGTCGCCTTGCCGCGTACCGAACAGGCAGGCCTGGGCGGTTCAAGTCTGGTACGCGGCTATACGCTCGACAATGGTGCGTTTGATACGGCCCTGGTCGTGCGCAACGAACTGCGTCTGGCGGGGCGCACTCTTGGCAAGACCTCGCAGATCAGTCCGTTCCTGTTTGCCGATCTCGGCTACGGCCGCGACAACGCTGCGCGAACCGGTGTTGGCCTGGCCTCGACCGGCGCGGGCGCGGAAGTTCATCTGACACGATATGTGCAGTTGAACGTAAGCGCCGCCTGGACCCTGGCGCCGGATCACGCCACCCGCGCCGGGAACCTGCTGGCCCACACCAATCTGAGCGTGGCGTTCTAAGGCCGGCAGCGCATCACTTGAAGTCGCGCGACTTGACCAGGATCACCGGCGGACTGGCGGCGCGGCTGCCGTTGCGCCTCAGGGTGCGCGGATCCGGGCCGGGCTCGCCGTTCTGGAAATGGTCGCCGCGCGATTTCGGCACCGGGAAGGCCCCAATGCCGGAATCATCGCGTTCGCTGACGCTGTCGAGCTGATCCGACAGGTCGATCAGTCGCCGCGCCACCAGGTGCACGACTTCGCCTTCCTTCTGGATCTGGCCGCTGATCGCCACCATGCGCGCAGTCAGGATCAGGCGGCGCTGTTCCTCGTATAGCTGGTTCCAGATGACGGCGTTGACGACGCCGGTCTCGTCTTCGATGGTCATGAAGGTGACGTTCTTGGCCGTGCCCGGCTTTTGCCGAACCAGGACCATGCCGGCGACGATGGCGTGCGACTTGTCGCTGCGCGCGTTGGCAGCCTTGCAGGTCATGATGCCGCGTTCATCCAGCTCGCCGCGCAGGAAAGCCAGCGGATGGCGGCGCAAGGACAAGCCGACATGGCCGTAGTCCTGTACCACCTCGCTGCCGGCGGTCATCGCTTTCAGGGCCACGACCGGTTCATCCAGTTCCGGCGCCGTCATCGCGTCGAACAACGGCAAAGGCTTGTTATGCAGGCCTTTCAGTGTCCACAGGGCATCGCGCCGCGACTTGCCCAATGCCGGCAAAAAGCCATCCGCTTCTGCCAACGTCACGAGCGTTGATACCGGCACGCCGCTGCGTCGCCAGACGGCATCGATCGAGGCAAACGGGGTGTCGGCTCGGCTGAAGATGAGCGTGGCGGCGTCGCCGTTCGCCAACCCCTTAACCAGACGCAGGCCCAGCCGTACCGCGAATTGACCCGGCCTGTCCGTCGGTTCCAGCGTGCAGTCCCAACGCGAAGCATTGACGCAGACCGGCCGGACCTCGACGCCATGCTCACGAGCATCGCGCACCAGCTGAGCCGGCGAATAGAAACCCATCGGCTGGGCGTTGAGCAGGGCGCACAGGAACACATCCGGATGGTGGCACTTCATCCATGACGATGCATAGGCGATCATGGCGAACGAAATGGCGTGGCTTTCCGGGAAACCGTACGATCCGAAACCCTCCAGTTGCTTGATCAGGCGCTCCGTGAAATCCGGCTTATAGCCGCGCTCAAGCATACCCTCGCGCATCTTTTCCCGGAAAGCTGCGACCCCGCCGGTCTGCTTGAACGTTGCCAGGCTGCGCCGGACGTGGTCGGCTTCGTCCGCCGTAAATCCGGCGCAAACCACGGCCACCTGCATGGCGTGTTCCTGGAACAGCGGCACGCCGAAGGTCCGTTCCAGGATCGCTTCCACCTCCTTGTTGGGATATTCGATCTTTTCCAGGCCGTGCTTGCGGCGCAGATAGGGATGAACCATGTCGCCCTGGATCGGGCCGGGCCGGACGATGGCGACCTCGATGGCCAGGTCATAGAACTTTTCCGGCCGCAGCCGCGGCAGCATCGACATCTGCGCCCGGCTCTCGATCTGGAAGACCCCGATAGTGTCAGCCTTGCAGATCATGTCATAGGTCGGCCTGTCATCCGGCGGTATAGCCGCCATGGTCATGTCGATGCCCTTGTGGTCCTTGAGCATGTCGAAGCTCATCTTCATGCAGGTCAGCATGCCGAGCGCCAGGCAATCGACCTTCATGAACTTGAGGACGTCGATGTCGTCCTTGTCCCACTCGATGACCTGGCGGTTTTCCATGGCGGCTGGCTCGATGACCGCCAGATCGTCCAGGCGGTCGCGCGTCAGCACGAAACCGCCAGGATGTTGCGACAGATGGCGCGGGGCGTTGATCAGTTGCCGCGCCAGCAAAATTGTCAGACGGATGCGGCGCTCGGCCATGTTGAGGTCAAGGCCTTCAAGGTGTTGCTCGTCGATATCGCTGGCCCAGTGACGGTATTGCTGCGACAGGGTCTTCAGAACGTCTTCCGTCAGACCCATGGCCTTGCCGACGTCGCGCAGCGCGCCGCGCGTGCGATAGCGGCTGACCACGGAGACCAGCGCGGCGTGATTGCGGCCATAGGTTTCGAACACCCATTGCATGACGGTTTCGCGGCGGGCGTGCTCGAAATCGACATCGATATCCGGCGGTTCGTTGCGGTTCTTCGAAATAAAGCGCTCGAACAGCAAATTATACTTGGCCGGATCAAGTTCGGTAATGCCGAGCACATAGCAAACCGAGCTGTTGGCCGCCGAGCCGCGTCCCTGACACAGGATGCCTTGTGAGCGGGCAAAATGAACAATAGCGTGAACGGTCAGAAAATAGTTGGCGTAGCCCATCTCGCCGATCAGGTTGAGTTCCTTGCGAAGCTGGGCCGCCACGCCTTGCGTCACGCCATCCGGGTAACCCGTCTTGGCGCAATAACGTTCCTGCGCGCCCATCCAGACGAATTTTTCCAGGACCTGTTGCGGCGGCACGTCGGGGTTATTGCGTTCGTCAGGATACTGGTATTCCAGTTCGCTCATGTTGAACGTGCAGCGGTTCATGATTTCGCGGGTACGGGCGACGGCTTCGGGATACGCCTTGAACAACCGCGCCATTTCATCTGGTTCTTTCAGATAGCGATCGGCATGCCGTTCGCGGCGAAAGCCCAGCTCATCGATGGTGCAGTTGTGGCGGATGCAGGTCACCACGTCCTGCAGCAGACGGCGCGACGGATCGTGGAAAAGCACGTCATTGGTGGCTACGGTCGGCACCCGCGCTTGCGCTGCCAGGTGCGCCAGTTCATGCAAACGCAAAGCATCGTTTGGTCGCCGGCACAGGGTCATGGCCAGATAGGCGCGATCGCCGAACAATCGCTTCAGGCGGCGCATATTAAAGACGCAGGTCTCGTCGGCCATGTCGGGCACCAGGACGGCGATCAGGCCTTCATGCCAGGTCTCGACGTCCGTCCAGTCGAGATCGCATTTGCCTTTGCCCGCCCGGCCTTTGCCCAGAGACAACAGGCGACAAAGCCTTGAATAAGCGGCGCGGCCGGTGGGATAGACCAGCAGGGACGTGCCGTCGCGCAGGTCCAGCCGGCAGCCGATGATCAGCCGGATGCCATGTTCCTTCGCCGCCTTGTGCGCCTGGACGATCCCGGCCAGCGAATTGCGATCGGCCACGCCCAGGGCTTCCAGCCCGAGCGCCTTGGCCGTGGCGAACAATTCGTCACAGGCACTGGCGCCGCGCAGAAACGAGAAATGCGTCGTTACCTGCAGTTCGACATAATCCGTCATGCGAATACTCCATGCAGGAACCAGTCATAGGAGCCGGTTTCGGTGTGCTCTCCATCGCCGGAACGGAAGATCCACAACCGCTCGCCGGTTTCCAGCTCGATGCGGAAATAGTCGCGGATGGCGTCGATTTCGGCATCGCGTCGCCACCATTCGCCAAAGATGCGTTCCGGTCCGTCGGCGGCAATAACGCGCTGGCGGATCCCGTGCCGGATGAACAGTTTCGGCGGATAATCGGGAAGCTGCGCCACGGTGGCGATACGTTCCGGCTTGGCCAGCAGCCGCACCGGTCGTGGCCAGTGCGCCGGCCAGTTTTCGCCTGAGTCCGGCGCGAGCGGTGAAACCTTACGCGCCGATCGTTCCGGAACGTCGCTTTCCACCGCCGTCAGCCGATAGATATGCTCCGCGCCGATACGGTTGCTCAAGGTGTCGATCAGCCCGGCGATGTCGGCCTTAGGATCGTCCATCGTGTCGACCTGCCTGTGTGCCAAGGGTTCGGCAGCGGTGGCGATCAGGCGCATGCGCTCGATACCGAAACCGGGATCGACCGTTTCGATCTTGTCGCACAGCAGCCGCGTCAGGCGCTTCACATCGCGCACCGGCCGGGCCAGGCCGACCCGGATGGCCTCGATACGGTTATCGACCCGCGTGAACAGAAGGTCGGCCTGCCGGACACCCAAGCCTTTGATTTCCAAGGCATCGCACAGCTGCGCCGTCAGCTTTCCGGTATAGCGGGCGATGGTTTCCGGCGCCCCGATCGGCTCGGCGAATTGCCGCCTGACTTCGGTGATATCGGGCAGGGCGACCGGATCGATCGGCTCTTCCAGCCGCCCGAACGCCTGATCGAGGCGGCGGCCTAGTTCCGGCCCGAACCGATGCACCAGCGGGGCGCGCGGCTGCGCCGACAATTCTCCGATGGTCTCAAAGCCCAGGACGTGCAGGCTTTCGGCCATGCCCGGCGGCAGACGCAGAGCCATGGCGGGCAAGCGCGGCAGGGCGCGTGCGCCTTCTCCCGGCGGAAGGACGATCACCGCCCGCGCCGCGAACCGGGCCAGCGCATGCGCCGCGGCCCAGCTGTCAGCCACGGCGGCACGCGCCTCGATCCCCTTGTCCGCCAGGGCGCGGATCAGTCCGTCCAGCAGTTCGGCCTCGCCGCCATGCAGGTGCGCCGCGCCGCTGATATCCATGACCAGCCCGTCCGGCAGATCGGCAGCCACCAGCGGCGAATAGGTACGCAACGCCCACTGCGCCAGCTTTTCCAGGCCGCCGGCATCGGCTGCCGGATCGGCGTCGCGGATGACCAGTCCGGCCACCAGGGCCTGCGCCTTGGCCACCGGCATGCCGACGCGCAGGCCCGCCGCTTCCGCGGTCCGGTCGGCGGCCAGCACAACGCGCCGCCGTCCGTCCGTGCCTTTCAGGATCAACGGCCCCTCAGGAAGCGCATCGTGTTCTATCCGCCGCAGCCGATCGGTCGGCCAGCGGGGCAGATAGAGCGACAAAACCCTGCTCATCGCACGCCTCCACATCAAATTCAGCCACATGCCCGCCCTTGCAGCGCAGCAGCTCCAGCCGCCAGCGTGCCCGGCCGATCCCGGGCACCGGCAAGAGCGCAGACGGCAGCGGCGAAACCCGCCAGCGCGTCATCGCCGCCGTCGGCAAGCCAAACTCGGCGGCATCTTTTTCGCGTCGCCAGCGCCGCACGACCAGCGCCAGGGCGCGCCCATCCTCGGCGGCCAGTTGCAACCGCCGCGAGGCAATCATCGACAGCCGCGACACCTCTCCCACCACGGCGCCCAGACTGCCGTGCCGCAGGCCTTCCTCGCAGGCGGCCAGCACGGCGGTGTCGTCGTCGACCGCGACATGGATCACCCGCCCGGCTGTCAATCCGGCCTGGGCCAGTCCCGGGGCGAACAGGTCAGACCGCGCGGCGCACCACAGCACTTGGCCTTGCATACGGGCCGCAATGCCGGCGGCGAACAGTCCGGCTGCCGCGCCATCGACCGTCCCGCATCCCGCGCCCGCCATCTCATGCAACGCCCCCAGGGCCAGCCCGCCGCCCGGCAGCCGCCCGTCGATAGCCGGCACGCCAAACGGCAATGTGCCGGCCGCGCAGCGATTGCCTTCCAGCTTTTCGATATGCTGGCGCAACTGGGCAAGATCGGCAGGCAGGGGCTTCGACATGGACACAATCCATCACCGACTTCTTCGGCACATTGTTCACTATTTGTTCCAAATCTTAATGAGAGTCAAGCCCTGTCAAATTCACGAACCGTGGACTGTTTCACGGAAGTCCACGGAACAATTTGTTCGCACCGCCATTCCGGTTTCATCCTTCCTTAACCGCCATGCTAGCTTTTGAGGCCCCGAGTCGGTGAGCAAGGAGCAGAAGCTTGGCCCAGACCAATCCAAAATTGCATCTTCCATATGCCATTCGCTACATGGCACGGCTGCAGGAACAAGCAGCACAAACTTTGGAAGCCGACGACAAGCGCGCTGAGGACCTGAACCAACATGCCTTGCAGCTTCGCGTCGCCGCGCGATCGCTGACCCACACGTTTCCATTGCCCCAGACCCAGATAGCCGCCAACGCGCCGCAGAAAATCAAGCTGCTGAACTGGCTGCGCCAGGCGAAATAGCGCGACGGCTGCGCTTCACCATTGTGTGAATCCCCGGGCGCCACGACCGGTCATATCCAAATCGAATCTTTATCGCGAAACGGGCCTTGTCGGGCTTCTCGATAAGGAGACCGTCATGACTGTGTGCGACGTGCTGGTGCGCCTGCTGGGCGAGGTTGGGGTCAGGCATATCTTCGGCGTCCCCGGCGATGCCATCAACGCGCTGACCGAGGCGATCCGCACGCAGAAGGTGGTCGATTTCGTCCACGTCAATCATGAGGAAAGCGGCGCTTTTGCCGCTGTCGGTCAGGCCAAGCTGACCGGACGGCTCGGTGTCTGCGCCGGCACGTCAGGGCCGGGCGCCATCCACCTGCTCAATGCCCTCTATGACGCCAAGTGCGACCGCGCCCCGGTCCTGGCCATCACCGGCCAGGTCGAGACCAGAATGATGGGCAGCGGTTATCAGCAGGAGATCGACCTGCATAGCCTGTTCAGCGACGTCACCGTCTATAACCAGGTCGTCACCAACCTCGAGCACTTCCCCTATGTCGCCGTTCAGGCCATCCAGGCGGCGCTCGACCGGCGCGGCGTCGCCCATCTCAATATCCCGGTCGACATTGCCAGTGAGAAGGTCAGCGGCGCCGATCGCTGGCATGTACGGACGCCGAGCCTGCGCACCCTGCCTGCCGAACTCGACGATATCGACAATGCCGCCCGGCTGATCGACCGGCACAAGAAGGTCGTCATCCTGGTCGGGCTGGGCTGCCAGGGCGCCGAAGACAAGGTCCTGGCCCTGGCCGACAAGATCGGCGCCCCGGTCATCCACGCCCTGCGCGCCAAGGAGCTGTTCCCTGAAAGCCATCCCCTGTCCGTCGGAGGGCTGGGCAATCTCGGTGTCAAGCCGTCGGTGCATGCCCTGGCGCACGCCGACCTGCTGCTGATGATCGGCACCAACTTCCCCTATGTCGAGTTCCTGCCCCAGCACATCGCGACTATCCAGATCGACCTCGATCCGCGCCAGATCGGCAAGCGGGTGCCGGTCGACTGCGGCATTACCGGCGACGCCGGCGCGGTGCTCGACCGGCTGGTGCCCGCCGTCTGCGCCAAGCCCGACCGCGACTACCTGCACGATGTGCAGCGCCACGTCCTGGCCTGGAAGGACGAGATGGCGAAGGACGTCGCCTCAAGCGATTCACCGATCCATCCCGGCAAACTGGCCCACATGGTCGGTGCGGCGGCCGACGAAAACACCATCTTCGTCTGCGATACGGGAGAGGTTACCGGCTGGGTGGCGCGCTACCTGCCGATCAAGAAGGGCCAGCGTTTTACCGTTTCGGGTATGCTGGCGACCATGGCCTACGCCCAGGGCGCCGGCATTGGCGCGCGGCTGGCCTATCCGGATCGCAAGGTCGTGGTCCTGACCGGTGATGGTGGTTTTTCCATGTTGATGACGGACTTCTCGACCGCGGTGAAATACCGCCTGCCGATGCTGATCGTCGTCTTCAACAACCAGCGCCTCGGCCTGATCGAGCTGGAACAGGAGGTGCGGGGCATGCCGAACTTCCAGACCAGCCTGCAGAACCCCAACTTTGCCGCCTTCGCCCAGCTGTGCGGCGGTGACGGCTTGCGTATAACCGATCCGGCGGAACTGCCCGCCGCCATTGGCCAGGGCATGAAAAGCACCGGTCCGTTTATCCTGGATGTCATGATCGACCCGAAGGTCAAGCTGATCCCGCCCAAGGTCACTTTCGCCCAGGCTGCCCGCTTCGTTGAGGCAAAGGTGAAGGAGTACTTCTAGTACACTTGTAGGCGGAGGCCTGCCCGGCAACCTCCTCCGGAAGAAGACCAGGTTAATGGCTTGAAATCGCAATAGCTGGGAATTCGGTCGTGGGCAGATACGGCCATGGCATCGTCCTGCTCCGCAGCGAACGATGTCTGCTTGATCCGGCATGGATCTTCTAATTTGATGTGAATTTTTTGCCACTTCCGAAGTTTGTGCGGACGAGCAAGACGTTGAGATAACCATTTCTATGTGACGATTTTATGTAAATATTTCGATCTTTATATAATTTTTATAAATTGAAAAAGACTGGTTTACACCAGAAATATTTTACGACATTTAGTCGTTGCTTCTTATTAACAATTACGGCCTGGGCAAGACTTGCTCCTGGGATCTTTGGTGCATGCCGGAGGGGATATTCCCCTGCGTCCGGAAACGCATGCCTTAAGACCTGGAAGCCGGTCTCCGGTGCGGTGGGGCGTCCTGCCGTGCGGCTGCGAAAAGAAGCGTCGCATGTCAGGTCTATTTGGACACGATCGGAGAATATCAATGCCTTCCAACCTCCCCGCCCAAAGCACCACAGATTTTCGCAACCGTATTCTGACCGGCGTCGCGCTCGGCGCGCTCACCGCCCTGGTTCCGGCCTTGGCCAATGCCCAGGACGCCACGACCGCTCAGCCTCCCAAGGAAGAAGCCGCCGCTCAGGAAGTGGTCGTCACCGGCTTCCGCAAGTCGCTGAGCCTGGCCCGTAACATCAAGCGCGAGTCCGTCATCCAGAAGGACGCCATCGTCGCCGAAGACATGGCGAAGTTCCCGGAACTGAACCTGGCGGAATCGCTGCAGCGCCTGCCGGGCGTGCAGATCAACCGTGAAGCCGGCGAAGGCCGCCGCATCAGCCTGCGCGGCCTCGGTCCGGATTTCGCCCGCGTCCAGCTGAACGGCATGGAAGTGCTCGGCAACGTCGACTCGGCCCAGGACAGCCGCGGCCAGCGTTCGCGCGACCGCGCCTTCGACTTCAACATCTTCGCCTCGGAACTGTTCTCGCGCGTGGAAGTCGAAAAGACCTTCCAGGCGGCCCAGAACGAAGGCGGCATGGCCGGCACCGTCGGCCTGTTCACCGGCAAGCCGTTCGACTACGCGCCGGGCACCAAGGGTGCGATTTCGGTCAAGGTCGGCACCAACGAATATACCAAGGACACCCAGCCGCGCATCGCCGCGTTGTTCAGCCATAACTGGGACAACAAGTTCGGCGTCGCCTTCTCGGTCGCCTATGGCAAGCGCAACACCACGGAACAGGGCCACAACACCTACAACTACGACAAGCCCAGCGCGTCGAAGCTGCAGTCGCTGGTCACCCAGGGCCTGGACATCTCCAAGCTGACCGCCGCGCAGAAGACCAAGTTCCTGTCCGGCGACCTGTACTTCGCCGACGGCAACCGTATCTCGTCGTGGGACGCGGAAATGGAGCGCCTCGGCATCACTGGCGCCGTGCAATGGCGTCCGATGGAAAACCTGCTGCTGACGCTCGACGTGCTGCACGGTGAGTTCACCACCCACCGCGACGAACTGCACCTCGCCACCCGTCCGCTGAACTCCGACGGCTCGATCGCCTTCGACGGTCCGGTTGGCGCACCGTGGCCGACCATCTTCCAGAAGGCTTCGGTCATCAATAACCTGGCCTGGGACAGCAGCAACTACGTCACCATGACCGACGTCACCGGCACGACCTTCGGCAGCGAACATCGCCGTTCGCTGAACGAAAACCGCTTCGACCAAGTCGCGCTGACCGGCAAGTGGGACGTGTCCGACCGCCTGTCGTTCGACGGCCATGTCGGCTACGAGAAGTCGGCCTACAAGACCCCCTATGACGACAAGTTCTACATGCGCGCCAAGGGCAACCTGATCGCCAACTACGGCACGGACGGCAAGTCGGCTTCGTTCCAATACCCCGGCTGGAATCCCACCGACGCGTCCACTTACGCCATGGACAGCTTCTACTATCGCGGTTTCAGCAACGAATCGAAGCTGGCGGAAGGTGTGTTCAACGGCCGCTTCTCGCTCTCGAACGTCTGGACCCTGCGCGCCGGCGTCGCCTACCACAAGTTCACCCAGGGCGGCATCGACCTGTTCTATGACGACAACGTCAACGGCACCCGCTCCAAGACTCGCGGCACGTCTGTCGCCGACATCACCTCCGTGTTCAGCAACGAATTCGGTTCATGGCTGATCGGCGACTATGACAAGGGCTTTGCCAAGTACAAGGAATACCACCGCTTTGGCCCGAACACCGATGGCACCGGCGGTACGCTCCAGGACATCGAGAACGTCTACGAAACCTCGGAAGAGACCGTTTCGGAATACGTGCAGGCGGACTGGGACAGCGAACTGTTCGGCAAGCGCTTCCGCGGCAATATTGGCCTGCGCGGTTATAGCTCCGATACGCACTCGACCGGCTGGATCCAGGGCGACAGCTACGCCTATCTGGGCACGACCGACGTAAAGGGCAGCTATTCGGGCGTTCTGCCGGCCCTGAACACGGTGCTGGAACTGACGCCGGAAGTGCTGGTTCGTTTCTCCGCGACACAGAACCTGAACCGTCCGGGTCTGGGTTCGATGGCGGCCGAAGGCAGCGCCTTCCAGGACTCGGGCTCGGGCAAGATCACGGCCTCGCGTGGTAACCCTGACCTGAAGCCCTACAAGGACGACACCCTCGACCTGGCCGTTGAATACTACTTCGGCAAGGTGGGTCTGCTGTCGGCAGGCGTGTACCAGAAGGACATCACCAACTTCATCGGCGGCCAGACCCTGACGAACGTGCCCTTCAGCCAGACCGGCGTGCCGTTCGGCACCATTCCGGGCGCCACGGCCAACACGATCGTCAATGAATTCTCCATGCCGATCAACATTGCTGGCCACACGAAGCTGAAGGGCTTCGAACTGGCTGTCCAGGCGCAGTTCACCTTCCTGCCGGCGCCGTTCGACAACTTCGGCGTCGTGGCGAACTACAGCAATGTCGACGCGCCTTCGATCACCGGTATCTCGAAGAACAGCTACAACGCCACGCTCTACTACGAAACCAAGACGTGGGGCGCCCGTGCTTCGATGAGCCATCGTGACCGTTGGTTCAGCGGCTACAACAGCAACGTCATGGACGCCGGCACGCGCGGCTTCGACGGCTCGACCTATGTTGACGCCGCGGCCTTCTGGAACGTCAACAAGAAGCTGCAGCTTACCTTCGATGCGATCAACCTGACCAACCAGAAGGATACGCAGTTCTGGGGCCAGAACGAATACCTCTACAATCAGACCCAGAGCGGCGCGACCTACATGTTCGGCCTCGGCTACAAATTCTGATAAAAAAGCTTGATAGACTGGGCGCTTCCACCTCCTCCCGAGGTGGAAGCGCTTTTTCCGTATTACAGAACCAAAAGACGTGATCGTTTCCCACCGCCACCGTTTCATCTTCGCCGCCGTGCCCAAGACCGGCACCCATTCGGTGCGCCAGGCCCTGCGCGAACAGATGGGCGACGAGGACGTCGAGCAGGTCGGGCTGTTCGTCAACAAGCGCTTCCCATGGGAAGATCTGGCGGCGATCCGGCATGGCCACCTGTCGCTGCAGCAGGTGCGTCCCTATCTGGGCGAGGAAGCCTTCAGCGGCTATTTCAAGTTCGCCTTCGTGCGCAATCCGTTCGACCGCTTCGTTTCGTACTGCGCCTTCATGCTGCGCGACGGCGAGGCCTTCCAGCAGCAGCCGCGCGAGGTGATGCGTCATTTCCTGTTCGCCGCGCCGCCGGAACAGCATATCCTGTTTCAGCCGCAGGCCGCGTTGCTGGTGGCCGGGGACGGCAAGACCCTCCTGACCGACCGGGTCGGCCGCGTCGAGGACATGCAGGGCTCGTATGACGCCATCTGCGCCAGCATCGGCATTCCGTCCCGCCCGCTCGATCGCGTCAACGGCAGCACGCACGGCGACTATCGCCGCTATTACGACCAGGTCCTGATCGACGGTGTCGCCGCGCGCTACGCCCAGGATCTCGAATTGTTCGGCTACAGCTTCGAAGGCCTGCAATGACCGCCGCGCCCGCCGCCAATCCGCGCAAGACCTCCGGTGTCCGTAAGCTCGGCCCGGTCGATATCTCGGCCTTGCGGGAAATCGTGCTGGCGACGCCCGAGGCCGTCTGGGACGCCGAAAACGCCGGTAAGCCGAACAAGTTCGAGGCACTGGACGCGACCAGCCATATCGTCTTCCGCTTTATCGACAGCCCGCGCGACTGGCGCGGTTCCCACGATCGCCCGGCCTGGACGCACTGGCGCCAGGTGCTGGAGCCGGTGCTGGCGGAGGCCGTCGGCGACTATGGCTATGCCCGTGGCGTGTTCCCGCGCGTGATGCTGGCGCGGATGCGGCCGGGCGGGGTCATCCACCCGCACATCGACGCCAATCCGGCGGCGAAGTGGCCGCACAAGATCCACGTGCCGCTGTCGACCAATCCCGGCGTGGTGTGCTTCTTCGGCGACCGCGAGCACCATTTCCCGGCGGGCGAGGCGGTCGAGGTCAATAACCTGGGGCCCCACTGGGTGCGTAACGACGGCGACAGCGACCGCATCCATCTGATCTTCGAATATTACGACGCCGACCAGCCCGACCCCGACTGGCTGGAGCCCTTCCTGCTTGCCGGTGCCGCGCGGTGACGGTCTCTCCCCGCCTGAACGATCGCGATACCCTGTTGCAGGCGGCGCGCGACCTGCGCGCCCGCCAGCGCATCCCCGACGCCCTGGCCACGCTGGCGCGCTTGGAGGCGCAGTATCCCCGTTTCAGCCGCCTGTATCAGGAACGCGGCCATTGCTATGTCCTGCTGCGCGACGCGCCGGCGGCGGTTGCGGCGCTCACCGAGGCGGTGCGCCTCAACCCGACCCTGCCGCAAAGCTGGGACATGCTGGAACAGCTTTACCGCATGGCGGGCGATACCGCTCAGGCCACGGCGGCGGCGCAGCAACTGGCCATGCTGCGGCAACTGCCGCCGGAAGTGGTGGTAGCCAACAGCCTGCTGGCTGACGGCGACCTTGGCCCGGCCGAGGACATCATCCGCGACTATCTGGACAAGGACGCTGTCAATGTCGGCGCCCTGCGTCTACTGGCGCGTATTCGCTCCGAAAGCGGCGCGCCCGATGAGGCGGAGGCGCTGCTGGCCTCGGTGCTGGAACAGGCGCCGGACTACCATGCGGCGCGTCTCGACTACGCCATGGCCTTGCTGCAGCAGCAGAAGCATCTTCAAGCACGGCAAGAGGCGGAACGCTTGCTCAAACACGACCCGGACAACCGCAACTACCTCAAGCAGTACGGCGCGGCCTGCGTCGGCCTGGGCGACCATGAGCCGGTGATCGATCTTTATGCACGGCTGCTGGACCAGCCGCAGTCGACGGCCGAAGTCGCCGACCTGCGCCTGTGGCGGGCCAATGCCCTGAAGGTCACCGGCCGTCAGCCGGAAGCCGTCGACGACTATCGCGCCTCGCTGGCGGCGCGGCCGGACAATGGCGTGGCCTGGTTCAGCCTGGCCAATCTCAAGACCTACCGCTTCACCGATGACGACATGACGCGCATGCGCGCCGCCGAATGCCGGGCGGACATCCAGGACATGGACCGCATCTACCTGTGTTTTGCGCTCGGCAAGGCGATGGAGGACCTGGGCGACTACGAATCCTCATGGCGGTACTATGAGCGCGGCAACGCGCTGCGCCGTGACGCCGGCCGCTGGCGTCCAGACGTCGCCGACGCCTGCGCCGCCCGGATGAAGCATGTCTTCACCGCCGACTTTTTTGCTACCCGCGCCGGCTGGGGCGTCGATGACGCAGCGCCCATCTTTGTCCTGGGGCTGCCGCGGTCGGGCTCGACCTTGATTGAGCAGATCCTGGCCTCCCATTCTCGCGTCGAGGGCACTCAGGAACTGACCGAAATCGGCCGGTACGCCGGTGAGCTGTGCGGCCGCGATCCGGAATGCGGCCTGCCGCTGCACCCTGAGGCCCTGGTGAACCTGACCGCCGGGCAGGCGAGGGCGCTCGGCGAGCGTTTCCTGGCCGAGACCCGCACCTATCGCCGGCTCGACCGGCCGTTCTTTGTCGACAAAATGCCGAATAATTTCTGGCATATCGGCCTGATCCAGCTGATCCTGCCGCGCGCCGTCATCATCGACATGCGCCGCGATCCGATGAGCTGCGGTTTCAGCAATCTCAAGCAGCTGTTCGGCACCTCCAGTCAGGAATTCACCTACGGCGTCGACCACATCGCCCGTTATTACCGCACCTGCCTCGACCTGATGCGACACTGGGACGACGTCTTGCCGGGGCGTGTCCTGAGGGTGCACTATGAGGATGTGATCGACGATCTCGAAACCAGTGTCCGGCGCATGCTTGCGCATTGCGAACTGCCGTTCGAGCCGGCCTGCCTGACATTCCACGAAACCCGACGCAGCGTGCGCACGCCCAGCTCCGAGCAGGTCCGCCAGCCGATCAGCCGCGAAGGCCTTGACCAGTGGCGGCATTATGCGCCTTGGCTTGAACCGCTGCGGGACGCGCTGGGCGACGCCGTGACCCGTTACAGAGACTGATCCATGCGGCTGCCGCGTCCCTTCTTTCAACTGCCTGTGTTATTCGATGTGGCGCGCCTGCAGGCCGAGGTGTCCGCCCTGCCGGCCGAAGCCTGGGTCTCGCATCCGGACCAGGTGCCAGGCAACAGCGCGGCGCGCCTGATCAGCGCCGGCGGCGAAGAAACCGATGCCGTCCATGGCCAGATGCTGCCGACGCGCTGGCTGGCCGGCATGCCATATCTGCGTCAGGTGCTGGCGGGTTTCGGCGTGGTCTGGGGCCGGTCGCGGCTGATGCGTCTGGCGCCCGGCGCGGGCGTGCCCGAACATGCCGACATCAACTACCACTGGCATACCCGGGTGCGGCTGCACATCCCGGTCTTCACGTGGCCGGAGGTGCGCTTTCACTGCGACGGACAGTCGGTGCACATGGGCGCCGGCGAAGCGTGGATTTTCGATAACTGGCGCCGGCACCACGTTGAAAATGACGCCAGCGCCGAGCGCATCCATCTTGTCGCCGACACTACCGGCACGGCGGCGTTCTGGCAGTTTGCCTGCGGAGAGGCACCGCCGCGCGAACGTTGGCGGACGGTCGGCTGGAACCCAGGCGCCAGCCCGCAACTGCTGACCGAAACCGACCAGCGCGCACCGGTCATGCCCGCCGCCGAAGTGCAGTTGCTGGTCGATGACTTGCGCGCCGAGGTGGTTACCAGTGACACCGCCGAAGCCCGGACACGCGCGGCGCGGTTCAATATCCTGCTGGAAAGCTTCGTGCGCGACTGGCGCCAGCTCTGTGCCCTGCATGGCACCGGCGGGTCAGGGCGGCCGGAATTCCTGGGCCTGGCGGGCCAGGTCCGGGAGGCCGCGAGGCCGCTGGCCGACGGGCTGGTCATGCGCACCAACAATGCTGCCGCACTGCTGGTGCTCGAAAAGCGCGTGCTGCAGCATCTGGTGGCCGACGAAGTCGCGCCGCGTGTCCGGGCGCGCCCGCTGGAAAAGCCGGTATTCATCATCGCCGCGCCGCGTTCCGGCAGCACGCTGCTGTTCGAGACCCTGGCCGCCACGCCGGGGTTCAATAGCTTCGGCGGCGAGGCGCATTGGCTGATCGAGGACCATCCGTCGCTGCGCCCCGGCGCGCCCGGTCTCGATTCCAACCGGCTGACCGCAGCTGACGCCACTGCCGGCCTCAGCACCGCCATCCGTGACGCCGCGCTGGCCAGGCTTCAGGGACCCGAGAGCCGCCCGCCCGCCGAAGGCGCGCCACTGCTCGAGAAGACACCGAAGAACGCCCTGCGCATCCCGTTCCTGAAGAAGGTGTTTCCCGACGCGCGCTTCATCTTCCTGTGGCGCGATCCGCGCGAGAACCTGAGCAGCATCATGGAAGCGTGGCGCGCCGGTGGCTGGGTGACCTATCGCGCGCTGCCCGGCTGGGAGGGGCCTTGGTCGCTGCTGCTGCCGCCGGGCTGGCAGGCCCTGCAGGGCGCACCGCTGGAAACCGTTGCCGCCTGGCAATGGCGCTGCGCCAACCAGATCGCGCTCGATGACCTGTCACAGTTGCCCCGCGAAGACTGGACCAGCGTCAATTACCAGGAATTCCTGGCCGATCCCGTGACGACGACGCGCCGTCTGTGCGGGTTTGTCGGCGTGCCGTTTGACGCGGCCCTGCAGGCGCGCACAGCCGGTCAGCTGCCGGTGTCACGCCATACGCACACGGCGCCGGCGCCGGACAAATGGCGGCGCAACGAAGACGCCATCCTGCGCGTCCTGCCCGGCCTCGAAGCCACCTGGCAGCGCCTGCGGGCGCTGGATTGAACAAAGGGAACAAAGCCATGAAACCCAATCGCAGACAGGTTATTGCCGGCGCTTCGGCACTTACCGTCGAATTGATCGCCCTCGATGCGCATGCGGCTTCGTCGCGATCCCTGCTCGTCCTCGGCGACTGGGGCCGTGCAGTGGCGCCGCATCAGCACGATGTCGCCACACAGATGAACGTGGCGGCGGGGGAACAGGACTGCGTCGGCGTCCTGGCGGTCGGCGACAACTTCTATGAGGACGGCGTGCAGTCGGTCGACGATCCGAAATGGCGCACCCTGTTCGAGGACGTATATGCCGGCGAGAAGCTGCGGCCCTTGCCGTGGTATGTCGCGCTCGGCAACCACGATTACGGCGGCGTGCCCCAAGCCCAGGTCGACTACACCCGGCGCAGCGACCGCTGGCACATGCCGGCGCGCTATTTCAAGGTCGCGAGTCTCGGACTGCCGGACGTCGACCTGTTCGTCATCGACACCAATCCCCTGATTGCCGAGAATCTTACCGGCGACGATCCGCTCAACGTCAATTCGCGCAGCCAGGACGGCGCGGCGCAGCTGGCCTGGCTCGACCGGGAGCTGGCGGCGTCCCAGGCCAGGTTCAAGATCGTCGCGGGCCACCATACGCTGTTTTCTGGCGGCGTCACCCACGGTGACAGCCCGGAACTGATCGCCCGGCTGCTGCCGATCCTGCGCCGCCACGCCGTCATCGCCTATGTCAACGGCCACGACCATGACCTGCAGCACATCGTCCGCGACGACATGCATTTCGTCTGTGCCGGGGCCGGTGCCGAGGCGCGGCCGGTCAACGCCATCACCGGTACGCGGTTCTGCGTCGAGCGGTCGGGCTTCGCCATCCTGTCCGCCGGCGAAGGTGGACTGGGGCTGGAGTTCCGCGATTACACCGGGGTCCGGGTCTACCAGACGCGCCTCGCCTAAACCCGCTTCCGGCCATCGACGGTGTGATAAATTTGTCCGGGGCCGGACAGAAACGCGTTGATAAGGCCAGCGCCGAAACGAAAGCCATTTGACAAACCACGAACACTGTTACTCTCTGGTAGCGTTATCACGCACGGCGCAGCTCGAAAAACAAAAGCGCCGGCGGCAGGGGAGGTCAAATGGGCCCTGTGCGCGCTTCGGATGAAAGAGCCCTGTGGCTGTCGCGGCACGTGCTCCAGCATGAGCCGGCGTTGCGCGCATGGCTGAGCCACCGGCGGATTGCCGGGCTGGAAATCGACGACATCGTGCAGGAGACCTATGCCCGGCTGATAACGGTCGAATCGGTCGAGGGCATCACCAACGCGCGCAACTACATGTTCCAGGCGGCCTATTCGGTGATGGTCAGCCACGTGCGGCGGTCGAAGATCGTACCGTTCCAGGCGGTCAGCGACCTTGAACAACTGGGCGCCGCCGCCGACTACAGCCCCGAAGACCAGACCGCAGACCGCGACGAATTGCACAGGCTGGCCAAGGCCATCGCCACGCTCCCCGGAAAGGTCCGCGACGTTTTCGTGCTGCGCCGCGTCGACGGTCTGTCGCAGCGAGATGTCGCCCACAAGCTCGGCCTGTCCGAAAGCACGGTCGAGAAACATATGAGTCGCAGCATTTATTTGCTGATGACGCTGATTTCACGTAGCGGAAATGACATGGCCCGTGCGTCTAGGGCCTGGGGGAATAAGCTGCGCAAAGACGATGTCCGACGAGATGCCAAAAGAGACAGCCAAACAGATTGATCTGGCCGCCGCCGACTGGGCGGCCCGGCTGGATCGCGGCGCGCTGTCCGGGGCTGAGGAGCAAGAGCTTGACGCCTGGCTGTCGGCCGATCCGCGCCGCGCCGGCGCCTTCGCCAGGGCCCGTGCCGTGGCGCTGTATTCCGATCGCGCCCGCGCGCTGGGCAGCCAGTTCGATCCGGACAAGTTCGCCCCGCCGGCCGCCGAGCCGGTGTCAGCGCCGCGCCCAGTGTCGCGGCGCAATCTGCTCTGGGGTGGCGGCGCCGCGGCGGCTTCGGCGGTGCTGACGGCGGGCCTGACCTTTGCCACGCGTGGCGAAACCTTCACCACCAAACGCGGAGAGGTGCGCATTGTGCCCCTGTCCGACGGGTCGGTGGTCAGCCTTAACACCGAGTCGCGCCTGCGCGTTCATTATGGCGCCAACGAACGGACCATTCACCTCGACGACGGCGAGGCCCTGTTCGACGTTGCCAAAGACAAGCTGCGGCCCTTCGTCGTCCATGCCGGCGAAACCGTCGTCCGCGCCGTCGGAACCAGCTTTACCGTGCGCAGGTTTGCCGACGCCCAGGTGCAGGTGCTGGTCCGCGAAGGCGTGGTCGACGTCCGGCGCGGCCTGACGGCGGCGCAGCCGGTCCGGCTCAGCGCCAATATGCGCGCCACCTCGCAGGCGCCGACCGTCGAAGCCAGCCCGGCCCAGGTCATCCGCGTCTCAGCGGTGGCGGTTCAGCCTGCCGATGTCGACCGCGCCCTGGCCTGGCGCGAAGGCCGCATCGCTTTCCAGGGCGAAACCCTGCGCCAGGCCGTGACCGAACTGGAGCGCTACAGCGACACGCGCATCGTCATCGAAGACCCGGCCATCGCCAATGAGGAAATCACCGGTCTGTTCCAGGCCAACAACGCCGTTGGCTTTGCCCAGACAGTCGCCACCTCCTTCGGACTGCACGCCGAGGTCAAGGAAAAGCAGGTGCGCCTATACCGGTAAAGTATCGTTGAAACGCGACCACCCGAAGATTTTCGAAATTAACCATGGTGGAAATTGCCGCGCCTGAGCGTCTAGGTCTCCAGAAGGTTCGCCAAGCCATAAAAATAAGGCGAACCCAATAGGGAGAACTAAAAAATGCACATCACACGCAAGTCGCTTCTGTTTGCCGGAACGGCCCTCATGGGGTTGATGGTGTCCGCCGGCGCCTGGGCCCAGGCAAAGACGTTCAACGTGCCGGCCGAAGACGCGGTCAAGGCCATTCCGGAATTCGCCAGCCAGGCCGGCATCCAGATCATCGCGCCGTCTTCTCACCTGAAGGGCATCCAGACTCACGCCGTCCAGGGCAATATGGACGTCCACGACGCGCTCAATCAGTTGCTGGCGGGAACCAGCCTCGAAGTCGCCTCGGACACCGGTTCGATCATTTCGCTGCGCGTCCAGCCGCAGCCGAAAGTGGCCGGCGGTGAGCCCGCCGCTGCCGAAGTCAGCACACCGCCTGCCGATGAAACCACAGTCGTGGTTACCGGTTCGCGCCTGGCGACGAAAGGCTACAAGGCCCCGACGCCGGTGACGGTTCTCGACCAGCAGGAAATGAAGCTGTCCGGCACGCAGAACGTCGATGTGCTGCTCACCGACACGCCGCAATTCACCGGCTCGCAGCTCAACAGCCCGACGGCCAATACCGTCCAGGCCGGTCAGCCGATCGGCACCGCCACGCTGAACCTGCGCAACTTCGGTCCGGCGCGCAACCTGGTGCTGGTCAATGGCCGCCGCTTCGCCATTACCGGTCCCGATTTCACGACCGACATCAACACCATCCCGGCGGCGCTGATCAAGCGCGTCGAAGTGGTGACCGGCGGTTCCTCGGCGGTCTACGGTTCGGACGCCATCACCGGCGTCGTCAACTTCATCATGCGCAACGACTTCGAAGGCGTCGAGATGAGCGCCCAGAAGAGCTGGGACACGCACACCGAGACCCCGACCTACAGCGTCGACATTACCGCGGGCGGCGACTTCGCCAATGGCCGCGGCAATATCGTCGCCTCGCTCGATTACCTCAATCGCGGCGGCTATACGCGCGGTGATCGCGGTGACTGGGCCGGCACGTCGCTGGGCGACGGCTGCGTTACGTCTGCGACGTGGAGCGACAAGCGCGCCGGCACGCCGCTGGCCGTGCCGTCGGGCCAGACCTGCCTGAGCGCCGGTGGCCGTCCGGGCCTGATCTTCAGCGGCTCGGCGACCGTGCCCAACGGCCGCATCGGCAACCTGCCGGTGGTCGGTTCGTCGGGTTCGAACGCGACGCTGGACGCCGCCCTGATCGCGGCCGGCCTGCAGAACATGACGACGCTTGGCGCGCTGTTTGACACGACCGGCAAGGTGGTCCGCCCCTATGTTGCGCCGGACGATGCTTATGATCTGGGGCCGCTGTCCTACATCATCACGCCGCAGACGCGCTGGATGGGCAATATCTTCGCCCACTATGACTTCAACGATCGTGCCACCGGCTACATGGAACTGCACTACAGCGACAACATCGCCGATGTGCAGATCGCGCCGACCTCGGCATCGGGCAACTTCCTGGTCGACACCAACAATCCTTATCTCAGCGCCCAGATGCGCGCCGTCCTGGTCGAGCTCGACAAGAAGGAAACCGGTACGACCAGCGTCCCCGAAGGCAGCCAGACCCTGACCACGACGCCGAACGACGGTCGCGCCGTGCTCAACCTGAACCGCCGCCTGCCGGACATCGGCACGCGCTTCTCGTCCTCGGATCACTCGGTCTTCCGCATCGCCCTGGGCGTGCGCGGCAGCCTGCCTGACGTGTCGCCGAACTTCCTGCGCGACCTGAAGTACGACGTCTATTACACCTTTGGCCGCACGACGGAGTCCGACACCCAGACCGGCTCGATCTCTTTGAGCCGCTTCCAGAATGCTATCCTGTCACAAGGCGGTGCCGCGCCGGTACTCAATCCGTTCGGCCAGAACATGACAGCGGCCGGAGCCGCGGCGATCCTTGTCAACTCCAACGCCGGCCTGCGCGCCGAGCAGCAGGTGTTTGCCGGCAACCTGACCGGCGAGGCCTTCGATTTGCCGGCCGGCCCGGTCGATTTCTCGACCGGCTTCGAATGGCGCTATGACACGGCGAAGTACATCCCGGACCTCTTCCTGGCTTCGGGTGACGTCTCGGGCTGGAACGCCGCCAAGGCGACCAGCGGCTCGACCACGGTCAAGGAACTGTACGGCGAAGTGCGCGTGCCGATCCTGGCCGGCATGACCCTGGCCAAACGCCTGAACCTTAACGGCGCCTTCCGCTATTCCGACTATAACCTTAAGGGCGTTGGCGATGTCTGGACCTATTCGCTGGGTTCGGAATGGGCGGTCAACAGCGACATCGCCTTCCGGGCGCAGTACCAGCACTCGATCCGAGCGCCCAATGTCGGCGAACTGTTCGGTGGCGCGGGCACCAATGGCCCGTCGGCGACCGATCCGTGCTCCAGCCGTCAACTTGCGGCGCAGCAGACGGCGGCGGTCAAGGCCGTCTGTATTGCCACCGGCGTCCCGGCCAATCTCGTCTTCGACGCCTCGATCCAGCCGTCGAACTTCCTGACCCAGGTCACGGGCGGCAACGCCAATCTGAGCGCGGAAACCTCGAATACCACGACGATCGGGCTGGTCTATAC
This sequence comes from Pseudomonadota bacterium, assembly GCA_048497915.1. Classification (GTDB taxonomy): domain Bacteria; phylum Pseudomonadota; class Alphaproteobacteria; order Caulobacterales; family Caulobacteraceae; genus Asticcacaulis. The sequence goes on from JBEHYZ010000009.1 coordinate 40,219, forward strand.
GCCGACCCAGATCAGCGGACTGCAACTGAGCGTCGATTACTACCGCATCACGCTTGATGACGCGATCTCGACCCTGGGCGGCGGCACGCTGCAGAACGTTCTGAACCTGTGCTACAACACCATCCAGAACGCTTCGAGCGTCTACTGTCAGGCCGTCCACCGCGACACCGTCACCGGCCAGATCGTCGGTCCGAACTACGTGACGACGACCAACGCCAATATTGGCGGCATCAAGACCTCCGGCGTGGATATCGAAGGCAATTACAGCTTCCGCACCGACTGGGGCCTCCTGGGCGGCAGCCGCTGGAACCTGAGCGGCAACTGGACCTACACCAAGGAATTCACGGTCACGCCGATCCAGGATATCCCGAACATCAAGAACTACTGCGTGGAGTCGTTCGGCGCGACCTGCGGCCAGCCGATCCCGAAGTGGAAGGGCTCGACGCGAGTGACCTGGCTGACCGGCCCGCTCACCCTGTCGATGCGCGCCCGCTATATCGGCAAGGTCACGGTTGATACCTATCAATTGCCGTTGAAGCAGGCCGGCACGCCGCCGGCGCTGAACACCCTGACCAACCCGGTGATCGAGGCCCAGACCTATCTCGACCTGACGGCGTCCTACACGCTGTCGAAGGCCGTGACCCTGACCGGCGGGTTCCGCAACCTGCTCGACAAGGATCCGCCGATCCTCGGTTCGTCGCAGCTGCCGAGCAACAACACTATCCCGGCGACGTACGACGTTCAGGGCCGTGTTGTCTTCGTCAGCATCGATACTCGCTTCTAAACCGCAACGACCGCGATTATCGTCCTGGTCGACCTCAGCCCGGCGGGTCATCCCCGCCGGGCCTTTTTTCAAGAGTTCCGGCAATGGCTGTTCAGATTCTATCTCGTCGTGCATTCAGCGTCAGTGCATTGGCGCTGGCCTTTGCCAGTGGCGCCAGGGCGGCCAATACTGGAGTCACAAGTATCTGGCCCGTCTGGGCGGATACCTTGCGGGCTGATCTGGAACGTATGGCCAAGGACCTGACCGCCAGCCTGAAACCGTGGTCCGGCCCGGGCCTTGTCGTCACGGTTGACCAGAAGGCCGGTGAACCGGCCACCAAGGCCATCCAGGCCGCCATCGACTCCGTCGCGCAAAAAGGCGGCGGGACGGTCCGGCTGGCTCAAGGTGATTATGTCAGCGGTACGCTCGACCTGCGCAGCCATGTGCGGCTCGAAATTGCCAAGGGGGCACGGCTTTTGGCCAGCCTCGACCTGCACGATTTCCCCGACCGCGTCGCCAAACGCCCGACGGTGATGGACAGCAATATGGGCATGAACCAGTCGCTGATCTTCGCTGAAGGCTGCGTCAATATTGCCTTGGCCGGCGAAGGCACCATCGACGGCCGCGGCGCCAGCTTCAAGGGCGAGGAGACCATCCACGGCACGCCCGGCCGGCCGTTCCTGATCCGCGTCATCGACTGCAAGGGCGTCCATATCAGTGGCTTGCGCATGCTGGATTCGCCGTGCTGGATGCAGAACTATCTCAACTGCGACGACCTGCTGATCGAGAGCCTGAATGTCGAGAACCAGGCCAATTTCAACAATGACGGACTGGATATCGACGGCTGCCGGCGGGTGATCGTGCGCAACTGCATAATCAGCTCGGGCGATGATTCCCTATGCTTCAAAGGGGCGGCGCAGCGGCCGACCGAAAATGTCCTGATCGAACACTGCACGTTCCTGAGTTCCTGTAATGCCCTGAAACTCGGCACCGACTCGCAGAGCGTTTTCCGCAACGTTCTGGCGCGGCATCTCACCGTGGGTGGCGTGTCGGCGGAGATGCGGCACGTCAAGCCGGTCGGCGCCGATTCCGGCATTTCATGGGAAGTGGTCGACGGCGGCTTGGCGGAAAATATCCTCGCCACTGATATCCGTATCATCCGGGCACGCAGCCCGCTGTTCATGCGCGTCGACGACCGTGGCCGGGTGCGGCCGGGTGAGCCCAAGCCGCCGGTCGGCACCCTGCGCCGCGTGGTGTTCGAACGCATCACCGGCGAGGACAATGGCCCGCGCGGCTCGTACTTCATCGGTATTCCCGCCAAACGCATCGCGGATGTCGCCCTGCGCGACGTAAACCTCAGCAGTCTTCCGACCACCAAGCCTGTGCTCGATGAAGCCGCCATTCCCGAAATGTACAATGTCTATCCGGATGCCCACATGCTTGATACCCTGGGCGACGCGCCGGCCTATGGCCTGTGGATGCGGCACGTCGAGAATATTACCCTGGTCCGCTTCAAGGTGACGACGACCGGGACCGACCCGCGGCCAATGCTTAAAGCAAGCACCGACGCTGTAAACGTCCAGTCTTCGTGAGGTCTTGCCATGATTGACCGCCGCCGCACCCTGGCCCTGATGGGCGCCGCCCTTGTGGCGCCGCCAGCCTTCGCGCAAACGCCCACGAGTCTAAAAGACATTGCCGCCGCCAAGGGCATCCGTTTTGGTTCGGAGATGAACGCTGTCACCATCGACGATCCGGATGTGTCCGCGATCTTGCTGCGCGAATGCGCCGTCATCGTGCCCGGCAATGAGCTCAAATCCTACACGATCCGCGCCGATACCCATCCGGACAGCTACGACTTCGCCCCCGGTGATCGGATACTGGCCTTCTGTCAGGCGCATGGTCTGGCGATGCGCGGCCACAATCTCTACTGGGCCAAGGACCAGTACACTCCGAAATGGCTGCTGGCGCACGATTTCGGCTCCAAGCCGAAGGTCGCGGCCGAGGCTTTGCTGCGCGACTATATTGGCAAGGTCTGCGACCATTTTGGCGACCGGCTGGTGTCCTGGGATGTGGTCAACGAGGCCATCGATGAGAAGACCGGCGCCCTGCGCGATACGGTCTTTTCGCGGATTCTCGGCCAGGACTACCTGCGCATCTGTTTCGAGGCGGCACGCGAGCATCTTCCGCACATGCAGCTGGTCTACAACGACTATATGAGTTGGGGCGCCGATGATGCCGCTCACCGCAAGGGCGTGCTCGACCTGCTGCGCTGGTTCCGCGACCACAAAATACCCGTCGACGCGCTTGGCATTCAGGGACACATCGGTACGCATCAGGGCGTGGGCACTGACATTGCCGGAAGTGCCGGCGCACCCGATGTTCAGCAGTGGGAAGATTTTCTCAATCAGACCGCGGCCTTGGGCTATCAGATGCTCGTCACCGAATTCGATGTCAACGACCGCCTGGTCGAAGGCGATATCGCCACCCGCGACGCGGTCGTCGCCGAAACGGCGAAGCGCTATATGGACGTCACCCTGTCCTGCACGCGGATCAACGAATTCCTGTGCTGGGGGCTGGATGACCGCCATAGCTGGTTGCAGAAAACGCGCGGCCGCGCCGATGGTCTGCCTCTACGGCCGACGCCCTATGACGATCACTTCCAGCCCAAGCCCCTGCGCGAAGCCATGGCCGCGGCTTTCCGAACCGCGCCGGCCCGAAAGGCATCCCTGTCATGAAAAAAAACACGATTGCCATGCTCGCCGTCGTGGCCTGCCTTGCGCCGAGCCCTTTCGCAGCCGCCGGCGCACCCGCACCGACAAGCTACAGCAACCCGATTCTCTATGCCGACTATTCCGATCCGGACGTCATCCGCGTCGGCAAGGCCTACTATCTGGTGGCGTCGAGCTTCCACTTCTCGCCCGGCATCCCGGTGCTGAAATCGACCGACCTGGTGCACTGGACAATCATCGGCCATGTCCTGCCGAAGCTGACCTTCGCGCCGCAGTACGACATGCCGGGGCCGTTTCAGATCACCGACGCCACGTCAAAGCCCGTGACCGGCACGCGCTACGCCAGCGGCGTCTGGGCGCCGGCGATCCGCTTTCACGACGGCCTGTTCTACGTCTATTGGCCGACGCCCGATGAGGGCGTCTTCATGGCCACCGCCAAGGACCCCGCTGGTCCCTGGTCGAAGCCGGTTGCGGTGATCGCTCAGCCCGGCCTCGAAGACCCGTGCCCGTTCTGGGATGATGACGGCCAGGCCTGGCTGATTCACGGCAAGGTCGGCGCAGGCCCTTTGATCCTGCACCGGATGAGCGCCGATGGCACGAAGGTGCTCGACGACGGCAAGGTGGTCGCCGAGGACAAGGTCAACCTACCGGTGCTGGAAGGGCCGAAACTCTACAAGCGCAATGGCTGGTACTATATTTTTGCGCCGATCGGTGGCGTCAGCACCGGCGGCCAGGCGGTTGGCCGGTCGCGGTCGATCGAAGGGCCTTACGAGTGGAAAACGGTGCTGGAAAAAGGCCCGACCGACGTGCAGGGCCCGCATCAGGGCGGCTATGTCGAAACGCCGTCTGGCGAGGGCTGGTTCCTGCATTTCAATTCGACGGGCGCGTTCGGGCGGATCGATCATCTCCAACCGGTGCGCTGGCAGGACGACTGGCCGGTGATGGGCGAGGGCGGCCATCCGGTCATGAGCCATGCCATGCCCGACACCGGAGCAAAGTCGAGCGACCGTTTGCAAGACAGCGACGATTTTTCCGGCAAGACCCTCGGCCTGCAGTGGGAGTGGAACCATAACCCGGACGACATGCGCTGGAGCCTGACGCAACGTCCCGGCTATCTACGCCTGATCGCCGGGCAAGCGGACTATCTGGTCACCGCCCGCAATACCCTGACCCAGATCCTGCAAGGGCCGAATGCGCAGATCACGACAAAGATCGACATCTCGCACATGGCCGATGGCCAGCGCGCCGGCCTGGTGCTGTTCGGCGTCAAGCCGGTGTGGATCGGCGTGGTGCGAGAAGCGGGCCTGAATCGCATTACCTTCGCCTCCGCCGGAGTCGAAACGCCCGGCCCAGCGATCACCACGAAAACGCTGGAATTGCGCGCCGATGTGACCGCTGATCAGACTGTGCGCTTTGCCTGGAGCCCCGACGGCAAGGCCTTCACGCCCTTGGGCGAGCCGACCTTGCTGGCGAAGTTCTCGTGGTGGAAAGGCAGCCGACCCGGCGTCTTTACCTACATCAAGACGCCGGCGCCGGCCGGCGACGGCTATGTCGACATCGACCGCTTCACCGTCCGGCACTAGCTTTCGGACAGCAGCCTGACCGGGCCGATCAGACCGGACACTCGCAGCGGTGTATCGGCGGCGAAAGTCTGGTTCGAAGCGTAGGCGATTTTCGCGGCGCCCGGCTGGAGATCGCCGATCAACCGGTTCTGCCACAGGTTGGCGACGCGGACTTCGAGGCGGTTCTCGCCCGGCCGCAGCGCCTTGCTGATATTGATGCGGTAAGGCGCCTTCCAGGCAATACCGACCGGCTGGCCGTTGACTAACACCTCGGCGACGTCGCCAACCGCGCCAAGGTCGACAAGCACCGGGCCCTTGTGAGCCGGCGCGGTGAACCGGGTGGCGTAGGTGGCGACACCCGAGAAATAGCGGATGCCCGGCTGTGCATTTTCCTGCAGCGGCGTCAGGCGGTCGAACCTGGCATTCGCCGGCGCGCCGCGTCCCGCTTCGAAAGTCACCTCCCACGGACCGTTGATGCCCGAAAGCTCCGCCACCTGTTTCGCCGCCACCGTGCGCGTGGCAAGGGTTGTCGCCTTGCGGAAGACGACAAAGACAGCGTCTTCCGGCAGCAGGTCCAGATCGATCGCCGTTTGGCCGCCCTCGGTCCGATAGGACACGGGCGTCGCCGTTCCGCTGTCGGCCTTCCACAGCTCCGGCTGACGGCCCGTGACGCGGAAGCGGGCCTGCAGGCGTTCGGCGCGGTTCTTGCGGTTGCTGAGGAAATAGAGCTCGGCGTCCGGCAGAGTGCGATGGCAGAACAGAATCTCGGCATCGGCCGACGTTGCCGTGTAGTCGAAATCCGGCAGGACATTCAGCGCCTTCAGCCCGGCCTCGACGTCCTTGGTGGCGATGACGCGGCCCTTGCCCACCTGGGTGGCGGCGCCGCCCGCCCAAAGCTGCCTGACGATCCGTGCGAATTCGTCCGTCTGGTTGGCCAGGCTTGGCGAATCCACCGGCGCTTCCCCGATGATCGCCAGGCCGGCTTCCGCCAGGGCGGCCAGCTTGCGCAGCACCGGCAGCGTCATGCGGCGGCTGCTCCCGCCCAGGAACAGCGCCTTGTAGCGGGCGCCACCCGGCACGGTCAGCACGCCATTTTCCACCTTGGCCAGGTTGAGCAGGGCGTCCGGCGGGAAATAGTCAAACGCATAGCGGCGCGGCGCATCGGCGACGCGGTTATACTGATAAAGCGCCGTCGGAGAGCCTTCCTCGCCGTAGAAATAGGCGACATCGGCGGCATCGCGGCCTTGCTGCAGCAGGAACGACGTCCGCGTCAGATAGTCGACCCAGGGCTTGGCCATACCGGCCCAGGTTTCGTGCCGGGTGAATGCCTGCCCGTAGGTCTTGAGCGTCAGGCCCGGCTTCTTGTCATCGACGGGTTGGTGCGGCGAGGTGTGGATGACGATCCGGTTGATGCCGAGCACGAACTCGAGATCGACCACCCGCTTCAGGTCGGCCGGACCTTCGCGGAACAACTGCTCCTTGAACGCCGTCATCGATTCCGCAGCAGCCATGTTCTGCCCGTAGACGTGCGCCACTGACGAGGCGCCCTTCAGGTCGGCCAGCAGCACATTACGGCCGCCCGCCGCGTCGCGGCCCCAGGTCCACAGCGCCGCCATCGGGATGTCGGCAAAGCGGCGCATTTCCAGGTCGTCGCCGATACAGGCGCGGCCGGCCTCGAGCGCCTCTTCATAGATGAACAGGCCCTTTTCGTGCCCGACCTTGGCGAGAGTCCCATAGTGCTCCGTGGCGACCAGATCGGCCAGCGTGCGGCGGAAATCGTAGAGAAACGCGTCGCTGCGCGTCCGCGATCCGACGATCACCCCAACCAGCGCCGGCAGCCACGGACGCGGATCATAGCCGCGAAGCCGCTGGAATTGCTCCATCAGTTTCGGCGTCCAGTTCGACGGCCCGACCTCGGTGCTGTCGACCACGACGGAGCGCAGACCGCGCTTGCCGAACAGCTCCGGACCCGTCGTCGCTTCATATTTGGCGAGGTAGGTCTCGATATATTGCCGGACGGCGGCTGCGTCGTACTTGTCGACTTCAAGGCCGGTGGCTTCGGCGGTTGCCGGGTGGTTGGTCGTGCCGGTCAGCGAATAGCCCAGCCGCACGATGGTCCAGCGCTTGCCGGCTGGCGGCGTCCAGTCCAGCGCGCCGTCGTGGAACTTGCCGGTAAGATCGACCACGCTTTCGGGTGCAATGCCGGCGATATCGGGCCCGGCATCCGCATCCAGCGCGTAATAGTCGACCAGCACCGAGAATCCGGCCTTGGTTTCGAACGCATTGATCTTTGCGCCGGAAGACAGCTTGAGCTGATTGATTTTGACGCGCGGCGGCATGTCGTCGGCGGTGGCCGTCTTCGGGAAGCGCATGCGGAACAGGCGCGCCTGCACGGGTGCGAAGCTGGCCGTCGTCGGCGCCTGGGTGATCGGCACCGCGGAGACCTGCCGCCAGGTCTGGCCGTCGTCGCTGGCTTCCAGGACCGGGGAAATGCTGCTCTTGCGGAAGATATTGAACGGCCCCGCGGCGAAAAATTCGACCGAGCGCACCGTCTGGGCGGTGGCGAAGCTGATAAGGATGCCGGTGTCGGTTCCGGTGTCGACTTCGACGCCGGTCGAAAAGTCGCCATCGGTGAGGATGGCGGCGTCGAGCGGCTCGTTCTTGCCGGACGTGTAGGTCGGCTTGCCGAGCTCCGCTTCGTCGCTGGCGGGATACGCAAACACCAGGCTGTCGCGGTAGAAGCCGCCCGAGGCCACCGTTGCATTGCCGACCGGCGCGGCCGCCTTGGACATCTTCTGGAAGACGCCGGGCACGTTCGGCGGCGACGGCAGCACGTCCTTGAATGCCTTACCGCCCTCGACAATGGTCGATGACCAGACATATTTCTTCATCGCCTGGTCCGGAGTGACCCAAGGACCGCCGGTTTCGCTCCAGCCCGGAGAGCCGGCGATGCCCAGTTCCATGCCGTAGCCATCCGCGATCTGGGCGGCGCTTTTGAAGGCATGGCGCCAGCCATCGGACATGTAGACCAGGCGGTTGTCGACGATCTGCGGTGTGTCGAGCGCGGCGTCGAAGGCGTGCGCCCCGCCGATGCCGGTCTCGTGCATCCACTTGAGGTCCTTGGCGATGCCGTCCTCGGTGATGTTGCCGTTCATCCAGTGCCACCAGGTGCGCGGCCGCGCCTGCGCCGGCGGATTGGCAAAGCCGGTTTCGAGGGGCGCGAGCGCCAGCTTCGCGTTGGCTGCCAGGGTCGATGAGGCGACACCAAGCGCGCTGAGCGAGGCGCCGGCGGAAAGGGATTTGAGAAGAGAGCGTCTGTCGATCGTCGGCATTGAATTGTCTCCCTGACGGCCATTGTTTTATGCCCGGGACCGCAGTCGTCAACGGTTGGGCGTGTAGCCGGTTTGAGTCCAGTACGGCAAAAATCAAAAATAAACGCAACGACATTTTTTTTGATTTTGGCCAAAACGAAAACAAACGTTATTGTCGAAGGGCGTTCGTCCGTAATACGGTCGGCACGATTTAATCAGATGCGAGGGGTAATGACCATGCCAGGTCGCCCAACCGCACGACAACAGGGTGGAAACGATGACCAGACGAGCTCTCGGATTGACGGGCGGCCTTGCCCTGGCCTTGCTGATGGCAGGCCCGGCGCTGGCGCAGCAGATGGTGGATATCCCCGCCGGTACCTTCCGGATGGGCGCCAAGCCGGACGCGTCGCGCGACTGGTTCAATGAGCGGCCCGCCCACCAGGTCACCATCAGCAAGTCCTTCAAGATCGCTGCGACCGAAGTGACCATCGCCGAATGGAAGCAGTTCCGGCCCAATACGCCGATCACCACCACCCAGGCGCCGTATGTCGCCGGCATCAGCTGGAACGACGCCACCGCCTACGCCGCCTGGCTGTCGAAGCGCACCGGCCGTCACTATCGCCTGCCGACCGAGGCCGAATGGGAATATGTCGCCCGCCTCACCGAGCAGGACCCGCAGCGCTACGCCGCCATCAAGGGCATCGAGTCCGGCCCCAAGGAATGGACCGCCGATCGCTTCGGCCCGTATGATATCGCGGCGCAGACCGACCCGACCGGCGCGGCCAGCGGCCCGCTGCGCGTAGTGCGGGGCGGGCGGATCGGTTTCAATCCCTCCCGCGCCAAGACCGATCCGGAAGTCGAGATCGACTATTCCCGCCCGGAAGCGCGACTGGCCTTCCCGCCGACGCTGGCGCCCTATCCCGGCGCCGAAGCTGGCGGTGGCTTCCATTCGATCGGTCTGCGGCTGGTGGAAGGACCGGCTCCGGCCACCGCTCCGGCTCCGGTTACCCCGCCGATGCACGAGGTCGGCGTCCGCCAGGACCTGTCGACCGCGACCTTGGGGCCGGACCCGTCAAAGCCCTACTTCCGGCGCCGCGTTCACCTGCCGACCCCGCCGGACGACAGCAAGCCCGAGCAGATCGATCCGGCCGGTTTCGACTCGTATTTCCGTTTCCACCACCACAGCCCGGCCATCACTGTCATGCCGAATGGCGACGTCCTGATCGTTGAATATTCGACCTATCGCGAATATGAAGCCGGCGGCACCATGATCGCCACCCGGCTGCGCCATGGCGCCGACGAGTGGGATCCGCCCGAGCTTTTCGTCGACACGGTCGGTGTCAACGACCACGCCTCGCTGCTGATGGCCGATGGCAAGACCACGCGCTTCTTCTGGGGATCGCCCTATATGGAAGGCCAGGAGTTCGGTCCGGGCGGCTTCCCGTTCCAGTTCATGACCAGCACCGACAACGGCGCCTCCTGGTCGGACATCACCTACCCGAAGATCACAACGAAGGTCGGGCCGCATAACCGCCAGCCGATTAACACCGCCTTCCGCGACAGCAAAGGGCGCCTGCTGCTGGCCAGCGATGCCGGCACGCAGGAAAGCATCACCGAATCGAGCGACAACCAGGCCCTGCTCTGGGCCAGCCCCGACAACGGCAAGACCTGGCAGGACACCGGCGGTCGCTCCTTCGGGCGGCACACCACGTTTGTCGAGGCGAAGGACGGCCGGATTCTCGGCTTTGGCGGCAAGAACACCGACATCGACGGCTTCATGCCGCTGTCGACCTCGACGGACGGCGGCAAGACCTACACCAAGTCGAAGACGCCGTTCACCGCGCTTGGGTCCGGCCAGCGGCCGATGGTCCTGCGCCTGCATAGCGGCCGGTTGCTGATGCTCGGCGACTATGTGCGCGCCAAGCCAGTCGTCAAGCCGACCGACAAGCGCGGTTCCTACGCGGCGGTCTCCGACGACGACGGCAAGACCTGGCGGTTCAAGAGTCTGCCGGGCGCGCTGCCATATCAGGGCGCGGAGCGGGCGAAACAGATGGAAGGCTCGACCGTCGGCTATGTCGCCGCGGCGCAAGGGCCGGACGGCATCATCCACGTCGTCACGTCGCAGACGCGCCCGTCCATAACCCTGTCGTTCAATGAAGCCTGGCTTGATGCGCCGGACGCGCCCCTGACGGATGCTGCCCTGGACGACAACGACGTGACCTCGGTCAGCGATGTCAAGGTCCATGAGGAAAAGGGCGCCAACGGCAAGCTGCGCGGCCGCTGGTCGGGTGGACGCGGAAACACGGGCGCCATTGTCTTTGACGGGCCCCAGACCTGGTACCATCCCAACGGTAAGGTCGCCTGGGAAGTGACCTACAGGCTGGGCCAGAAGACCGGGCTTGAGACGATGTTCGACGTCGAAGGCCGCCGCCTGTGGACGCGGGACCTCAAGGCCGATGGTACGACGGTCTGGACGCGCTGGTGGTCCAACGGCCAGATGCGCAGCCAGTCCTCGTGGCGAGGCGAGTTCGCCGAAGGACCCGCAAAGACCTGGGACGAGACGGGGCATCCCGTCAGCAATGTGTTGTTTGTCAAGGGTGAAATCGCTCCGTAGCCCCCGAGGCCACGCGCTCCCGCGGACCTGCGGGAGTGGCAAAACTGTAACATATTGTTCACTCTTCCTGCAAACCTGTCAGACAGCTATTGCCGTTCCCTCACTCGTCCTGTATTACGGGTCATCATTCGTATTATGACAACGAATAGAAAAATAATGCCCGGTTTTTAACGGCCGGGGAGGGAACAGGAATGGCCGAAAGACGTGTGACGCCCGACGTGCGTCTCCCGCCGAGGTTCCAGCCTGACCGGAATATCTGAGCTGATGCCACTCGGTTCATCACGCGCGTAGGTTTGAGAGCCATGCAATTGGCCAATAGGGAGATAAAGAAGATGCGTTCCGTTCGTAGACATACGATGTGTCTGGGTGCTTCGGCGCTTGCGATTACCGTCATGGCGCTCAGCGCAGGCTGGGCATCCGCCCAGACTGCCCCCGCCCAGCCGCAGGCCGCCGCGCCTGCCGACTCGCAGGAAGTCATCGTGACCAGCTTCCGCCGCTCGCTGACCAGCGCGCTGGCGATCAAGCGCCGCGAAGCCGGCGTGGTCGACTCGATCACCGCCGAGGACATCGGCAAGTTCCCCGACTCCAACCTGGCCGAATCCATGCAGCGCGTGCCGGGCGTCGCCATCACCCGCGGTGACGGCGGCGAAGGCAAGACCATCTCCGTCCGCGGCCTCGGTGCGCAGTTCACGCGCGTCCTGCTGAACGGCATGGAAGGCGCCAGCTCGACCGGCTCGTCGGACATCCGCTCCGGCTACGTGTCGTCGCGTTCGTTCGACTTCAGCTCCTTCCCGTCGGAACTGTTCAGCTCGCTGAAGGTGCGCAAGACCAGCCAGGCCAGCGTCACCGAAGGCTCGCTGGGCGCCACCGTCGAGCTGGAGACGCCGCGTCCGCTGTCCTACAGCAAGGATTTTACCGCGGCCGTCAGCGCCGAAACCACCTATGACGACCTGAGCAAGAAATACAGCCCGCGCGTGACGGCTGTTGTCGCCAAGAAGTTCATGGGCAACCGCCTGGGCGTTTCCGGCTCGCTGGCCTGGACCGAGCGCCACACCCGCGAGGAAGGCTGGGCGGCGATCGACATCCTTCAGGGCAGCCTGAACCACTTCTGTTCGCCGGTCGGCTATACACCGCAGCAGCCCGCCAACAGCGCCACCAACGGCACGACGGCGGCCAACTGCTCCACCGGCAACCCGCGTCTGCCGAACACGGCGACCAACAACACCAACTATGCGCTGGTCGACAGCGACACCACCTTCGTACCGCGCACGCCGCGCCTGATCCGTGGCGAGCAAGATTATACGCGTCTGGGCGGCACCTTCACGATCCAGTACAAGCTCGACGATCACACCTCGATGATCCTCGACACGCTCTATTCGAAGTACGACGTGGAACGTAACGACACGTCGCTCTCCGCCCTGTCGTTCTCGCGCAACGCCGGACAGCACGGCAGCGCCGAGTCGTCTGTCGTCGACGCAGTCCGGTCGTCTGACGGAACGCTCACCTACGGCCTGTTCAACGGCGTCGACCTGGTCAGCGACCTGACGCGGACCCGCTACACCACCACCTTCAGCCAGACCAACCTGAAGATCAGCCATGAAGTCGGCAAGCTGGCGATCGATGCCTATCTCGGCGCTTCCAAGACGGTCATCGATCGTCCGGAGCGGACGCAAATCTCGCTATACGCCAATAACGTCAACGGGTTCTCGTTCGACTTCCGTAACGATGACCGCTTCCCGACCCTGAAGTGGGGCGCTGATGTCACCAACCCGAACACCTTCTCATTTACGGCGAACTCCGCCGATGCGACGGTGAACGGCCTGCTGGCCATGCAGTACGGCAAGGACGTGACCAACAACACGAACGCCGAACTGCACGGGACCTATACGCTGAACGATGCGATCAAGCTTCGCGCCGGCGTGCAGTCGCGCCAGTCGAAGTATGTGACGAACTCCGCCTCACGTGCCCAGCAAAACGCGGCGGTCACGCTGCCGGCCGGCACGACGATGGCGCAGATTACCAGCCAGGTGACCGATTTCGGCAGTTCGATCCCGGTTCCGACCACAGCCGGCTGGACGGCGCCGGACTATGGCAAGCTTGAGTCGGTGATCGGCTTTAACAGCGGCACGGGCGCCTATGCCTTCGCCAACCCGACCCGCGCCTCGCTGGTCGAACGCGTGACTGGCGCCTACGCCCAGCTCGACTTCGACACCAACGCCCTGCCGGTCCGCGTTCGCGGTAATGTCGGCACCCGCTATGTCCACACTGATCAGACCGGTGTCGGAACGCTGTCAGGTTCGCCTCTGACCCTGAACCGCGAATATACCGACTGGTTGCCGTCGGTGACGGTCGCGGCCGATCTCAGCCCGAACCTGATCCTGCGCTTTGCCGCCGCCAAGGTCATGTCGCGTCCGGAACTGTCGGATCTGCTGCCGGGTGCGGTGTCGATCGCGCTTAACACCCGCACGGTTTCGAGCGGCAACTTCGCCCTGGAGCCAATCCGCGCCAAGACGGCGGACCTGTCGCTCGAATACTACTTCGGCAAGCGCGGTCTGCTGGCTGCGGGTCTGTTCTACAAGGACATCGACACCTACATCCAGACGCAGCAGCGCAACATTCCGTTCGTCGACTCCGGCCTGCCGCTGTCGCTCCTGAACGGCGCGGTCGGCGTCGATGGCAACACCGTCTTCACGGTCTCCAACAAGACCAACACGCCGGGCGGTCCGCTGAAGGGCTTCGAACTGAACTACCAGCAGGGCTTCGACTTCCTGCCGGGCTTCTGGAAGAACACCGGCATCATCGCCGCCTATACCAACACCCAGTCGGACATCGCTTACTGCACCAACGCCACCTGTACGACGACGGTGATCGCTTCGCTGGTCAACCTGTCGAAGAACACCTTTAACACCACGCTGTACTATGAAGACGACAAGCTCAGCATGCGCGTCAGCGGCTCCTACCGCGACAAGTTCCTGCTGCGTGTTCCGTCGGGCCGTGCGGGCAGCGACGTTCAGGGCAATATCGCCGGTACCTTCGTCGACGCCAGCGCGTCCTACCAGTTGACGCCGCAGCTTCAGCTCCGTCTGGAAGCGCAGAACCTGACCAACCAGGAACTCGGCTTCTACATGGACTCGACGCGCCAGGACTCGCTGTACAGCTCCTACAGCGGCCGCAAGGTTACGATCGGCGCTTCGTACAAGTTCTGATCTGAGAAGCTAAAATTAAAAAGAGAAGCCCGGTCCGGCAGCGGATCGGGCTTTTCCTTCAGGACTGGCCGCGGCGCGCCAGTTGGTCCAGACGGTCCGTCCAGAACTTCTGGTAGGCCTCGTCGAAGTGCGCCGTCATGGCGTCGCCGGCGGCGACCGGATCGCCGGCAATCACCGCCTCGACGATGGTCTCGTGGAGCCGTTGCACAGTCTCGAACTCCGATTCGCCCGAGCGGCGCTCCATGCCCATCAGCATCGAGGCCTCGAAAACCTGGCGGAACGCTTCGATCAGGAGCACATACAGCGGATTGCCGGCGGCCTGGGCCAGCGCCAGGTGCAGGCGCAGGTCGAGCGACGAATATTCAGGCCCGGCGTGCAGCGATTTCGACATGGCGGTGATAATATCGCGCAGCTGCACCACATCGGCTTCGGTGCGGCGTTCGGCGGCTAGGGCGACCATGCTGATCTCGATGCCGCGACGCATTTCGAGCACGTTACGCGCTTCGACCTGGCCGATCAGCACAGCATTTTCAATAACTTGCCCGATCATTTCGCCGTCGAGGTTCGAAATGATGGCGCGCTTGCCGACCGCCATTTCGATCAGTCCGGTGGCGGCCAGCGAGCGCATGGCTTCACGGACGATCGGCCGGCTGACGCCCAGGCTTTCGCTCAGCTTGGTTTCGCTCGGCAGCTTGGAGCCGGGGCGCAGGTTCTCGCGGGCGACAAAGTCACGAAGATATTCGACAACCCTCTCGACCAGGCCTCCCGTCCCTTTGTTTTGCTGCAGCAATTCGGCCGGGGAAGCCACGCTGTCCTTCAATTCCCGTCTCCATAAGCGTCAGGCCATTTCGGGGCGCTCATTATGTCGGAGGATACACGGATTTGCGACAAAGTGTCTAGGTCAGAGACGAAAACCCTTGCAACCGTATCGCGTTCTGGTAAAGCTGTATGACAGGTTTGCCGCGCACCGCACGGTCGGCGACAGCCGGCGCCAAGAGGAAACAAACATGCCCTTCGCGAAACAACAGGGGGCGGTGGCGACACATGGGCGCCACCGATGGATCGTCTGCGGCCTTTTGTTCTGCGCCACGACGATCTCCTACATGGACCGGCAGATCCTGGGCCTGCTGAAGCCGTCCTTCATGCAGGACATGCGTTGGACCGAAACCGACTTCGGCGACATCGTCGCGGCTTTTTCGCTGGCCTATGCGTTCGGCTATCTGTTCGCCGGACGCTTGATTGACAAGGTTGGCGTCAAGCTTGGCCTGATGTCGGCCGTTGTCTTCTGGAGCCTAGCGGCGGCGGCGCACGCGGTTGTTGGCTCGGTCTTCGGTTTCAAGCTGGCGCGCGGCGCCCTGGGGTTGGCCGAAGGCGCCAATTTTCCGGCTTCCGTGAAGGGTATCCGTCAGTGGTTCGCGCCGGATCAGCGCGCCCTGGCCATCGGCATATTCAATTCCGGCAGCAATGTCGCCGCCATTGTCACACCGATCGCGCTGCCGTTCGTCGTCCACTTCTTCGGCTGGCGGACGGCATTTATTGGCGCGGGCGTCATCGGGCTGGTGTGGGCCGTGGCGTGGGGGCTGTTGTACAAAAATCCTCCGAAACCGGCGGATGAAGCCCCTGAAGTTAAAAAGGTCGGCTGGCTGCAGGCCCTGCGTTGGCCGGGCACCTGGGCGTTTGTGACCGGCATGCTGATGACCAGCCCGATCTGGTGGTTCTACCTCAACTGGATGCCGGGTTATTTTTCGGAACGCTTCGGGACGAACCTCGCCACCACAGCCCTGCCGATCGTCGTCATCTATCTGGTCGCCGATGTCGGCAGCATCCTGGGCGGCGCCATCTCGTCGGCCTTCATAAAGCGCGGCATAGGCGTGGTGCGCAGCCGCGTTCTGGCGCTTGGCATCATGGCCCTGTGCGCCCTGCCAGTCTTCTTTGCCGCGAATGTGCAAAGCCTGTGGCCCGCCGTAGCGATGATTGCGCTGGGGGCTGCCGGACATCAGGGGTTCGCCGCCAATCTTTACGCCTTCGCCTCCGATACGGTGCCGGTCGAAGGCCTCAGCTCGGTCATCGGCATTGGCGGCTTCTTTGCCGGCATCGTCGGCATGTTCACTGCCATGGGCACAGGCCGCATCCTCGATGCCACCCACGGCAACTACTTCATTCTTTTTACCATTGCCGCGCTGGCCTACCCGCTGGCGGCGCTGGCCATTCACCTCATCCTACGGAGCCATCAGGCCCGCGAAGTCCGGAGTTAATATGCAGGATAGTGACACTTTCGAACTGTTTCGTGCCGAGCTTTACACCCCCGTCGTCGGCGATATCCTCGACGAACTCGGCTTCACGCACCAGTTCCTGCCGCAGCCGATCCAGCCGATGGAAACCGACATGAAGCTGATCGGCCGCGCCATGCCGGTGCTGATGATCGACGTTTACGGCCCGCAGGCGCAGCCCTTCGGCAAGCTGACCGAGGCGCTCGATCAACTGGAACCCGGCGAGATCTATCTGGCCAGCGGCGGTGAGATGCGCTGCGCCTATTGGGGCGAGATTCTGACGGCCACGGCCAAGACGCGCGGTGCCGTCGGCGCCGTCATCAACGGCTATCACCGCGACACGCCCAAGGTTCTGGAGCAGAACTGGCCGGTGTTCAGCCGCGGCCGCTTTGCCCAGGATTCCGGCGTGCGCACCAAGGTGATCGACTACCGTTGCCCGATCGAGGTCGGCCAGGTCACTATCAAGCCGGGCGACCTGGTGTTCGGCGACCTGGACGGCGTGGTCGTCATTCCGGCGGCGGTCGAGTCCGAAGTCATCGAAAAGGCCGTCACCAAGGCGCGTGCCGAAAAACGCGTCCGCAAGGACATCGAGGCGGGTCTGTCGAGCACCGAGGCCTTTGCGAAATACGGCATTCTTTGAGCAGCTGAGGACATATGACGGATACGACCATGGCCCGCATTTTCGGGCTGGAAAACGAACTGGCGGTGGTGACGGGCGGCGGCTCTGGCTTGGGGCTCGGCGTGGCGCGGTGCCTGCGCGAAGCTGGCGCGCGCGTGGTGATCGTCGGCCGGCGGTTGGATCAGCTCGAAGCCGCGGCAAAGGAACTGGGCGAGGGCGTTTACCCGGTGGCCGCCGATATCACAGCGTTTGACGCCATGCCGGCGGTTGTCGAGCATATCCAGAAGACCTACGGGCCGATCACCATCCTGGTCAACAATGCCGGCACGCACCTGAAGAAAATGGCGGTCGATACCAGCGTCGACGAATTCAGCACCTTGATGAACACGCACGTACTGGCGGCGCATAACCTGACCAAGCTGGTCCTGCCATCGATGATCGCGGCCGGAAAGGGGAGCGTGATTTTCACCGCCTCCATGACCTCGTTTATCGGCATGACCCAGGTGATCGCCTATTCCGCCGCCAAGTCGGCCTATCTCGGCATGGTGCGCGCCCTGTCGGCCGAAGTCGCCGGCGACGGCGTGCGCGTCAACGCCGTGGCGCCCGGCTGGATCGAATCACCGATGCTGGAAAAGGCCTTGTCCGGCGATCCGGCGCGCAAGCAGAAGATCCTGTCGCGCACGCCGATGAACCACTTTGGCCAGCCCGACGATATCGGCTGGGCGGTGACCTATCTGTGCTCGCCCGCCGCCCGCTTTATTACCGGAGTGGTGCTGCCCGTCGACGGCGGCGCTGTTCAAG
The DNA here is from genome assembly GCA_048497915.1 of Pseudomonadota bacterium. Classification (GTDB taxonomy): domain Bacteria; phylum Pseudomonadota; class Alphaproteobacteria; order Caulobacterales; family Caulobacteraceae; genus Asticcacaulis. The sequence continues at coordinate 58,094 of JBEHYZ010000009.1, forward strand.
GGTTCTGATTTCCAGGAAATGACTATGACGACGACTGCCGCACCGCTGGTGCTTCACGAAGACCGCCTGTTCCCGGCCGAGACCGGAACCCGCAAGATTGCGCGCGACCTTTATGAGTCCGTTCGCGCCCTGCCGATCATCAGCCCGCACGGCCACACCGACCCGTCCTGGTTCGCGGACAATGAAGCGTTTCCCGATCCGTCGACCCTCTTCATCATCCCGGACCACTATATTTTCCGGATGTTCTACAGCCAGGGTATCGCCCTGGAAGACCTCGGTATTCCACGCATCGATGGTGGGCCGGTCGAGACCGACAAGCGCAAGATCTGGCGGATATTCGCCGCCAATCAGCATCTGCTGCGCGGCACGCCGAGCCGCATCTGGCTCGACTACGCCTTCCACGAAATCCTGGGCGTGCGTGAGCGGCTGTGTTCCGAAAACGCCGACAGGATTTACGACCACATCAATGAACGCCTGAAGAGCCCAGAATATACCCCGCGTGCGCTTTATGAGCGCTTCAACATCGAGGTCCTGTCGACGACCGAAGGCGCGTTGGACGACCTGCGTTACCATCGCAAGATCGCCGCCAGCGGCTGGAAGGGGAGGGTTGTGACCGCTTTCCGTCCGGATGGCGTGACCGACCCGGACGCGAAGGACTTCCACAAGGATGTCGCCGAACTAGGCCGGATCACCGGCGAAGATACGCAGACCTGGAGGGGCTATCTGGCCGCACTGGTCAACCGGCGCCGGTACTTTATCGAACACGGCGGCTGCACCTCGACCGACCATGGCCATCCGACGGCGCACACAGAAGACCTGTCGCAGGAGGACGCAGCACAGTTGTTCGCACGTGTTATGGCTGGGGCCGATGCCACGGACCGCGAACGTTTCCGTGGCCAGATGCTGACCGAGATGGCGCGGATGAGTGTCGATGACGGTCTGGTCATGCAGATCCACCCCGGCGCGCGACGGGGCCAAAACCCTTATATCATGGCGACTTTTGGCGAGGCCAAGGGCGACGATTTCCCGTCCGCTACCGACTATGTCCACGACCTGAAACCGCTGCTCAACCGTTTCGGCAACCGGACGGACCTGACCATCATCCTGTTCACCCTGGACGAGACGACCTATGCGCGTGAGATCGCGCCGCTGGCCGGCCACTACCCGGCGCTGCGCATCGGCCCGGCCTGGTGGTTCCATGACAGCCCCGAAGGCATCATGCGCTTCCGTGAGCAGATGACCGAAACCGGTGGTTTCTACAACACGGTCGGCTTCAACGACGATACGCGCGCATTCTTCTCGGTGCCGGCGCGCCACGACCTGTGCCGGCGCGTCGATTGTTCCTGGCTGGCGCGCCTGGTGACCGAACACCGGCTCGACCTGGACGAAGCCTTCAAGGTCGCCACCGACCTGAGCTATACCTTGGCCAAAGCGGCCTACAAACTGTGAGCGCGCGCCATGTACGTTGAAAAGTTCGAGACTTGGACCTGCAAGCGGCCGAAGGGCCTATTCGATGAAAACCGCACCGGCGCCGCGCCGATGCCGTGGGACTATGTCGTTGGCCGCATCACGACGTCGGACGGCATCGAGGGTATCGCCACCTTCTGGGCAGCGCGTTCCGGCGCGGTAACCGAAGCCTATCTCGCCGACATCGTCGCACCGGTTATCCTCGGGCGCAGCATCCACGATCGCGAGCGCATCTGGCACGATTTCTGGAACATCGACCGCCACGGCGCGTTTTTTCCGGTCTTCCTGCCGGGGCCGATCGATGTCGCCCTGTGGGACGCCGCCGCCAAGACGGCTGGCCTGCCGCTGCACCAATATATTGGCAGCTATCGCCGCAAGCTGCCGGTCTATGCCTCTAGCCTGTGGCTGCCGGCGGTAGAGGACTATGTGAAAGAGGCGCTGCACTACAAGGCGCGCGGCTTCAAGGCCTACAAGGCGCATCCCTGCGGCCCAAGCGGCATCGACATGGAAATCCACTCCGCGATCCGCGAAGCTGTCGGGCCCGAGATGGTTCTGATGTCAGACCCGGTATCCGAATATACCCTGCCCGAAGCCGTCAAGGTGGCCCGCCATATGGAAAGCCTCAACTATGTCTGGCTTGAGGAACCGTTCCGCGACTATGAGCTCGACAAGTACCGGCAGCTGCGTGAGGCGGTCGACATTGCCATTGTCGGCACGGAAACCACACGTGGCGGCCCGTGGGGTGTGGGTCAGGCGATCCTGTCCGGTGCGGTCGATACGGTGCGCGCCGACGTCTCCTGGAAGGGCGGCATCACCGGAACGCTCAAGGTCTGTCACCTGGCCGAAGCCCACGGCATGAACTGCGAAATCCACACCTCGACCATGGGGCCAATGGACATCGCCAACCTCCACGTCGCCTGCGCGGTGCGTAATTCCGAATATTTCGAATTGTTCGTACCGGAAGATACATTTCAGATTCCCATGAAGCAAAGCCTGCGTGACTTCATGACGGCCGATGGCGACATCGCCGTGCCCGAAGGTCCTGGCCTGGGAATCGACATCGACTGGGACCTGGTCGACACTAATTGCGTGTCGCACCGGGCGTTCAGCAACCCGCGGTGAGGACGGAATGACCCCTCAAACCTGTCAGACAGCTATTGCCAATTTGGCTAATATCCTGTATGACAGGTTTGGGGCCGGAAGTCATGTTCCCCCTTTTCCTTGCCCATGGGTGGCCGGCGCGATTCCGGCCACCCCTTTTTCAAAAGACAAGCAATTAGCTTGCAGGAGGAACCTTCGATGACCATTGAAATGGATCGGCGCAGCCTTGCCCTGACGCTGATGACCGGTTTGCTGGCGACGCCGTCTCTGGCCAAAGCTCCACTTGTCAGGGCCGCCAGCCTGCGCAGCTTCTACGACGTCCGCGATTTCGGCGCGCGCGGCGACGGTAAGACCATCGACTCCCCGGCCATCAACAAGGCCATCGAAGCGGCGGCGCGCCAGGGCGGCGGCACCGTCATCGTCTCGCCCGGGCAATATCTGTGCTTTTCCATCCGCCTGAAGGACAACATCACGCTGATGCTGTCGCCGGGAGCGACCGTCATCGCTGCCAATCCCGATGTTTCAGGCGCGCACTACGACCTGCCCGAAGGTGTCTTCGAGGAGCAGTTCGCCTCGCACGGCCAGAGCCACTATCGCAACAGCCTGATCTATGGCATCGGCTTGCGCAACATCGCCATTGTCGGCCAGGGGCTCATCCACGGCCTGGGTCTCGACCGGGTGAACCCTGAGCCCCACTGGCATGGCCTGCCCGGCTGGGTGTCGCCGAAGTCGCAGGGCCTGGACCCGACCACGGCTCGCCTCAAGGATCCCGAAGAGCGGAAATACGAAGGTCGCGCGGGCAAGAGTATCGGCCTCAAGGACTGCCACAATGTCATCCTTCGCGATTTCTCGATCCTTCAGGGCGGCCATTTCAGCGTCTACACCCTTGGCTGCAGCAATGTCACGATGGACAACCTGACCATCGATACCGATCGCGACGGCATCGACATCGACAACTGCCGCGATGTCCGCATCAGCAACTGCATCGTCAATTCGCCGAAGGACGACGCCATCGTCCTCAAGTCAAGCGGCGCGCTGAACACGACCGGCGCCTTGGGGCCCGAAGCGCTGTGCGAGGAGATCATGGTCACGGGCTGCAAGACCAGCGGTTACCTGCTCGGATCGGTGCTTGATGGCACCTATAAGCTGTCCGACTACCTGTCGACCGACAATATCGGCGTGCTGGGGCGGATCAAGCTGGGCACGGATTCCGTCGGCGGCTTCCGGCACATCCAGATCAGCGACTGCACCTGCGACAACACTCGCGGGCTCCAACTCGGCGCCATCGATGGCGGCATTCTGGAGGACGTCAGCTTCACTAACATCTCGCTGCGCAATCCGGTCAATCATCCGCTGTTTGTCCGGTTGTCGGCGCGTAACCGGGCACCGGTCGGTACCGGCGTGGCGACGGTGCGCGGCGTTCAGTTCTCGGACATCAACGTCTCAGGCGCGCGGGGCGCCTATCCGTCCGGCATTGTCGGCATCGTGGACGGAGCGATCGAGGACGTGTCGCTCAACAATGTCCACGTCCACAGCGGCGGGGCAGGGACGGCCGCCGATGCCGCCCGCATTCCACCGGAACGCCGCGAATCCAGCCTGGAGCCCAGCTTCATGGGCGTGCTTCCGGCGTCGGGCCTGTATGTTCGCCATGCGCGCAATATCAATGTCACCAACTGTTCTTTTGAGGTCGAAAAGGCCGATGCGCGGCCGGCGGTGGTGTTTGACGATGTTTCCGATTCAAGTGTTGTGAACTTGCGCTATCCTGGGTCGGCGCAGGCCGTGGCCTCGTCGAACAGCCGCAACATCCGCACCGCCTAGGAGAGCAACATGGACACGCGCAGGCAGGTTTTGAGCGGTTTGGCGGCCGGTGCCTTGCTGCCGTCTATCGTCCGCGCGCAAGAGCTGACCGACGAACAGCGGTCGGCCCTGAAAGTCTCGACCTACGATCCGAAACTGGCGCCCGATCTCCTGTTGCCGCCGGCGAAAATGGCCTGGTGGCAGGACGCCAAGTTCGGCGTCTTCTGCCATTGGGGCCTGTATTCGATCCCTGGCAAGGGCGAATGGCACATGTTCAACGACAAGGTGCCGCCTGAGGAATACGCCAAACTGGCGCAACAGTTTAATCCGCAGCACTACGATCCGGATAAATGGGCAGCCGTCGCGCGCGATGCCGGTGCGAAGTACTTCGTCATGACGGCGCGCCACCATGACGGTTTTGCCTTGTGGAACAGTCCCGGCAGCTACGGGCATTACGACGCCATGCATTCGGCCGCCCATCGCGATTTCATCGCGTCCTACGTCAAGGCCGTCCGCAAGGCGGGTTTGCGGGTCGGGCTCTACTATTCGCCGCTCGACTGGCGCTTCCCGTCCTATTTCCATCCGAAGGAACTGCCGGACAACGCGCGCTCGCTGAAACGCCAGACCTGGAACCAGGCCGAAGAGCTGATGCGCGACTATGGCAAGATCGACATCCTGTGGTGGGATGGCGGCTGGCTGGCCCACAAGAACCACGACGCCGACGCCGTCTGGTTCTGGGAGTCGGACAAACTGAACCGCGTGGTCCGCAAATACCAGCCGGATATCGTCATCAATCCGCGCTCGGGTTGGCAAGGCGACTTCGACGTCCAGGAAGGCGACAAGCCGATTACCGGTCCGATACGGGCGCGGCCCTGGGAAAAGGCCTTCTCGCTGACATCACCGGTCTGGGGCTACACGCCCGATCGGCCCGTCATGTCGGCCGACGAAGTGGTCGGGTTCCTGGTCAATGCCGTGGTGCGCAACGGCAACTGCATCGTCAATGTCGCTCCTGACGCGGACGGCGTGATCCCGCAAAAGCAGGTGGAAACCCTGCGAGGCGTAGGGCGCTGGCTGAAGCAGTATGGCCGCGCCATCTATGGCACCCGCGCGGGTCCGGTTCAGCCGTTGGACGGCGTCTACGGCACCACTTCGATTGGCAATCGCATCTACATCTTCGTTCTGGGCTGGCCCAACGACGAGCTCAGCCTGCCGCTTGAAGGCGTTACGATTGCGCAGATGACAAACCTGTCGGGCAGCGACGTCCGCTTCAAACAGGACGCGTCCGGCCTTCGCCTGTCGGTGCCGGCGCCATCAAGAGGCACGACGATGACTGTGCTGGAAGCCTCGCGGGCCTGACTTTACGAATGCCGGTTTCAACAGGTCAGTATTAATTTGACGGTGTTCTTTTGCAACACCGAGCCATTTTCCATCCTCCCGTGCCGCAAAATCACGGTTGCCTATAACTACTGGTTAACATATGGTTAACCTCGGCAGGGAGTGGGGGAATGTCTTACTTAGACGGTTACGAATTTGACATTTTTGTCAGCTATGCGCGTGACAATAATGCGCCGAATGTCGGTGAAAAAATCGGATGGGTGACACACTTTTATACCCAGTTCGAAAAATGCCTGCGCGATATGCTGAAGGGCCGCGAGCGGCTGAAGATATTTTTTGACGATTATCAGAATAATTTTACCACCGACGATTTTATCGATAAGGTTTCAAAGTCCGCCATTATCATCGTCATCGGCTCGCCGGCATATTTTGACGAAAATCATTTTTCAGTTGCAGAACTTAACGCCTTTATGGCGACGGCGGCCTCAGCTGACCGAGTATTTGTTGTCGAATACTTGCCGCTCGACAATGAGGCCAGCTATCCGTCTTCGGTTAGAACTGTCCTGCGCAAGCCTTTCTATGAGCGGGTAGAGGGTTCGGTACGCCCCCTTTTCGTCACCGAGACCGACAAGTTCTGGGGCCGCATTTGGGACATGGCCAATCTCGTTAAGGCAAGAATAGATCGGTTCTTGTCCCCACGCGCTTCTTCCCAAATAGCGCAGGTTACTAAGACCAATGCAAAGACGGTACTTATGGCCCAGGTGACCGGCGATCTGGTCGAGGAAAGGTACCAAGTGGTCCGTTACCTCGAGCAGTTCGGCGTCACGGTGCTGCCGTCGCGTGACTATCCGGCGGATGGCCAGGCCTTTCACAGGGCTTTCGTCGACGACCTCAATGCTACCGACATATTCGTGCAACTCCTGGGACCGCTGGGTGGGACCGCTCTGCCGGGGATGGACCGATCGCCGACCCAATACCAATACGAACAGGCCATCCAGCGGGGTAAAACCATTTTCCAATGGCGCAAGCCAGGCTTCAATCCGGCCGATATTCGCGATTCGAAGTATCGCAATATGGTGGTCGGGGAGTCGGTATTGGCCTGCGGTCTCGAAGAATTTAAGGGCCAGCTAAAAACTTCCGCAACCGCCGTTGACAAACAGCAGCGGGCGCGCCGCTCTTCGCTTGTTTTCATAAATGTCGACCAGCGTGACGTTGAATTGGGGCGTGCTTTTCAGCGTGCGTGCAACGATTTCAACGTCACCACGGCGTTACCGATTTTTGACGGCTCAGCTGCCGACGCGCCTGCGAAAACATCTCGGTCCGATCTGGAAGAAAACCTGATCGACTGCGAGGTCCTTGTCTTGATGTGTAACAATGCCCCGACCGATTGGGTTCGTGGCCAGTTACGCAATTTTTCAAAGATCAAGGCCCACCGCGAAAGCGAACCCCGCATTTTCGCCATTTTCATTGAGGGGCAGTCCCCCAAACCCTCACTCAACATGAATATTCCTTTTATGAATGAAATCCGCGTGCCTGACTCACAGGGCGGAGATCTTCGTGCTCTGGCGCAACGGGTGCTAGGATGAATGCTTCGGTCAAGATCGGCACGACCACCCGAATGCCGTATCCCGGCCTACGCCCTTTTCGGCGTGAGGAGTCTGATCTGTTCTTCGGTCGCGAGGGCTGCGTCGATGATATGGTCGACAAGCTGGCCGCGGAGCGGTTTCTTGGTATTCTGGGCTCTTCGGGCAGCGGCAAATCCTCGCTTGTGCGTACCGGCTTGCTGGATGCACTCGGACTGGGGATCAAGGCCTCCCTCGGCTCGGACTGGGTCGTTGTCGATACGCACCCCGGGACCGATCCGTTCGGTAACCTGGCGAAGGCGCTTTTGAAGCTTGACCAGGTCAACAGCGACCTTGATGCAGGCCTGCTTGCCACTTATTTGCGCCGCGGTCCCCGTTCCGTCGTCGATTGGTGCCAGGAAGCCATAGCCAGGCCGGGCCGGCGCATCCTGCTTCTTGTCGATCAGTTTGAGGAACTGTTCCGTTACGGCGACTATTCCCGTCGTGAAGAAGCCGAGGCTTTCGCGGCCCTTTTGCTGGAAAGCACGGCTTCGGCGGATACCTCGATCTATGTCGCCTTGACCATGCGCTCGGAATTTCTGGGTGCGTGTTCGCTGATCGAAGGCCTGGCCGAACGTATTAATGCGGGTCTTTATCTGACGCCGCGCATGACGAGAGAGCAATGCCGTCAGGCCATTGTAGGGCCGGCGGATGTATGTGGCTTCGGTATCGAACCCGCCCTGGTAAGCCGCATGCTCAACGACGTGACCGCATTCGCGCCGTGGGAAGACGACGAGACGGTCGATCAGTTGCAGCGCATTTCACGTCGCGCCGATCAGCTACCATTGATGCAGCACGTTCTCAATCGCCTTTGGCTTCAGGCAGAGGCCAAGGTCGCCAAGGGGGAAGCGGTGGTGCTGACCCTTGATGAGTACGAGCAGGTCGGCGGAATGCAGGGGGCGCTGGATTTACACGGCGCTGAGATTCTTAGGAATTTGCGCGGTCGTCGGTCCGAAAATAGTCTGCCGCCGGCGGGAACTGAGACCGTGTCGCAATCCGGCGGAACGGCCGACCGCGATCCGTTGGTCGAAACCATATTCCGGGCACTGGTCAGTGGCGGCGGCGGATTGGCGGTACGCCGGCCATGCAATTTTGGGACGTTGGTCGCCTTGGCCGGTGGTGACCGTGCTGGTGTCGCACGAACCATAGATGCTTTTCGGGCGCCCGACTGCAACTTCCTGCAGCCGTCACTGGCCCATGAGTTGAATGACGGCACCCTGATCGACTTGGCGCACGAAAGTCTAATACGTCAGTGGTCTACGCTCGCCCAGTGGGCCGAGCGCGAAGACCTTGCACGGGCACAATGGCTGCGCCTGAGCGACAGCGCTCAACGTCATGCGTCTGGCAAGGCCGGGCTGCTTCAGGGCATTGACCTGGCGACAAACGCCCAGTGGTGGTCCCAGGAAAAGCCGTCGCCTCTGTGGGCCAAGCGCTATGGCAACAACTTTGATCTGGTCAACAAATATTTAGACACCAGTGCGACCGCGGAGGCCGCTTCGGCCGCCAGGGAAGCCGCACGGGAACAGGCGGAACGTGACCGCGAGGCCGCGATGATCGCGGCGGAGCAGGAGCGCCAACGGGCGGCGGTGCGGGCCCGGCAAAAACTAACCTGGACAATGATTGCCGCCGTGGCCGCAGTCGTCGTGATCGCGGCCGTCATCGTGGGGATATTTGCTTCTGATGTTCAAAAGAAGCAAATGTTGATTGTTGCCCAGAATAAGTTGATGGAAGTCCAAGAACGCGCAAACAAGGTCAAGGACCTTGCATTGACGGCCCAGGACGAAGCGCTGAAGGCTGCCAAAGTCGAGTTTCGTAAGACCCAGAACTTAGTGAATTTGCTCAAGGCGCAACTTAACAAAAGCTTGGCGGAGACAAAGGCCGCACAATATAAATATATGGCGGAAAGCGGTTGGTCGGCCCTGGCGAACGGCAATCCTTATCTGGCGGCACGCTACGCCTTGGCTGGGCTGCAATTGTCCCCAAAAGATGAGGCGAACTTCATCACCTTGCTACGCGCCGTTCAGGCCAGCGGCAATTATAAAGGCACACCTCTCTATTTTAGAGGAAAAGTGATCAATGAAAGCCGGATTTCTCCCGATGGCCGTATGATAGCAGTCGCAGTTAGCGGGAAAGTATACTTCTATACTGTTGATGGACGTCCCTATACGGTTGGAAATCAGGTCGGCAGCCCTTTGGTGCTGGATTCAGGTCTCAATACCATCTACAACGCGAATTTTTCCGAAACCGGAAAGTATTTCTATGCGTGGAGCAGCGAAGGCGTTGTGGCTTGGGATACCGACAGGTGGGAACCGGTTATCAAGAAAATCCCGCCCCCGACGCCAGCGGGACAGACGCCAGCGCCGCGGCCGAGAATCAATCGCGTGCTGTGGGCTCCTGATGACAATTCCATGCTCGTCAGTTACGCCGACTATACACTTGACCTTGTTACAATAGCGACCGGCAAAGAACACCCGATCGAATACGGCAAATTACCGCTGGAATGTACGTATTTGTATTCCGATATACCTGAGAACTGTATTTATTCCGGCAGCGGCGGCCATATTTTGATTTTTGGCGCTGCTCCCGCAAGCCAGGCGGGGAAGGTAAACAGAACAGACAGCAAGGTCTATGTCTGGAACGCTCGCGATGGTTCAGAGGAAGAGGCAATTGACGTCGGTGGCTCAGTCACAACTATCGCAGCGTCAAAGACGGAACAAGTTGCTGTCAGTTATAGCACAGCGGACAACGACTATGTTGTCGCGGTTTGGGATGTCTTGCCTAAAAAACATCTCTCCCATCAACAGAAAATGCCATCATATGTTTCATCGCTTGATTTTTCGCCGGACGGCAAACTCTTGGTAATCCGTTATGGCCGGGATGCGGAAATCTGGCATACAGACACATATCAGAAGTCCGCGACCATATCACACAATCAATATATTTCAGCCGTCAGCTTTTCCGACGACAGCCGCTTCATTGTCACGACCAGTAGCGACAATACGGCTAAGGTCTGGACGTCAACTGGCGAAATACAACGGGTATTCCAGCATGACAGCGAACCTACCCCAATCAGGTTTTCGGGTGGATCGAATGGAGGGCTGATCTTCACCTCTACGGGCGGCAATACCATAACGGCCTGGGACCTTCGCTCCGGACAACGCCTCATGCTCGTACGTTATGACGGCGATCTTTATGATCCCGCTGTTACGCGTGATGGAAAAACAATTGTTACCGTCGTTAACGACTCAGAAGTGCGTATTTCACAAGTACACGATGATCGCCAATCCGTTACAACTACAAACGAGCACCGCGTGGATTCGTACGTCACATCTGCGGAAGGGAAATTTCTTTTCACTTCGGCCACGTTTATTGGTGAGGATGATACGAATAATCGCAGCGAGCATGCCGACTACGAACTTTGGGACACAGTCACAGGCAGAAGAGCAGGCCATATTGAGTCAACGATCATTTTAGATGATATGCGCTTGGCGGTGAATAACCGGTATTTTCTTGGAAAACTCGACAAAGGATTTGGCATCGGCGACATGGTGACCTCGCGGGTTGTTTCCTTCAAATTGCCGGTGGCGCCGGAATGGGTTGAATTCTCACCGGATGGTCACCGCGTCGCTAGCTGCGAGAAGGAAAAATCGGGCTACGTGGTCAAGGTCTGGGATGCTGCTACGGGTGCGCAGCTAAAGGCGTTGCCTCCGTTTCCCGAAATCCCGTACTTTGCAATTGACGGCAGGCGTTGGGGCGTTACCTCTATCGAAGTGGATAAGGTGCGTAACGAGTGGCAGTCCACAACAATCAACCTCGACGATAATTCGGTTTCCCGTGGCGATTACGTCGATCTGCAAAATGATGAGTTTACGGATAGGTTACTGGATCAGGGATATTGGGCCGTTCGCAAAGGTGATTTGGTGACGCTTATTCCTGCTTTTGCTCAAAAATCTTTCCAGGTCAAAGGCGTACAATCACTTCGTAGTGCTGTTTTATCGCAATCCGCCAGGAGCCTGTTAGTCAGGGATACGAAATCTGTTGTCGTTCATAATTTTGCCGGGGATATTCACGCTTTCAAGGTGACTAATGTCCGGGAAGCCGTCCTGTCTCCGAATGGCAGACTCGTTGCTGTCCGCGACGGCGCTACGGTGCAAATCTGGGACATTCAGGACGAAAATGGTCGCCTGATGATGACCTTGCCATATTATGCCCGTGGTCTGAATTTCCTTGCCGATTCTCGCCATCTCGTCGTGTATTCCGGCTTTAGGCTTAGTATCGTTGATCTCGATGGCCTGTATGACGACAGAGACACCTTGGTACATAGGATATGTGGCACGGTGTTTGGTCCCGACAGTGATCGTTTCAAGGATTACGAACTAAAAACCGATCCATTGTTGAGTAGTAACTGGAAACCGGCAAATCGCAGCGTCTGCCCGGACGCCGCTACGACAGGGCAGGCCGGCAAATAGGCCGGCCCGCCGCCTGTGGAGAAGTCGGTTATACGAAGACTGCGTCGGCTGATACCGGCTGGAAGTAGCTGTGATCGGCTCACCGAAGGGTTTAAATCAGCGTCGCCAACTCAATGTCGCGCGCGGCCAGGACGCGGCCGATGTCGAGCAGGTCGCGCATGTGCTTGGTGCTGTCCATCTTCTTATAGTCCTTGATGCGCGACGCATACTTGGACAGGCCGTTGTCGGCGAAGAATTTGTCCTCAAGGAACACCTGCAGCCGCTCATAGCGCAGCAGGCTTGCCCCCCACTCCGAGCCAGTCAGATGGCCGGTCAGAGCATCGATATTGCGGCGGTTGCGGCCGGCGCCGATCGCCTGCAGCACGGTTTCATTGACCCGTGAGCAGTCTTCCATGAACATGTCGATGATACCAACGGCCTGCAGCAGGGGTGGTTTCTTTTGCCAGGCCTCGGCATTTTGCTGCCGGCGCCAGTCGCCGGTGCCGAGCGACAGAATGCTCAGCCGGTCGGCCCCCGTTGGCCAGGAGAATCCGAAATTGTCTACGGTCGCGGCGATGAACAGCTGCAATGCCGGATTATTATGCGGGCTGATGCCGCCGTCTATGAAACTGTAGGGGCGAAAGCCCAACTTCACGTTTTCCGGCATGAAGTAGGCGGGCGCGGCGGCCGAAGCCCGGACCAGTCCGGCCAGGCTGAGCGCCCCATTCGGATCGTTGGCGTCAGCATAGAAAAGGTTGTCGGGCGCGTTGGTCAACACCCAGGTGCTGTTGGTTTCGTGCCGCTTGGCGATGATGCAGAGGCCCGTGGTGATCTTTTCGTCGCCAAGCGTCATGTCGCCCAGGATGGACTTCAGAATGGTCTGGAGCGGCTTTGCCTTGAACTTGCTGACCAGAATGCCGCGCGTCGGATTGGCTTCCCAGAAGGGAGTCGCAAAGATCTTCTTGCCCAGTGACAGGTAGATCTCGATAACCTCCGGTACGGACTTGCCAATGGCCAGAGCGGCGGAAATGATCGCTCCGGTCGAAGTCCCTCCGATCAGGTCGTAATAGTCGCGCAGCCGAAAGTCTTTGGCGGAGTCCGGACGCCGATACAGGGACAGGCTAGCCAGGTTTTCACGCAGAACGGCTTCGATTCGCTCAAGATAGCCCAGCGTGATCAGGCCGCGAATGCCGCCGCCGTCGAGCGACAGGATGCGTTTCGGGCCCGGCGCCCGGATGCGCGCGCGCAAAGCCTCAGACATCCGTGCCTCGTGCGCACTTGATTGTCGCGGTCATGGCCGCCCCCTTACCCATTGCATCGCATGGTTAACACGCGGGAGTTGCTCCCAAAAGGGCGGAATTCCGGAAAGATTCGCCTTGGCATATTTTGGTCACAGTTCACCGAGCACCGGTTTCGGCGCTTGGCGTCCGGCCCGGATAAGGTTAATGTCCGGTTAAAGGGATCGGGCGGGGCGGTGATGAACGAGGTTGACAGGCATCGGAGGGATGGGGGAGGCCTATGAGCAATCCGCGTCCCAAGCTGCTTTACATTATCGCGCCAGTTCTGCTTGGCATCGTCGGGTGCGGGCTGGCCATCTGGGGGCAGTATCTTGTTCAGGTGCCACACAGCGCGACCGGATGGGCGGATCTGATCTATTCCGGGCTGCGCAGCATCGGCCTGAGCGACGCCTATCAAACGACCACGGTCAAGGAGAGTTGGAGCTGGCAGCTGGAAGCGGCGCGCTGGATCGGCGCGGTGGTCGCCTTCTGGGCCGTATTGTCGCTGTTTTACACTGGCGTCCGTAATACACGCATCCGATTGATGGTTCGGATGCGCCGTCGTCATCTGGTCGTGGTTGGCGACACCCCGTTCGCCCGGCATTTCTGTCAGCTGGCCGCGGCCGCCAAAAGCGAAGTCGTTCATCTGAGTGCGGGCGAGGCCTTCGGCCTGCAAGGGGAACTGGTGCGCGTACCCTACACGCCCGGTCATCCGGATGCCCTGTCCGCTGGCCATGCCGTCACGGCACGTGGTCTGCTGATCGCGCTTGACGGCGACGCCGAGGCCGCCGATCTGGCTATCCAGGCGCAGGCGCGCTATCCGCACCTGAGTGTCGCGACACGTCTGACCGACCTGTGGTTAGCCACCCGCCTGCATTCCGTTTCCGGAGCTGAAAAGTTGCGAGCCTTCACCGAAGCCAACGCGGCGGCGAGAGAGATCATCCGCCGCCATCCGCCATATCTGATTGCTCAGGATCTTGGCCACACCCGTATCCATAGTCTGATGATCGGGGCGCACGACTGGCTTGAGGCGCTGATGGTCGAAACCATCCTGAGCGCTTGTACCCTGACCTTCGGCAAACCGGCCTTCACTTTTGTCTGTCCGGATCCGGCGGGATTCCGCACGCGGCTGTTCGACCGTTATCCCGACCTGGCCAATGCCGCCGATGTGGCGTTCCTTGCCGCACACGGCGGCGACCATGCGCCGCTGTCGCCGCCGGGCCGCGAAGATCTGGCTCGTCTTGGACCTGTGACGGCAGCCTACTGCACGCTTGAGGACGCCGCCGCGTCCCTGTCGACAGCAATAGCGCTACGCGACCTGGTGCTGCACGATCCGGCATTTGTAGCGCCGATCTTTGTGCACGCCGGAGGGCAGGGCATGCCGCGCCCCGTACCGGGCAGCCGGCTGGCGCCATTTGAACTGGTGCCGTTTGGCGCCCTGAGCGACATTGGCCACGCGACAGGCATCCTGTCGGTGCACGGTCAGGAGGCGGAAAAGGCCTGGCACAAGGCCTATCTGGCATTTGCACCGGGCGACAAACAAGCCGCCAGGCCGTGGGAGGATCTGCCCGAGGAATTTCGTATCTCCAACCAGCGGGCGGTGGCGCACATGTACGCCAAATTGTTTGAGTCAGGCTTCGATCTCCGCCCCTGGCTTGCGGCGCATAACCCATGGACGGAACTTCCGACCCTGGCAAAGGGCGAAACCCTGTGGCGCGACGCGGCGCAACGCACCCGGCTGGCGGAACTGGAGCACGAACGGTGGATCGCCGATCGCCGCATGAGCGGCTGGGTGGGCGGGGCGCAGCGGGACAACGCCCGCAAGATACATGATAATATCGTGCCGTTTGAAGCGCTCAGCGACGAACTGAAGGCTTACGACTACAAGTTCGTCGATTTGCTGGATAAAGTCCTGAAGCGAAGCAAGGACGGCTTGAAGCGAACGATGTAAGGCGTCGTGCCAATCCGGCGACGCCAGAAAATGTCCGCTATTGCGTCCGCCACTTGGGCAAGACCACCTTTAATGGTGTCTGAAGCTCAAGCAGTATTCGGCAGTTGAATTCGGTTAAATCCGTGCTTTGGTTCGTAAAAACCATAAACGCGGCATGAACTTGTGTGCCTGGAGGCGGGTGGACGCGGTTCCGTACGTTTGTTCCATGTTGTAATTATTTGGGAAGAAAATAAGGCCATTCCCAATTCAGTATTCGTTTGGTGCGATGGGGTTTAGATAAGCATATGGCCGCGTAATTGCCGCTATCGCCATGTCTGCGGTTAATCATCATTCTTGATGACTGAAGGGCGGTGAATATTTATACGGTAATCCCTCACATGGGTGATTGTTTCACCGGCATCTCCATAGGACATTTCAGGTTGGGGGCGGCGTAGTCGCGCTGCTACTGAATGTTTAATGGAGAATTTGAGTATGAAAGTTCTAGCATGCGTGGCGGTGTCGCTTTTCGTCCTCGCCGGGGCGACCTCCGCCTTCGCCGGCGTCGGCAACCCTGCCAGCGATACGGCCACGGCTTCGGCCACGGTTATTTCGCCGCTGACCGTCACCAAGGTCGATGACCTGGTATTCGGTAAGGTGGTTCAGCCGACCACGGGTTCGGGCACCGCTTCGATCGCGGCCAGCTCGGGTTCGCAAATCCAGCTCAGCGGCCTGACCGCGCCGACCGCACAAGGCACCAAGCCGGCGCACTTTACGGTTTCCGGCGACAACACGACCGCCTGGACCGCTGCCCTGACGGCGCCTACGACGCTGACCAACGGCTCTGACAGCATCGCGTTCACGGCGTCGACCTCGACCCTGACCAGCAGCCCGAAGGACGTCTATGTTGGCGGCACGATCACCGTCACCAACACCACGACGCCGCAACTCTATACCGGCACGCTGACCGTAACGGCCACCTACAACTGATCCACGCCCAACAGCTGGACACGGTATGGAAAGCCCGCGCAGCCTGCGCGGGCTTTTTTGCTGGCTGGCACCGGAATTGCAGTCCGTTCTCTAAAAGGACCAAAATAAATCAGCGCGTTTTGCCTTGCTGACAGACAGTGGAGTGAATGAGTGCATATGCAAACCCGTCGTATTTTCCTGTCTCTCGCCGCCGGTCTTGCCGGCCTGACCCTGTTCCAGCCAGCCTTTGCGCAGGTTGGCGGAGATCTTAACATCGCGCCCAAGCGTCTGGTGCTTGATGGGACAGCCCGCGCGGCCAGCGTATTCATCTTCAATCGCGGCGCCTCGGCGGTGACCTACGACATTACCATGGTTGACCGCGTCATGACGCCCGACGGCCAGATTACCGCCGTCGACCAACTGAAGCCCGCCTCGCCGGAGGCCGCCCTGGCCGCCGGTTTGCGTTCCGCGAAGGACATGATCACGCACACGCCGCGCCGTGTCACGCTTCAGCCCGGCGAAAGCCAGACCGTAAAGCTGCGCATCCTCCGTCCCGCCGACCTGGCCGCCGGCGAATACCGCACGCATCTTACCGTCACGGCTGTTCCGCCTGAAGACACCGGCCTGACCGCCGACCAGGTGGCCGGCGGCAACGGGGCACAGCTGGGGGCCCGGGTTGTCAGCCTGTTCGCCATTTCCATCCCTGTCATCATCCGCCAGGGCACATCCGACGTGCGCGCTGTCCTTGCCGACGCGCGCTATAATGCAGGCGCTGATGCGGTTGCCTGTGACCTGCAGCGGCAGGGCAGCAACTCGCTGTACGGCGATATCGAAATCCGCAGCGCCGGCGCTTCGCCTTCGACGCCGCCGCTGGGCGTACTTCGTGGCGTCGCGGTCTATCCTGAAACGCCGCACCGCGAATTTGTCATTCCGCTGCAACGTAAGCTCGCTGCCGGTGAGACGGTCGAAGTCGTCTTCCGCGACAGCGATCTGACGCCCGGCCAGACCCTGGCCACGCTCGGTCTTACGGTCCGCTAAGTCATCCATCATGAAACGCACTCGCAAGGCCACTTACCTTGCCGGCCTGTTAACTGTAATGGCTGCCGCGATCCTGGCCGCCGGACCAGCCGCAGCCGGTGAAGCTGACGCCAGCGCTGCCACGGGAAGTGATGCCGGGGCGGGGACTGAAACCAGGGCGCTGTTTACCGAGAACGACCTTCTGCTTTTCGACGTCTATGTCGGCGACGATCAACTGGCCGACAGCTTCGCCGGCTATTCGTCGCGGTCGGGCGTGTATCTGCCGCTGGGCGCATTAAGTCGCCTGCTGGACCTGGCCGTCACCGTCGACCCCAATCATGGCCGCGCCGAAGGCTGGGTTCTGTCCGAGGACCGGGCCCTGCGTCTCGACATCATGACGCAGCAGGCGGCGGTCGGCGGCCGCGTTGTCGATTTTTCCAACGGTGACGCCGTCCTGCGTGACGACGACATTTACCTGCGCACCAGCCTGCTGGAAAAGCTTCTGCCGGTCACGTTCGGCATCGACACGCACGGCCTGATCCTGACGCTGACGCCGAAGGAAAAGCTGCCCTTCCAGATGGATGCCGAACGCCAGGCGCGACTCGGCGCGCTGAGCGGCGGTATGCGGAGTGAGCCGGTCCTGACCGTGCCGGCGCCCTACAAGATGTTCACCCCGCCTTCGGTCGACGTCACCCTGACCGGTATGGCCTCGAACCGCCCCGGCGGTGCAAATTCCAGCTACACGGTGCGGGCTGCTGGCGACGTGGCCTTCTTCGACGCCCAGCTGTTCGCAGCTTCTGACAATCACGGGACGCTCGATCAGCTACGCTTCACCCTCGACAAGAAGGACCCGGAAGGCCATATGGCCGGCCCGCTGGGTCTGACGCAGATTTCGCTTGGCGACACCTTCACGCCGCAGCTGTCGATGGGGGCGCGCAGCGCCGGTGGCCGGGGCTTCCAGATCCGTTCGGAGCCGCTGTCGCAGGTCGACGTCTTTAACAAGATCGACCTGCACGGCGAACTGCCGCCAGGCTATCAGGTGGAACTTTACATCGGCGAGGTCCTGCGCGCGGCGCAGATGACGCCCGTCGAAGGCCGTTATGACTTTACCGGCGTCAGCCTGTCCTACGGTCTCAATGTCATCCGGCTGGTGTTCTACGGACCCCATGGCGAGCGCCGCGAGGAAGTGCGCAAGGTCAATGTCGGTGGCGGCCAGCTGGGCCGCGGCGAGACGACGTTTAATCTGGGCGTCGTTGAGAATGGCGTTGCGCTGTTCAATGTCGCGCCGAAGGCTTCCACCGGCTTGCCCCAGGGCGACACACGCATTACCGCCAATTTCGCGCGCGGCCTGACCAGTACAACAACCTTGAGCGGCGCCTATGCCCACTACTCGCCCGTCACCGGCGTGACGCGCGATCTGGGTGTCGCCGGCCTGGCGACGTCTCTGGGTGGCGTGGCCACCAAGGTCAATCTGGGCGTCGACAATACCGGCGCGACGGATGCCGCCATCGGTCTTGCCGGCCTCTACAAAGGCGTTTCGGTGCTGTTTCGCCATTCCGAATACAGCGGCGACTTCCGCGACGAAACCGTGGGTTATGGCTCAGGCCTGAGCGCCCTTCGCCGTGACACCCTGGTCAACTTCGACTACTTCGCCCGGTTTTTCGGCGCCAGCCAGCCGCTGCAGGTCAGCCTGGAGCAGGCGGAGCTGGTC
The DNA here is from genome assembly GCA_048497915.1 of Pseudomonadota bacterium. Taxonomy (GTDB): domain Bacteria; phylum Pseudomonadota; class Alphaproteobacteria; order Caulobacterales; family Caulobacteraceae; genus Asticcacaulis. Next base: position 76,765 of record JBEHYZ010000009.1, read on the forward strand.
GACGGGCCGACCTACCTGAACGTCTCGGCATTGACCTCCCGGCCTGTCGGCCTGTTCCTTGTCTCGTCTGCGCTCAATTACAACCGGATTACCAATAGCCCGGTGGCCCAGCCTGCGACCCTCAACGGCTCGCTGTCGCTGTCGGGCCGGCTGAGCAATACCTGGCAGATGCGCGGCAACCTCGACTACACGTTCGAGCCGAACGCCCGTCTGGACACGGCGGCTATCAGTTTCGACCGCCAGTCAGGGCAGGGCATGTCGGCCCATATCGGCTATGCCCGCAGCTTCGGAACGCTCGCCGGTGATACCATGGATGCTTCGGCGACCTGGCACCTTAAGGCTTTGGACCTGTCGCTTCTGGGCGGCTATTCCAGCGTTACTGGCGAGACGCGCATCGGCTTCGAATTGTCGACGGGTTTCGGTTTCGACCCGGCCCAGCGCCGCTATCGGCCGTTCCCGCCGGGCGTGGCGTCCGGCGGTTCCATGGTGCTGCAGGCCTTCCTCGACCGCAATGGCAATGGCATCCGTGATGCCGACGAAGAGGGGATGCCCGGCATTGCCGCCGCCAGCGGACTGCGAACGGCCGCCAGCAACGCCAATGGCGAGCTGACCATCACCGGACTGGGCGACGGAACCAGCGCCCGCGCCCGTCTCGATACCAGCGCGATCAGCGACCCGTATCTGCTCAGCCCGCCGCAGACGCTTGTCACGGTTCCGCGTCCAGGCCGTATCCTGCTGGCCTCCTATCCCATGAGCCAGAGCGGCGAAGTCGAAATCAACGTCAGCTTCACCGCCGGGCAGGACACGCCGCGCGGTCTGGCGGCGCTTTCGCTCCAGCTGCTCGACGAAAAGGGCACGGTGGCGGCGGCGGCGCGCAGCGAATATGACGGCTCGGTCATTCTCGATAGCCTGCGTCCGGGTGTCTATGAGCTCAGGATCGACCCGAAGGAATCCATTCGTCTCGGCCTGGTGCTGCAGGAGCCGGTCTACGTTTCCATCCCGAGCACCGGCGGCTTCGTCGGACGGGTGCCGGCGCGTGTACGCAAGAAGACCATTATCGAAGTGGCGCTGACTCCGGGGATGACGCCATGAGGTCGCTGTCCCCCAGACCGGTCCGCCGGGCGGACGATGCGCGCGGTTTCCTGCCGACATGGCTGTCGAACGGCGAGGCAGATATGCCCTTGCCCGCCGTGCCTATGTTCCTGGTGTCCAGCCAGTGCAAGGCGGTGCCGCTGACTGGCCAGGTGGCCATCAATGACGTCCTGCCGTCGCTGGCGCGAAGCAACAGCCCGATCGAGCGCCTGCTGGGCATTCGCGAGCCGGAAACCGTGGCCCGCCTTCATTTCGCTATCGAAGCCGCGGCTCAGCATCGCGTCGGTTCTGTTCTGATTGCGCGGACGGGCGACGGTTCGTCCGCCCGCTTTCTGCGCATTCGCCCGATGCGGGAAGCCGCCTGCGTCCTGTTGATCGTGGAACCCATGGAAGGGTATCCGCTGGTCATTTCGCCGGAATACCTGAAGTCTACCTTTGGCCTGGCGACGTCGGAAGCGGAGATCGCGCTGTCCCTCGCCGGCGGTATGGACGCAGCGGCGATTGCCATGCGACGGGGAGTCAAGAAGGGAACAGTCCGCGATCAGATCAAGGCCCTTCTGCGTAAGATGGGGCTGTCCAGCCAGAAGCAATTGCTGGTGGTGCTGACGCGGCTTTCGGATTCGGTGCGCGCATGATGAAAATGGTTGGAATTCGGAAAAGTACCAAACGTCTTGTTCTTGCGGCGTGCGCCGTTGGGATGGTCTTCGGCGCTGCTTCCGCTGACGCAGCTGCGACGATCAATACCACCCTGACCAGCCCCGCTTCACCGGCCCTTGGCAAGCTTGTTTCCGGCAGCACCGGTTCCACAAGCTACATCGTCACGCCGGCCGGCGCTGTTTCGAACAACGGCGGCGGCGGTGTACGCGTGCTGGGCAACGCGAGCGTCACGACGGCGCGCCTGACCATTACCTGTGATGGTAAAGGCAATGGAGCCAATAGTTGCGACAACTATAGCAAGGTTGTTGTTTCGCTTGGCGGGCAAAGTTCCAGCGGTGGCCGCGCCGGGACCGTTACCGGCATAAGTGGTGCGATGGTGAGCGGGTCCGCCAGTGTCAGCCAGGTCACTGCAACCTCATTCCAGATAACTCCTAGTGGTGGCGGGTTCACGAATGGCCAGATCGTGACCGTCAATATCGGGGTGACCATCCAGTTCGCAAACACCGGAAACGGGTTGGGCACGGCGACCTCGGTCAGCTATACACTGATATCGACCCCGAGTTGATCACCATGGCGTACAACCGTTTCCTGCTAACTTCTGCCTTCATGATCTTTGCGTTTGCCGTGCCCGCCGCTGCTGCTCCGAGTAAATCGGCTACCGCGACAGCCAGCATCACCGTCCTGCAGCGCGTGTCCGCGCAGGTCTCCACCAACCTGTCGGCCGGTGGGGTCAAGACCGTCGGCAAAGGCAAGGGCAAGCAGGACGACGACAACCAGGGCAACCAGAACGGGCAGGGTAACCAAGGCAACCAGAACAACCAGGGCAACGGCAAGGACAAGGACAAGGACAAGGGCGCTACGGTCGACCTGACCGGCACCGTCGTCGTGCCGGCGACCTATCCGCTGAACGCCAAGCCGCAGCCGACCTACACCAATGCGGTGGCGTCGCAAGGCTCCGGTTCGGCCGTGCCGTCGGCCGCGCGCATAGACATTACCGGCTCGCCGAACACCACTTTCAGTATCGTCGTGCAGGGCTGGACGCAGGTTTCCGGCATGGCCGGCGCGGGTGTGCAGGCGGGCAGCACGACCTTTTACTCGCCGACAAACACACCGAACACCGTGGCGCGCGGGGTGTTCAACAGCCAGGGCAAGGCCTCTGTCTATATCGGAGCGACCGTTGTGGTCCCGCTCGACCCGTCCGGGTCAATTTACAGCTTCAAGCCCCTGTTCGTCGCGTCCTACAACTGATTGGCCGCGAGGAAACGCCGCCGGTTCCGCCCGAGGTCGGCGTTTAAACTTTATGTAACTATCTATGATAGCGCTGTCATGATAATCAGGCATGATACCGGCGAGGGTTAGCTGTTGGCGGATCTGTATAACGTCAGGCGAATTTCATCGGTTGGAGTAAAAATGGTTTCCGAATATAAGGCGTTGTGATGAACGATCCAGCCAAAATCCGTGCGCGCGCCTCAAGCACCGGGCGCATCACGCTCGACGACGTGGCGCAAAGGGTGGGGACCTCCAGCATCACGGTCTCGCGGGCGTTCCGCAAGCCGGACCTTGTCTCCGAGGACCTGAGAGAGACCATCTACAAGATCGCCAACGAACTGGGTTACGTGCCCAACCGCGCCGCCAGTTCGCTGGCGTCGTCGCGCTCGATGAATATCGCGGTGATCATTCCGTCGCTCAGCAACAGCGTCTTCGTCGAGACCATCAACGGTATCGAAAAGGTCCTGCGGCCCAAGGGTTACCAGATGCTGCTGGGGGTAAGCAACTATTCGTCCGACGAGGAAGACGCGCTCCTGCGCGCCTATATGGCCTTCGATCCGGACGGTATCATCCTGACCGGTCTCAACTATCGTGACGAGATGCGCCGGCGGATCGAGCGCGCCAGGATTCCGGTCGTGCACATGATGGAAATCCCGAATATCGCCGGCCTTTACAGCGTGGGCTTCTCGCAGGAAGCCGCCGCCGAGGCCATGACGGTTCATCTGCTCAAGCAGGGCTATACGCGGATTGCCTTTGTGGCGTCACAGCTGGATGCGCGGACCCTGGCGCGGAACCGCGGCTACCGCGACACCCTGATTCGCGCCGGGGTCTACGACTCGAACCGGGAGCTTCTGGTGCCCGAACCGTCCTCCATCGGCCTGGGCGGCGTCCTGCTGGAGCGCATGCTGCGCCAGGCGCCGGATTGCGACGCCATCTTCTTCTGCAATGACGACCTGGCGCAGGGAGCCCTGTTTGCCTGCCAGCGCATGGGCATATCGGTGCCCGACCGGCTAGCCATCGCCGGTTTCAACGACCTGCCGGCGTCCGCCCACATCGTGCCGTCGCTGACCACCGTGGCGACGCCGCGCTTCGAAGTCGGCGTGAAATCGGCGCAGATGCTGCTGGGGCTTATCGAGGGCCACAAGCCTGCCCGCACAAGCATTGACGTGGGATTTGAGCTCAAGCCCAGGCAAAGCGCGTAACCCTGAGGCGCGCTGGATATCGCAGGACTTGAAAATAGTCCTTGACGGATTGGCGCGTGTATGGCCAAATGTTAGCGCTGTCATCAGCAAGAAAATAATATACTGGGAATAACGCCGAATGCTTGGTCTCGACCTGGCATTTAATCAAAAGGCTTAATGTTAGCGCTGTCATTGCGAGAGCCGGGCTTCTTTTTGGGAAGTCTGGAAAAATATTGCCCTGCAACGGGCATTTTTGCTGCAACGCAATGTTAGCGCTGTCATTGACCGGGAACAGGATACGTAAGGGAAAACACGCATGCTAAATTTCAGACGCCACATCCTTGTCTGTTCGGCTTCTGCGCTGGTGTTGGGGGCTCTCGCTGGTGGGGCCTGTGCTCAGGACGCCGCTCAATCCAAGCCGAACGCGCCGGCCGCAGGCGACGAAACCGTCGTCGTGGTGACCGCCTCGCGCATCACATCGCGCAATTTCAAGGCGCCGACGCCGGAGACCTCGATCAGTACGCTGGACATCGCCAATATGGCGCAGCCGAACGTCTTCACCACGATCACGCAATTGCCGTCCCTGCAAGGGTCGAGCGGCGTGGCGACCAACACCTTCAGCACATCGAGCGGCCAGCAGGGCCTGAGCTCGTTCGCACTGCGTGGCTTAGGGGTAAGCCGCACCCTGACCCTGCTTGATGGCCAGCGCGTCGTGCCCTCCAATATCGGCACGGGCGCGCCGGACATCAGCCTGTTCCCGCAGCTGCTGGTCAAGCGCGTCGACGTGGTGAATGGCGGTGCGTCGGCCTCGTGGGGCTCCGACGCGGTCGGTGGCGTCGTCAACTTCGTGACGGAAAAGCATTTCGAGGGCTTCAAGGCCAATATCGAAGCCGGCGAGACGACCTACGGCGACGACAAGCAGGGCCTTATCCAGCTGGCGTTCGGCAAGGCGTTCCTGAATGACACCCTGCATACCGAATTTGCCCTGGAGTACCATCGTGAAGACGGCATCCCGCCGGGCGATTTCGGCGAGAACGCCGCCAATGGCCGCGACTGGTATCGCAGCTCGACCCTCGTCAACACGGGCATTACCAACAACGGCTTGCCGCAATATGTGTATGCCGACCACGCGCAATCGATCACCTATTCCAAGTATGGCCTGATCACTTCGGGTCCGCTGCAGGGCATCGCTTTCGACAAGAACGGTAATCCCTACAACTTCGTCTACGGCTCGAACGGCGTGCCGCAGAAGAATGCCGCGGGCGGCGTCACGGGCTGCTATGTCGGCTTCTGCGTCGGCGGCGACACCTCCGCCAATGTCGGCATCGGCGCGACCCTCCAGTCGGGCATCATCCGCTCGAACTTCTACAATCGCACTGCGCTGGATCTGAACGCGGACAACGAAATCTACTTTACGGTCAACGTAGCCAAGGTCGACACGCACAACCAGCCGAACCCGGGCTTTACCGAGCCGGGCCTGACCATCCAGTGCTCCAACCCGTTCGTTCCGGCGTCCATCTCGGCGCAATGCGTTGGTTTTACCAGCTTCCAGCTGGGGACGGTCACGCCGTTCCTGCCCAGCATCCGGGTCAACACCCAGCGTAAGCAGGAACGCTTCGTCATCGGCGCGGACGGCAAGTTCGGCCTGTTTGGCACCGACTGGAACTACGACGCCTATTATCAGCACGGCAAGGAAACGTCGGACATCAACGTCCACAACCTGCTGCTGAAGGCCCGCTTCACGGCGGCGATCAACGCCATCACCTTGAACGGCGTCATCGTCTGCGCCGATCCGGTGGCGCGCGCCAATGGCTGCCAGCCGATCAATGTCATCGGCAACCAGACGCCGAGCGCCTCGGCGATCGCCTATCTCCAGCCGGCCGCCGGCGCCTTCCAGCACACCATCCAGACCCAGGACGTGGCGGCGGTCAGCGTGTCGGGCGAACCGTTCTCGCTGTGGGCCGGACCGGTCTCGGTGGCGGCGGGTGCGGAATACCGGCGCGAATGGTATCAGGCCGTGGCCGATCCCTACGGCAACGGCACGAGCAGCCCGTACAACACCACCTATCCGGCCGACCCGCTCCTGAGCACCGGCGGCGGCAACTTCTACGCCGGCAATTACCGCAATGGTAAGGGCAGCTACAACGTCGTCGAAGCCTTCCTGGAATTCAACGTCCCGCTGATCAACACGCCGGAGCTGGGTCAGCTCAACATGAACGTGGCGGATCGCGCCGAGAAATACAGCACGGCCGGTAACGCTCAGGCCTGGAAGATCGGCTTTACCTGGGACACGCCGCTCAGCGGCCTGCGTTTCCGGACGGTCAGCTCCCAGGACGTGCGGGCGCCGAACCTGAACGATCTGTTCGGCCCGATCACCTCGACCAACGTGCCGAACTTCACCAACCCGTTCACCAACTCGACGCTCACCATCTCGCAGAACGCCGGCTCGAACCCGGGACTGAAGCCGGAAATCGCCAAGAACTTCAACTTCGGGGTTGTCCTGGCCAACCCGAGCTGGGCGCCCGGTTTCAATGCCTCGATCGACTATTATGACATCAAGTTGACCGACGCGATTGCCTCCGGGCCGACGGCGCCGCAACTGGTGCAGTACTGCTTCGACGGCTCCGTGCCGGCCGCGTGTAATGCGTTCAACCTGACCGGCGCCAATCCGTACGTCAACGTCGGCAGCATCAACGCCGCCTCGATCAAGACGAACGGCGTCGACTACGAAGTCAGCTACCAGCGTCACAACCCGTTGGGTCTGCGCGGCAACCTGGTCCTGCGGGCCCTGGCGACCAATGTCCGGAACTTCACGACGACGCCTGGTCTGCCCGGCACGATCCCGTCGCAGACGGCCGGCCAGAATTCCGGCGCCACGCCGGACTGGAAGGCACTGTTCGTCCAGACCTTCTCGACGGAGACCTTCAGCCTGACCCTGCAGGAGCGCTGGTTCAGCGACGGTGTGATCGGAACGCAGTACGTGGTCTGTACCTCGGCTTGCCCGGTTTCGACCACCAACAACCCGACGCTCAACAACAACAGCATGCCGGGCGCCACCTATGTGGATCTGGCCGGCTCCTACAACATCAACAAGCACGTCGTTGCGTACTTCAAGATCGACAACCTGTTCGACAAGGCGCCGGTTCCGGCGCCCCAGACGAACACCGGTCTGGACGTCAACCCGGCGCTCTACGACACCCTGGGCCGCTTCTACCACGCCGGTCTGCGGGTCAACTTCTAAGGGCGTTCCATTGGATATCCGCAGCGTATGCGGCGGATATCCAATGCCTGCCCCGCGGGCGCCCTGACGCCCGCGATCTCCCCGTTCCGATAACGGCGGAGCCTCTTATCCTCCAACTTGGCCTGGTGCACTGGCATGTGTCCACGCAGCGATATTGGGCCATGCTTCCAGGTCAACTCTCCCCCTGGGGCCTGGAAGCATATTTCTTTTTGTCCGCACCGGACCGTCTTCGAGGCAAGACTTTGACACTCTCGGCTAATGCGATCGTCATCATGGGTATCAGCGGGTGCGGCAAGTCGACCCTGGGGCAAGGCCTTGCCGCGGCGACCGGCTACCGCTTCGTCGAGGGCGACGACCTGCATCCGGCGGAAAACATCGCCAAGATGACTTCTGGCATCGCCCTGACGGACGACGACCGCTGGCCGTGGCTGGAAAAGGTTGCCGAGGTGCTGGGCACGGCGCGGGACGGCGACGGCTGCATCGTTTCCTGTTCGGCCCTGCGCTATGCCTATCGTCATCTCCTGAGGATGCGGTCGGGGGAACGGCTGCTGTTCGTGTTTCCGAACGTGTCGACCGAAATCGTCCGCGCCCGCCTGCGCAATCGTCCGGATCATTACATGCCGCCCAGCCTGCTCGACAGCCAGGTGGCGACGCTCGAACTGCCGAGGCCGGATGAGCCTGTCCTGACTCTGGATGGCGGCGCGGCGCCGGCTCAGCTGGTAAGTCTGGTCATGGGGTTTCTGTCCATGTCCGAAATCGCCGCACGGCAGTTTGAATCCACACCTGAACGGAGGCTATCCGCATGGCACGCAAAACCCTGATGATGGCCGCGGCGCTCGCGGCCCTGGCTTTCGGCGCATCTTCGGCGTGGGCCGGGGAGTCGGTCTTCCAGACCGCGACCAGCGACCGCCAGGCCATAACGGTAAAGGCGGTCGGCGACGGCAAGGCCGACGACACCGCCGCGATCCAGGCCGCCATCGGCACGGCGGCCAAGTCGGCTGCCGGCAGCATCGTCTGGCTGCCGGCCGGACGCTATCGCATCACCCGCACCCTGATCGTCCCGCCGGCGGTGCGCCTGTTCGGCGTCGGCGCGCAGCGGCCCGTCCTGGTCCTGGCCGACCGGACGCCGGGTTTCGACAAGGGCGTCAAGACCATGATGACCTTCACCGGCGCCGATCAGTATGCGACGGGGCCGGTGCCTGTGCCGGTGGCTTCGGCCATGCCGGGCAAGCCCGACGTACGCGATGCCAATTCCGGCACCTTCTATTCGGCGCTGTCGAACATCGATTTTGAGATCGGCAAGGGCAATCCGGCAGCCGCAGGCGTGCGCTTTCGCGTCGCCCAGCACGGCTATGTCAGCCATGCCGACTTCCATGTCGGCTCAGGCTTCGCGGGCATCTACCAGGCCGGTAACGAGGCCGAGGATTTGAACTTTTACGGCGGCCGCTACGGCATTGTCTCCGAGAAAACCTCGCCCGCCTGGCAGTTCACCCTCATCGACTCGCACTTTGAAGGGCAGCGCGACGCCGCTATCCGCGAGCACGAAGTCGACCTGACCCTGATCAATGTCACCATCCGCGACACGCCGACGGGCATCGATATCGACCGTGGCTACAGCGACAGCCTTTGGGGCAAGGACGTCCGCTTCGAGCGCGTCTCCAAGGCGGCGGTGGTCATCAGCAACGAGAATAGCCCCTTTACCCAGATCGGCTTCGACAATGCGCTGGCGACCGGCACGCCTGTGTTCGCGCGCTTCCGCGACTCCGGCAAGACCGTCAAGGCGCCGGCAGCCAACTACCGCGTCAGCGCCTTCAACTACGGCCTGAAGATCGACACCCTGGGCGACATGGGGCAGTTCGCCACCAACTTCGAGGCGGAACCATTGGCGCAATTGCCGAAATGGAGCGGACCGATTCTGCCGGCTTTGCCGCCCGTCGATCAATGGGCCGATGTCCGGACACTTGGCGTTGCTGGCGATGGCCAGACCGATGACACGGCCGCCCTGCAAAAAGCCATCGACACGCACCGTGTCGTGTATTTGCCGCTCGGCCACTACAAGGTCAGCGACACCCTGCGCCTGCGCAGCGACACGGTCCTTATCGGCCTGCACCCCAGCGCAACGCAGATCACGTTGGCGGAAAACACACCGGCCTATCAGGGTGTCGGCAATGCCAAGGCCCTGGTCGAAAGCGCCAGGGGCGGCGACGCCATCATCACTGGCCTTGGCCTGTTCACCGGCGGCGTCAATCCGCGCGCCACGGCCTTGCTGTGGAAGGCCGGCGAAAAGTCGCTGGTCGAGGATGTGCGCATCCACGGCGGGCACGGCACGCTCCTGCCCAGTGGCAAACGCGTCGACTTCTCCGACCCGAAGTTCCGTATGGACGGTCAGCATCCCGGCATCTGGGTCACCGACGGCGGCGGCGGCACCTTCGTCGCCAACTGGACGCCCAACACCATGGCGGACTCGGGCTTCTATGTCAGCAACACCAAGACGCCCGGCCGCGTCTACGAGCTGTCGGCCGAGCACCATAACCGCCACGAGATCGTGCTGGACAACGTCGAGAACTGGGAGTTCCTGGCGCCTCAGACCGAGCAGGAGGTCGTCGACGGGCTGGAATCTATGTCGCTGGAAGTGCGCAATTCCAAAAACATCCTGTTCGCCAACTACCACGCCTATCGCGTCACCCGAAGCCTCAAGCCGGCGCCGACGGCGGTCAGGCTGTTCAATGTCGACAATATCCGCTTCCGCAACATGTCGACCAATGCCGAGAGCGGTTACGCTACCTGCGATCCGAACGGCTGCGGCACCTACCTGCGCGCCAGCAAGTTTCCGTTTGAAAACGCCATCACCGACATGACCCACAAGCTTGAAGTCCGCGAGCGCCAGTTTGCCATGCTGGATGTTTCGGCCACGCCAGCGGCTCCGTCACCGACGCCCGTTCCAGCCGGTCTCACGGCAAGGGTCGAAAAGCTTGAGGATGGCTTCTATTCGATCGCCGGCGGCGCGGTCGACGCCAAGGGCAATCTCTATTTCATCGATCGTCACTTCCACCGCATCCATCGCTGGTCGCCGGCGAGGGGCCTTGAGGTTGTCAGCGACGCACCGCTGGATCCCGTCAATCTAGCCGTCGACGCGTCCGGGCATCTGATGGTGCTGTCGTCGGATGGGCCGGAGGCTTCGGTCTACAGCCTCGATCCGTGGACCGCCACGGCAGAACTGACCCGCATCGCGCCGACCCCCGTGGCGTCGCATCCGGGGGCAGTGACCGCCTTGCCCGGCAATTTCTGGAACAACGGCGAATTCCGCGACCAGCTCAATCCGCAGACCTACGAATTCACCACTTTGGCCGAGATGTTCGCTCGTGACGTCGTGGTGCCGAAGGCGCAGGAATATGTCTCGCCGGACGGTAGCCTCATCCTGCCGGCGTTCCGCGTCTATAAGCAGGGGCCGACCAACTTCCAGGGCTGGCGCTTCTCCGACACGCTCGACACATATGGCTTCGTCATGGCGAAGCCGGGTGACCGGGTGACGGTCAGCAACGGCTCCGAAGGCCGCGTCTACAGCGGAAAAGTGGGCCAGGGCGGCAGCCTTACCGACCTGAAGGCCCTGACTGACCGTGGCGGTGAAAGCGTGGCCGTCGACGCCAAAGGGCGGCTGTTCGTCGCCAATGGCCAGATCTTCGTCTACGACGCCAAAGGCCAGGAACTTGGCCGGATCGACACGCCGGAACGGCCGCTGCAACTGATCTTCGGCGGCGAAGACCGGCAGGCGCTGTTCATCCTGACGCACCATAGCCTGTACAGCCTCAGCGTGAAGGGGTTCTGACCCATGCTGGCCCTGTCCCCGGAAACGACCGCGCTGGCCATCGTGCTCGCCGCGGTCCTGTCCCTGATCGTGATGATCGCCTGGGCGAAGGTCCAGCCCTTGCTGGCCTTTGTCGTGGCGTCGATCTTCGCCGCCCTGCTGCTGCAGATGCCGTTCGGCAAGGTAACGCATTCGATCGAAAAGGGCATCGGCGACATGGTCGGTTCCCTGGCGGTGCTGCTGGCGTTCGGCGCCATCTTCGGCAAGATCGTCGCCGACAGCGGTGCCGCCAAGAAGATCTCGAAAGTGCTGATCGGCGCGTTCGGCGACAAGCGCATCGCGCTGGCGCTGAGTCTTACCGGCTTCATCGTCGGCATTCCTTTGTTTTACAACGTCGGCTTCGTGCTGCTGGTGCCGCTGATCTTTTCGGTGGCGCGCCAGTCGAACAAGCCGATCGTCTATCTGGCGGTGCCGGTCATGGCCGGGCTGTCGATCGCGCACGGCTTCCTGCCGCCGCATCCGTCGCCCTCGGCCATCGTGCCGATGTTCGGCGCAAACATGGGCCTGACGCTGATTTACGGCCTGATCGTCGGCATACCCACCGCCCTGATCGCCGGTCCGGTGTTCGCGCTGACCGTCAAACATATCAAGGCCAATCCCCCCAAGCTGTTCGTGTCCGAGGAGGTCGCTGACGATCGACTGCCCTCCGCCGCCAACAGCTTTCTGACCGCGCTGCTTCCGGTAATTCTTCTGACCAGCTTCACTTTGCTTGGTTACGCCAATGGTCTCGATGCCCAGACCAAGGCGCTCATCGCCTTTCTCGGCAACCCGATGATTGTCATGCTGGTGTCGGTGGTGGTGGCGCTGGTAACGCTGGGTGTTGCCCGACAGGTGCCGGTTGGCGACCTGATGACCGGTTCGGGTGCGGCCCTGCGCGAAATCGCCCCGATTTTGTTGATCATTGCCGGCGCCGGGGCGTTAAAGCAGATTTTCGTTGATGGCGGCGTCAACGACCAGCTTGGAGCGCTGCTCAAAAGCCTGCCTGTACCGCCCCTGTTTCTGGGCTGGCTGATCGCCGGCGTTATTCGCCTGTCGCTGGGTTCGGCGACCGTGGCAGGCCTGACGGCGGCCGGACTGGTCGCGCCGCTCGTCAAGGCCAGCGGCGTCGATCCGAACCTGATGGTGTTGGCTGTCGGCGCCGGCAGCCTGATGTTCAGCCATGTCAACGACTCGGGCTTCTGGATGTTCAAGGAATATTTCGGCCTGTCCGTAAAAGACACGCTCCGGTCCTGGACCCTGATGGAAGGCCTGGTCGGCATATTCGGATTGACCTTTACCCTTATCCTCAGCCGGTTTGTTCAGTAACCCGCTTTCAATTGAGCTGGACTTTCCGGCGGCATGCCCATGAAACCAGGCGGAAACGCGCCGTTGAGGAGGACGCTGTGTTGGGCGATTTTCGACCTGCTGGTGTTAACTTGACGATATCCGTCACTGATTGCGGACCTTGGCCCAGTTGCGGTAAGCCTTGGGGGACATGCCCGCCTGGCGCTGGAAGTTGCGCTGGAAGCTGGTCTCGGTGGAAAAGCCCACGTCCGTCGCGATTTGCCAGACAGGATGATCGCTGGTTTCCAGGGCAACGCGCGCGGTTTCGAAGCGGACAAGATTGATAAAATGGCTTGCCGAGTTGCCGCACGCCTGTTTCATCTTGCGTTGTAACCGCCGCTCGGAAATCGATAGATTTTCCGCCAGGCCCTGTGCCGTCAACCGGCGCCGGCCGGCGTTCCGGATGATCTCTTCGGCTTTCGCCAGGAACGGATCGGACGGGCTAAGCGTCCCGGTGGGAATGCGTATGGACTGGGCGAGGGGAATAGAATCGACCACGGCTATGCCCGCCGCACGCTTGGCCGTCTCCGGGCCGCACAGGATGCGCACGATGTGGAGCGCCAGGTCGATCCAGGATAAGGGACCGGCAGCCGTAACGACGCGTCGGTCGTCCGTCAGGCCTTCGCTCCAGGTGATGTCGGCCCGCGGATAAAGTCTCTTGAGCGGGTCGGACAGCCACCATGTCGTCGTGCACCGTCGCTCGTTGAGCAGACCCGCCTGTCCCAGCACAAATACACCGCTGCAGGAGCCGCAGATGAGACTTCCGCGCGAGTGATATTGCCGGAGCAGGGCGATGACGGACTTGTCGGTTATGTCCGGCGGGGGCTGATTTCCCTGCGGCAGGAAGCCGGGAATAATGATGGCCGCGCAGGTTGATACGTCTTTCAACGCCAGATCGACGCTGACCGGACGGCCGTGGCCATCCATCACTTGATCGCCGTCGATGCTGGCAATCCGAGTGTTCAGGGACGCTGAAGAGCTATCCTCGGGCAGGTTTTGCTGCATCAGCCAGAAAATATCCTGAAGGCCGGACACGGCCGATGCCTGGCAGCCCGGCAAGGCCAGAATGACGATGTTCATGAGCAGTTGGCTTCAGGGTCGGGGAAAATGGACACGACAGTCTATCCAAATCAGAACTTGCGGGTGAGGCGAGCGACGGTGTGGCCACGATAGCGTTCGCCCAGCTCATGCCGGTCGGTATCGAAATAGCGCACATCCACAGCCAGGTCCTTCGCCAGTGCGTAGGCGAGGCCGATATTGGCGGCCTTGTAATGGGTGCTGGGCGTGCTGCGCAGACCTAAGGCGCCGACCAGGCTCCAGCGCTCGTCGAGTTTCTTGACGCCATTGACGTCCGTCCATAGCTCGGTTTCGACATAGCCCTTGTTCTGGGTGACGTCGATCTGCACGCGCAGGGTCAGCATGTCGTAGAACCGGCGGGTGAACTCGCCTTCCCATTCGACATACCGGCTGGCCGGGCCGTGCATGCCGCCATTGATCTTGGTCGCGACATGCAGGTCGACCCCGACACCACCATGTGTGGTCTGGATCCCGGCGGCATATTCCTGCTGGTTGCGCGCGTGGCTGGAGTTGTGGATGTTGCGGATCTTGGCGGCGGCGAACCACGGACCGCGCTTGGCCTGGGTGATCAGGAAAAGCTGCGGGCTGTCGCCGGTCTCAACCAGGCCCTTGTTCATGCCAAGGCTGGCGGCGGAGAGCTGGCCGGAAAACTTGAACGGTTCGGCGGCCTCGACGGGCGCGGCGACGGCGCCGGCCAGAAGCATACCACTCAGAACCATGCCACGCGGGGGGAGGGGGGCAAATGTCTGCACGTCGATCTCAAACTCAAAAAAGCTATGCACGATGTGGCCGGCGCGCCGCACGACGCACCGCCGCCACAAAAGCTACATTTAAGCTATTGCTTTTTTGTTTTCAATAATGCAATTTCGTGAAGACGGCGGCGGGCCGATGCCCGCGCTATGAAAATTGCACTTTTATGATAAAAAAAGCACTGGTGCGCAATGGATTGCACACGAAAACGGTGCGGTTGCAGGCGATCGGCGGCTGCGACGGAGGCAAAACGGGGTTGGTATGGGCGTAGAGGATGTTTTCAGGCCGCCGGTGGCGCTGCGTTATCGGGGAGTGAGCGTGCAGTAGGCGCGCCCAGGACAAGTACATGCTGGCCTATACGTTTCGACGTCTTCTTTCGAGCCTGCCGACCCTGCTCATGGTCGCCCTGGCTGTCTTTCTGATCATCCGCCTGATCCCCGGCGATCCGGCCCTGGTACAGCTCGGCGAAAACGCCGATGCCGCCTCGCTGGCGGCCCTGCGCCACGACATGGGCCTGGATGAGCCGCTGCCGCTGCAGTTCACCCACTGGCTCAGCCATGCCGTGCGTGGCGACCTGGGCCATTCCATCGTGACGCATGAGGCGGTGCTGCCCCTGATCCTGCAACGGTTTCAGCTGACGGCCAGTGTGGTGCTGATCGCCATGGCCATGGCAACCACTATTGCCGTGTCTGCCGGCCTGATCGCCGCCTGGCGCCGCGATAGCGCGCTCGATGCCGCTATCGTCGTCAGCACGACCATGGTCCTGTCGGTGCCGAGCTTCTGGCTGGGCCTGCTGCTCCTGCTGATCTTCGGCGTGTCGTTGGGTTGGCTGCCAGTGGTCGGTTACGTCTCTGCCGACGGCGGCCTGTTCCAGGCGGCCCTGTTCCTGCTTTTGCCGGTCGTGACCCTGACCATTACCGAAAGCGGCGCCCTGACACGGATGATGCGGGCGTCCGCCATCGACGTCTTGCGCCTGGAATATGTGACGCATGCCCGCGCCAAGGGGCTGTCGGAATGGACCGTCCTGCGCCGCCATGTGTTCCCGAACGCCTTTGCACCGACGCTGACCCTGGTCGGCCTCACCCTCGGCCACCTGCTCGGCGGCATTGCCGTCATCGAGACGGTGTTCACCCTGCCGGGACTGGGGCGCCTGATGGTGGATTCGATCCTGGCCCGCGACTATCCGGTGGTACAGGGTTGCCTGCTGTTCACCGCCGTCATCTATGTCGTGGTCAATCTGATCGTCGACCTGCTTTATCCGGTCTTCGACCCGCGCGTGACGGTCGCCTGATGAAACTCTTCGGCAAATCCCTCAGTTTCAAGACCCTGGCTGGCGTCGCACTGGTAGGCCTGCTGGCCCTGGTGGTCCTCGTCGGCTTTGTCTGGACGCCCTATGATCCGATCGCCGTCGACCTCGGCCACGCCCTGGCGGCGCCGTCGAGCCAGCACTGGTTCGGCACCGACTCCTTCGGCCGCGACGCCCTGAGCCGCGCCATGGTCGGCGCGCGGATCAGCGCCGCCCTGGCCCTGAATGTCGTACTGTTGGATGTTGTCTTCGGCATGGCGCTGGGCGTGCTGGCCGGCTTCCTGCGCGGCTGGGCGGATCGCCTGCTGATGATGGTCGGCGACACCGTGCTGGCCTTTCCTGGCATCCTCCTGGCCCTGGCCCTGATCGCCGTCCTCGGCGGCAGCTATTTCAGCATCGTCCTGGCCCTTAGCATCGCCTACCTTCCGTCGGTCATCCGGGTGACGCGCGCCAGCGTCCTGTCGATCCGCGAGCGCGAATATATCGAAGCCTCGAAAGTGGCCGGTGACCATCCGTTCTACACCATGCTGCGCCACGTGATCCCGAACGCCCTGCCGCCGGTAATCGTGCTGGCCACCTCCCTGTTCGGCTGGGTCATCCTGTCGGAAAGCGCCCTGAGCTTCTTAGGCGTCGGTGTGCCGCCGCCGGCGCCGACCTGGGGCAACATGCTGGCCTCGGCGCGACCATACATGCAGTCGGCCAGCTGGCTGTCGATCGTGCCTGGCCTGTGCATCGCCGTCACCCTGCTCGGCATCAACCTGTTGGGCGACGCCCTTCGCGACTGGCTCGACCCGAGGGACGACGCATGACCACGCCTTTGCTGCAAATCGAACATTTGCGTGTCGAGTCTGATGCCGGGCGGCCGTTGCTGCACGATTTCTCGTTCGACATGCTGGCCGGGCAGTGCATGGCGGTGGTCGGCGAGTCTGGCAGCGGCAAGACCATGGCGTCGCGCGCCATCCTGGGGCTGCTTCCGCAAGGCGTGCACCGCGCCGGCGGTTCGATCCGGCTGGACGGTGTTGAGCTGACCGCCCTGCCGTCGGAGTCCCTGCGTGCCATCCGCGGCAAGGACATCGGCATGGTGCTGCAGGAGCCGATGGTGTCGCTCAATCCGGCCATGACCATTGCCCGTCAGATGGCCGAGGGTCTCAGGCTGCACCTCAAGCTGTCCGACGAAGAAATCCACACCCGCTGCATCGACATGCTGAAGCGCGTGCAGATCAAGGATCCGGAACGCTGCCTTGCCTCGCATCCGCATGAGTTCTCCGGCGGCATGCGGCAAAGGATCATGCTGGCCTCGGTCATGCTGCTGAAGCCGAAGCTGCTGATCGCCGACGAACCGACCACGGCGCTCGATACGCTCAGCCAGCGCGAGGTCATGGAGCTGATGGTCGAGCTGACGCGCGACAACAATGTCGCCGTCTTGCTGATCACCCACGATTTGGGGCTCGTGGCGAAATACAGCAAGCGCGTCGTCGTGCTCGAAAAAGGCGTCCAGGTCGAAAGCGGTGACGCCCGCCAGATTCTCGGCGACCCGCAGCATCCCTATACCCAGCGCCTGGTGGCCTCGATCCCGCGCCGGGCGACGTCGCGGCGGACGCCCGTGGCCAACGAAAAGCCGCTGCTGGAGATCAAGGGCGCCTGCATCGACTATCCCGGCAAGCCCGGCCTGCTTGGCCGCGGCAAGCCGCATCGCGTCGTCACCGGCGTGGACCTCAACCTGAACCCCGGCGAGATTGCCGCCATCGTCGGCGCCAGCGGCTCCGGCAAGACGACTTTGGGCCGCGCCGTGCTTGGCCTGAAACCTCTGTCCGGGGGCGCGATCCATTTCGACGGTTGCGATATCGCCAGGCTAAACACCGAGCAGACGCGCGTCTTCCGCCGCCAGGCCCAGCTGGTGTTCCAAGACCCGTTCTCGTCGCTTGATCCGCGCATGCGCATCGGCGAGCAGATCGCCGCGCCGCTGCGCCATGTCGCCGGCGTGTCGCCAGCCGAACGGCGCGAGCGCGTCGAGGCGGTCCTGAAGGAGGTCGGCCTGGATGGCTTTGCCACTCGTTTCCCGCACCAGATGTCCGGCGGCCAGCGCCAGCGCGTCGCCATTGCCCGAGCCGTCGTGTCCAATCCGCGTCTGATCGTCGCCGATGAGCCGGTGTCGGCGCTGGACGTCACCATTCAGCGCCAGGTGCTGGAGTTGTTCCAACGCCTGCAGACCCAGTACAATTTCGCCTGCCTGTTCATTACCCACGATCTCGGCGTGGTCGAGCAGATCGCCGATCGCGTCTACGTCATGTCGGGCGGGCAGGTGGTCGAGCAGGGCGATACGGACGCGGTCTTCGACAATCCGCAGCACGCCTACACCAAGGCGCTGCTAGAAGCGACGCCAAGCCTGGCGGCCGCCGAGGCGGCTGATATTTAAGCCGAAAACACCAGACAGGTCGGACTGCCGGTCGCTGCCGCCGTGCCGCGATGGCTGAGCCGCCCGTCCTTGGTGCGGACGTCAAAGGCTTCTACCGTGTGGCTCTCTTCGTTTGCGACATACAATGTGCGGCCGCCGGGCGCGAAAGCGAAGAAACGCGGCGTCTTGCCGGCGCAACTGACCCAGTCGACGGCCTTCAGCCGCCCCGACGTCGGATCGATGGCGAAGATGGCGATGGTGTCGTTAAACCGGTTGGAGGCGTAGACGAACCGTCCGTCGACGGACACTTCGATCTCGGCGGCACGCGCGTTCTTGACCCAGGTATCGGGCAGGGAGGACAGCATCTGGAACGGCGTCAGTTCACCTGTCGCCGCGACGTAGCGGTGCGCCACGACGGTCGAATCCAGCTCATTGATGACATAGGCGAACGGCTTGACCGGATGGAAGGCGATGTGGCGCGGCCCGGCGCCTTCGCGGGCCACGGCCGCCGGCGGCTGCGCCAGCGAGAGCTTGCCTTCGAGGCTCAGACTATAGGCTTCGGTGACATCGCGGCCCTTGTCCGGCACCAGAATGAAGCGGTTCGACGGATCGTAGCGGACCTGATGCGGCTTGGCGAAGGGTTGCTCGACGCGATGCGGACCGATCTTGCCGGACAGCGGCAGGACGTGGGTCGCTTCACCCAGCGCGCCATCGGCCTGGACCGGCAGCACCGCTAGACCGGAGACAAGGTCGCCCTTGGTGACGTGGTTGGCGACGACAATGAACTTGCCCGACGGATCGAACGTCAGGTGCACGGGATTTAGCCCGTGCGTCGTCTGCCGGTTGAGCGGGCTGATCTGGCCGCTGGCCGCATCGACCCGGAAAGCGCTGATGTCGCTGGTGTCGCCATGCACGGCATAGAGCGTCCGGCCGTCGCGGGCGAGCGCCAGATAGGACGGGTTGACCAGGTCCTTCAGCACCTGCACCGGGGTCCAGGCCGTCTTGCCCGGCTCGACGCGAAAAACGGAGATGCCGTCGCCTTGGGCATTGCGTTCCCGGCTGGTCCGGCAGCCGACATAGACGAAGGGGGATTTGCTCATGGAGGGGACCGTCTTTTGTGTATCTTGGGCTTTGGCCCGGGCGGAGGCCAAAGCCCAAGACCCGACAAGCCCTGTCCCGGCCGCGAGGATCAGTGCGCGGCGGGAAAAGGCATCGGATTTCGCTGGGGCGGAGTCGCGCACGGCAAATGTCCTTGCGGAAGATGAGACCGCAAGCTTAGCCGGAAAATTGTACTATTGAAAGTGAAAAATCAATCAACTGTATCGGCGCCGGCAAGCCTGTCCTTCGCCGCCCGGGAATGCCCCAGGTGGTCGCGGATCAGTTCCGAGGCCCGGACCCTGTCGTCCCGCTCCAGGGCCTCGATGATCTGTAGGTGCTCGTCGGTCGAGGTCCGGACACGCTCGACGTCGAAATCCCAGTTGAGCTTCAGGAAGCTGCGCAACTGGATCTGCCGCCGCACGGCGCCGAGCAGGTAGCGGTTGCCGGAACAGCGCGCCAGGCCGTCATGGAAGCTCGAATTGATGTCGTAGAACTCCATCGACAGGTCCTTGCGCCATGTCTTCTTGCGGAAGGCGAGGTGGCGCGTCTTCATGTCCTTCAGCCAGGCCCGGTCGAGCTCATAGGTCGGTTGCAGGACCAGGGTCGGCTCGATCAGTTCGCGGAAGGCATAGCTTTCCGCCAGGGCGCGCTTGGAATCGGCCAGCGGCAGGAACGACCAGCCGTTGCCGGCCTTGCGCTCGACCAGGCCGATATCGGCCAGTTGCCGCAGCACCCGCAGTGCGGTCGGCAGCTTGACCTTGAACATGCGGCAGATTTCCTGCTGGGCGCATTCGGTCGGCAGCTTGCCCGAGCTGCGCGCTTCCGCCATGGCGGCGATCAGGCGCCGGTCTTCTTCGTCCTGCACATTGACCGGTTCGGCAATCGGCTTGTCGGGCACGGCGTCGACCAGGATGAAGCCACGATTGGCCCGCGCCTCGACAAGGCCCTGGGCCGCCAGCTGCTTCAGGGCGCCGCGGATGGGGGTGCGTGAGACACCGAAATGCTCGCACAGTTCCAGCTCGATGAGGCGCTTGCCGGGTTCGGCGCCCTGCTCCTTGAGCCAGCGCAGGATCCTGGCGGCCAGTTCCGATTGCAGGCGGCTGGGCGCGGCCGGACCCGCGTCTGCATTCAGTCCCGTTGCGCTGCTGTCTTCTGCGGCCATCTGTTCACTTGCTCCGTGTCAGACTGTCTTTTGTCCGACGATAAGTCATTTTTACACTTGATGCCTGCGGTTGCAAGGGTACGGCGCTGGCCATTTGATTAGTTATGTATTTTAAGTTGACAAAATACAATATTTAAGCCAAACAAAATCCGGGACCGTCGACCGACCGTCAACTGCGTTTTCTGCATCTTTTCGTTTGGTCACCTTACCTCCTGTCCCCCCAACTGCCTTCGCTCCGTTTCCTGGCGAAGGTCGGCGCGCCGGCCCGGTGACTGTGACTTCCGGCCTGCGCGCCGACATTTTTCCGGTAGTTGGGACCCGGCAAAGAAAATGAACAGAGGCAACGCCCATGTCCGAAGACCGCTACGACCGCACAACGATAACCCTCCACTGGATTGTGGCCGGCCTGGTGCTGGTCGTCTGGCTGGTCGGCGAGACCCTGGCGCTGAAGATGTGGCCCAAGCCGCATGGGCGGACGGTGCGCGAAATCCACGTGTGGATCGGGACCTTGCTGACCGTCATTCTGGTCGTGCGTCTGTTCTGGCGCATGACGCGGGGAAAGCGCCTGCCGACGCCGCCGTCGCTGATCGAGCGTGCCGCCAAGCTGGTGCATTACGCTCTCTACACCCTGCTGCTCACCATTGTCAGCATCGGCCTGTTCGCCGTGTGGAACAAGGGTGGCGAGTATCTGGGCGGGCTTTTCTACATCCCGCCGTTCGGCGACGCCGACAAGGTGGCGCGCAAGGCTCTGTCGATCCAGCTGATCGAATATCACGAGCTCCTGGCCAATACGGTCATGGTCCTGGCCGCTCTGCACGCCGGCGCCGCCCTGGTCCACCACTATGGGCTGAAGGACGGCGTGCTGCGCCGCATGCTGCCGGGCGGCCAAAGCTAAACCATTGAAAAAGCCGGAGTGAGCCAGATAGCCGGCTCGCTTCTACCGGCTTTGGCTCACTCCGGGGCCGAGAGGGTCCAATCGGGTTGCGAGGGCTGGTCCGACCGGTTCGGGCAGGGATACGCCCCGGCGTCGCGCAGGCCTTTTGCCGCCAGGATGGGTCAAGGGCCTCGCCGGGAGCCCTATCCTAGCTCATTGCACTTTTAACATCAATAATGCAATTTAGCTTGTGGTGAATTGTCTTTATTGATATGAAAATACACAGATTTGTACGAGGTCCTTATGCCGCAGTCGAGAATTCCAGCCGTTTATATGCGCGGCGGAACCAGCAAGGGGGTTTTCTTCCAGCCGGAGGCGCTGCCCGCCGACCCTGAGGCGCGCGACCGTCTGCTGCTACGGGTCATCGGCAGCCCCGACCCCTACGGTCAGCAGATTGATGGCATGGGCGGCGCGACCTCGAGCACCTCGAAGGTCGTGCTGGTGTCGCGCTCGTCGCGTCCGGACTGCGACGTTGACTATCGCTTCGGCCAGGTCGCCATCGACCGGGCAGTGATCGACTGGTCGGGCAACTGCGGCAACCTGTCGGCCGCCGTCGGGCCATTTGCCGTCGCCCAGGGCCTGGTCGACGCGCCGCGCGACGGCGTGGCGGTGGTGCGCATCTGGCAGGCCAATATCAATGCAAAGATCGTCGCTCATGTCCCGGTCAGGGACGGCGAAGTGGTCGAAGAGGGCGATTTCGAACTCGACGGCGTCACCTTTCCGGCGGCGGAAATCCGCCTGGAATTCCTCGATCCTGGCGGCGACGAAGACCAGTCCGGCGGCCTGTTCCCAACTGGCAATCCAATCGACGTCGTCGACGTGCCCGGTCATGGCCCGATCGAGATGACGCTGATCAATGCCGGCAACCCGGCCATCTTCGTCGAAGCCGCCAGCCTTGGCCTCACCGGCAGGGAGCTGCAGGGCGACGTCAACGGCAATGCCGAATTCCTGCGCAAGGTCGAGGCGATCCGCGGCCATGCCGCCGTCCGGATGGGCCTGGCGGCCTCGCCGGAAGAGGCGACCGCCAAGCGCCCGCATACGCCGAAGCTGGCCTTCGCCGGCGCGCCTCGGTCTTACATCGCTGCCGATGGCAAGGCGGTCGACCAGGCCGACATCGACCTCAATGTCCGCATCTTTTCGATGGGCAAGCTGCACCACGCCATGACCGGCACCGGCGCGGTCGCCATCGCGGCGGCGGCGGCCATTCCCGGCACCATCATCAACCGGCTAGTCGGCGCGCGCCCTGACGGCACGGTACGTTTCGGCCATCCCTCCGGCCGACTGACCGTCGGCGCCGATGCCGAACAGCGCGACGGCGAATGGGTCGTCACCAAGGCGGTCATGAGCCGCTCGGCCCGCCGCCTCATGGAGGGCCATGTCCTGGCGCCACAAGGATGAGCACGCTGGCCACCCACGAAATCCGCCACGCCTTCGCCCCGACGGGACGTCTGCGCGCCTCGATCAATTTCGGCAATCCGCTGCTGGCTAAGGGCACGCCGGATGCGCCCGGCGGCATTTCGGTCGACCTGGCCCGCGAAGCTGCCCGCCGCCTCGGCCTGCCGCTGGACCTGGTCGTGTTCGATGCCGCCGGCAAGTCGGTCGAGGCCGTCGCCGCCGAAATCGCCGACTTCGGCTTCTTTGCCGTCGACCCGGTGCGCGGCGCCGACATCGCCTTTACCGAGCCCTATGTCCTGATCGAAGGCTGGTACCTGGTCCGCGAGGCCTCACCGATCACCGCCAACGCCCAGGTCGACCACGCCGGCCTCCGCGTCGCCGTCGGCAAGGGCAGCGCCTACGACCTCTACCTGACCCGGGCTCTTACGGCAGCGGAAATCGTCCGCGCCCCGACCTCGCCAGCCGTGGTCGACTTCTTCCTCGAACACGATCTCGAAGTCGCCGCCGGCGTGTGCCAGCAACTGGAAATGGACGCCCAGCGCATTGGCGGCCTGCGCCTGCTGGACGAGCGTTTCATGGTCATCCGCCAAGCCATGGGCCTGCCGAAAAGCCGCGGCACGGCGGCCCACGCCTGGCTGAGCGCCTTTGTCGAAGAGATGAAGGCCAGCGGCTTCGTTGCTGACGCCATGGTCCGCCACGCCGTTTCCGGCGCCCTGGTCGCGCCGCCAAAAGCATAACAATCAACAAGGGGAAGAAACATGGACGCGACAGCAGCCAGCCCGGCCGGCCGGAGCAAGCTTGAAAAGACCACCACGCGCAAGGTGTTCTGGCGCATCATTCCCTACTGCTTCATCGCCTATGTCCTCTCTTACATCGACCGGGCCAATCTCGGTTACGCCGCCTTGCAAATGAACCAGGAGATGGCCCTGAGCAGCGAAGCCTTTGGCTTTGCGGCGGGCATCTTCTTCATTGGCTACTTCATCTGTGAGGTGCCGAGCAATGTCGCCCTCGCCTTTTTCGGTCCGCGCATCTGGATCACGCGCATCCTGGTCAGCTGGGGGCTGATCGCCGCCCTGACCGCTTTCGTGCAGACCGACTGGCAACTCTACATCATGCGCTTCCTGCTCGGCGCCGCTGAGGCGGGCTTCTTTCCCGGCATCATCGCCTATCTGACCTACTGGTTCCGCGCCAAGGAACAGGCGACGACCGTCGCCTGGTTCGCTGCCGCCATTCCGGTGTCTTACCTGCTGGGCGCGCCGCTCAGCACCTGGGTCATGGACCATGTCCACGGCTTTGGCCTAAGCGGCTGGCGCTGGATGCTGCTGCTCGAAGGTGCGCCCGCTTTTGTAATGGGTATTCTGAACTTCTTCATCCTGACCAACCGGCCCGAAGATGCCAAATGGCTGAAGCCGGAAGAACGCGAATGGCTGTCCTCCGAACTGGCGAAGGACCACGCCCACCGCGCCGAGAAACGCCACCTCAATCTGTTCGAGGTCATCGCCAATCCCAAGGTGCTGCTGCTGGCATCCATCTATTTCATCTATCAGGTCGGCAATCTCGGTATCGGCCTGTGGATGCCGCAGATCATTAAGGGCTTCAACAAGGACCTGAGCAGTTTCGAGGTCGGCCTGGTGGCCATGATCCCCTACGCCTTCGCCACCCTGGTGATGGTGCTGTGGTCGATCAGTTCCGACCGCGCCGGTGAACGCAAGTTCCACGCTGCCCTGCCGCTGCTGGCCGGCGGATTGGCCCTGGCGGGAACCGGCTTTACCGGCGAACCGCGTATCGCCATCGCGCTGATCTCCGTTGCCCTCGCTGGCATCTATGCCTTCAAGGCGCCGTTCTGGTCGTTGCCCGGCCTGTTCCTCGACCGTTCGACGGCCGCGGTTTCGATCGCCGTCATCAACTCCATCGGCAATCTGGGCGGCTTCGCCGGGCCCTATGCCATCGGCTTCATCAAGGGCCGCACCGGCAGCGCCGAGATAGCGCTGATGGCGCTCAGCGGCCTGCTTTTTCTGGCTTTTATAATGACGGCGGCCACCCGCCTGAGGACCAAATAAATGTTTACGGATCTACCTTTTCGCGATGAAACCCTGCGGGTCGTCGACCTGCCCGCCCTGGCCGGCGACAAGCTGACCCAGCTGCCGCACATTCATCGCATCCTGCTCGAAAACGTTGCCCGGACAGCCGGCGCCGACGCTCCGGCGGCGATCGCCGCCATCCTGGGCGCGCTCGAAACCGGCCGCAGCGACGCTGAAATTCCGTTCCTGCCGCGCCGCGTGATGATGCATGACACGACCTGCGGCCCAGCCCTGGCTGACATTGCTGGCATGCGGTCCGCCTTGGCTGAAGCTGGCCACGATCCGGCGCTGCTTAAACCCGTCCTGCCGGTCGACGTTTCGACCGACCACTCGATCGGGGTCGATGCCTTCGCCTCGCCAGACGCGCTGAAGCGCAACATGCAGCGCGAAATGGAGCGCAACGGCGAACGCTTTCGCTTCATGAAGTGGGCGGCCCAGACGCTCGACAATGT
This sequence comes from Pseudomonadota bacterium, assembly GCA_048497915.1. Classification (GTDB taxonomy): domain Bacteria; phylum Pseudomonadota; class Alphaproteobacteria; order Caulobacterales; family Caulobacteraceae; genus Asticcacaulis. The sequence continues at coordinate 102,043 of JBEHYZ010000009.1, forward strand.
CCGAATCCACCCGCCCGGCACCGGCATCATGCACACGCTCAACCTCGAGCGCCTCGCCACCGTCGTCAGCCGCGAACAGCGCGACGGCGTGACCTGGGCGGCGCCGGACACGCTGATCGGTACCGACAGCCACACGCCGATGGTCAATGGCATCGGCGTCCTGGCCTGGGGCGTCGGCGGGCTTGAGGCCGAAAGCGTCCTGTTCGGCATGCCGGTCATGGCGAAGGTGCCGGAAGTCGTCGGCGTCCGCCTGACCGGAACCCTGCGCGCCGGCGTGATGGCCAGCGACCTGGTCCTCTATGTCACCGAGCAACTGCGCCGCATCGACCTGCAGGACCGCTATGTCGAGTTCTTCGGCCCCGGCGTGTCGTCGCTGTCGGCCGGCGACCGCGCCGTCGTCGCCAATATGACGCCGGAATTCGGCGCCAATACTGGCTTCTTCCCGGTGGACGGCGCGACCCTGCGCTATCTGCGCGACACCGGCCGCGACGATGAAGCGGTGGCGCTGGTCGAGACCTATTGCCGGTCGCTGGGCCTGTGGTTCGAGCCGGACCAGACGCCGCGCTTCGCCGAGGTTGTCGACATCGACCTGGGCGCGGTGGAAACCAGCCTGGCCGGCCCGCGCCGCCCGCAGGACCGCCTGCGGCCGTCGGCCGTCTCTGCCGCACTGAAACCGCTGCTGAAGGGCGAAGGCCAGCCGGAAGACGGCGCCGTCGCCATCGCCGCGATCACCTCCTGCACCAACACCTCCGATCCGCGCCTGCTGGTCGCGGCCGGTCTGCTGGCGCGCAAGGCGCGGCATCTGGGCTTGCGGCCCGCGTCGTGGGTCAAGACCTCGATGGCTCCGGGATCGCCGACCGCCAGGACGTACCTGGAACGGGCAGGGGTCCTGTCCGACCTCGAGGCCCTGGGCTTCGGCATCGTCGGATACGGCTGCACCACCTGCAACGGCAATTCCGGCGGCCTGACCGAGGCCATGGAAGAGGCCGTCAGCCGTGGCGCCACGCCGGTGGCCGTCCTGTCCGGCAACCGCAACTTCCCCGGCCGGGTGCACGGCCGGCTGGCGGCAGCTTTCCTGACCTCGCCCGCCCTGACCATAGCCTATGCCCTGGCCGGTGACGTCAACCGCGACATCGCCATCGAGCCGTTGAACCTGACCGGCAAGCCGGTCTATCTGAGGGATATCTGGCCGACCTCGGCTGAGATCGACGAAGCCCTGGCCGGCGCCCTGGCGCCTCAGGAATATGCCGCGGCCTATGAAGCAGCTGAAAGCAACTCCGCCTGGCGTCAGCTCGAAGCGCCATCGACCCTGGTCTATCCGTGGGATGAAACCTCGACCTATATCCGCCGCCCGCCGTTCGCCAATTTTGGCGGCAGCCGCCCAGCGGACGTCTTCGAAGCCCACCCGATACTGGTTCTGGGCGACGACATCACGACCGACCACATCTCGCCAGCCGGCCAGATTCCCGCCCGCAGCGAGGCGGCGCGCTACCTGATCGCGCGCGGTGAACCGGCCTATGACCTGAACGTCTTCGCCTCGCGACGGGCCAATTGGGAAGTCATGCTGCGCGGCCTGTTCGCCAACCCGGCGGTGGAAAACCTGCTTGATACGGAAATTCCGCCCGGCTTCACCATCCATGCGCCGACCGGTGAGCTGATGCCGCTGTGGCAAGCCGCCGACCTCTACGAACGCGCCGCCGAGCCGGTGGTGCTGGTGGCGGGTGAGCGCTACGGCATGGGCTCGTCGCGCGACTGGGCAGCCAAGGGGCTGGGTCTGCTGGGCGTTCGCGCCGTCCTGGCCAACAGCTTCGAGCGCATCCATCGCTCCAACCTGATCGGCATGGGGATCATTCCCCTGCGCCTGCCCGAAGGTGTGTCACCGGCGACCCTGGCCCTCAAGCCCGGCGACCGACTGCGCATAACAGCGCCGCTCGACAGGCTGTCGCCGCGGGGCGAAGTGCCGGTCATTGTAGTGCGTCAGGATGGCAGCCACGCGTCGTTCGTCACGACCGCCGCCGTCGAAACGGCGCTGGAACTCGAACTGCTGCAATCTGGTGGAGCGCTGCCATCCATCCTGGCACGGGCCGTCGCCAGCTAATGAGCGAGAAACAGAGTTTTAGTGACGACGAGGCGTTGGCGCTTCACCAGTATCCCCAGCCTGGGAAGATCGCGCTTGCGCCGACGAAGCCGATGGCGACG
>JBEHYZ010000010.1:0-104230 GCA_048497915.1 Pseudomonadota bacterium
ATCAAGGGCTTTGGCGATTACATCCGCCTTGAGCACCTGACCGGGACCACCGCCCGCAGGGGTGTCGTCAAGAAAGCCGCGCTTATCGCTCGAAAAGTTACGAATGTCCAGTGTTTCCAAGGCCCAGAGGCCAGATTCTTTCCAGGACGTGCCGATCAGCGAAACGCCGAGCGGGCCGGGAAAGGCTTCGGGGAACATGGTCAGGACGGTGACGGCGTAGGTCATGGCGGCGGGGACTAGCACGGACCTGTTATGGGGTCGAGGGGTCTGAGACCCCTCGCCTTAAAAACAGAAAAGCTGGAGTGGGCCCTCTGGGCCCGTCAGCTTTTCTGTTCTCTAAAGACGAAGGGGCCACGGGCCCCTTCACCCCGTTCCTGTTCGTGCCACGCCCACCGGCATAACCAATCCTTAGCCGTTGCATGTTACCGTCCCCGCAACCACAGGCAGAGGGGACCGCCCATGATCAGTAAGCTGCGTTTGGCTATCCGTAACGATCTCGAGGCGCCCGACGAAGCGCGCACCTTCGGCTCCGGCTGGCTGAGCGGCGTGCTGGCCCTGGTGCTTGGCGGCTGTGCCCTGCTCCTGCTGTTGAGCCAGCAATACCCGACCCTGTTCTCGGTCGACGACCTGAAATTCCTGCACAGCAGCCCGTTTTATATCCATGTCGTGCAAGGCATGGCGTTGCTTGCCTTTATCCTGGCCTGCGTCAACCTGGTGCTGCGCCGGAACAAGATCCTGGGCTTCAGCGCCCTGGTTTTCGTCCTCTTGACCACGACGCTGGGCGCGCTCGGGTCGCCTGCCCTGCCGCGCGGCACGGCGCTCAATCTCGGTGTCGACTGGTTCGTGCTCAACCTGCTGCTCAAGGGCTTCCTGTTCGTACCGCTGGAAAAGCTGTTCGCACGCAACCACAAACAACCGCTGTTCCGCTCCGAATGGCGCGAAGACCTGTCCTACCTGCTGATCAGCGGTATCTTTGTGCAGATCATGGCCTTCCTGTCGCTGGCACCGTCGATGGCCGTGCTGGCCCACACCACCGGCTGGGCAGACCTGCGCGCCACCGTGGCCAGCCAACCGATTTGGCTGCAATTCCTTGAATTGATGATCATTTCCGACGTCATGCAGTACGGCTTCCACCGGCTCTTCCACCAGATTCCGTTCCTGTGGAAGTTCCACGCCGTGCACCATTCGGCCCAGACCATGGACTGGCTGGCCGGATCACGCATGCACATCGTCGAAATCATCGGCCTGCGTGGCATCACGATCATCCCGTTGTATTGCCTGGGTTTCAGCCAGCCGGCGCTCTATTCTTACATCTTCTTCGTTTACCTGGTGGCGACCTATGTGCACGCCAACCTGCGTTTCAACGACCGCTGGCTGGCGCCGTTCTTCGTGACGCCGCGCTTCCACCATTGGCATCACGGCATCGAGGAAGAGGCCATCGACGTCAATTTTGCCGTGCATTTCCCGTGGATCGACAAGCTGTTCGGCACGCATTACCTGCCCGGAGACAAGTGGCCGAGCGGCTACGGCATCGGCGGCCATCCGGTGCCGAGAGGCTACTGGAAGCAGATGTGGTATCCGTTCCGCAAGGACAAACCGACGGACGCCTGACGCCGGATTTCTGCCTCCTCCCCGTTAAAAAGTGTTATGGATGCCTAAACACTGTCCGGGGAGGACCCAATGAAGTTCAAGCGCTCGTTCCTGACCGCCGCCGTTCTGTCGGCCGCCGGTATCGCCACCGCCGCGCTGGCGCTCGATGCCGCCGCCACGATCAAGGCCCGTCACGACTTCTTCCACTCGGTCGGCGCCGCCAACAAGAGCCTCAACGAGGAACTGAAGAAGCCCGCGCCGGACATCGCCGTCATCCGCGCCGCCACGACTCAGATCGCCACCCTCGCGCCGCAACTCCCTGCCCAGTTCCCCGCCGGTACCGGCCCGGAAGCCGGCGTAAAAACCGGCGCCAAGGCGGAAATCTGGAGCAACGCCAACGACTTCAAGGCCAAGGCCGCCGCACTGAACACCGCAGCCACGGCGCTCAACCAGGCAGCCACCAAGGGTGACATCGCCGCGGTTACCGCCGCCAGCAAGGATCTGGGCGGCGCCTGCAAGAACTGCCATATGACCTATCGCAACCAGGACCACTAAGGCCATGGCCGCCGGGGGCGCTAAGGTCAAGGTCTGGGACATCTGGACGCGGCTGTTCCACTGGAGCCTGGCGGGTCTGATCGGCTTTGCCTGGTGGAGCGTCGAAACGCACCATATGGACTGGCACAAGGTCGCCGGATCGCTGATCGCGGGGCTTCTGGTGTTCCGGCTGTGGTGGGGTGTGTTCGGCGGATCGACCGCGCGGTTTGCCGATTTCGTCAAGGCTCCCGGCGACATCTTCGGCTATCTCGGCGGCAAAAAGTCCGCCACTTTGGGGCATAATCCGCTGGGCGCGTTGAGCGTGCTGGCGTTATTGCTGGCCTGCGCCGCCGTGGTAGGGTTCGGCCTGTTTGCCTCCGATACCGACGGCCTGGAATCCGGACCGCTGTCCAGCCTGGTCAGCTATGATCAGTCGGTACTGGCTGGGACGTGGCACGGCTACGCGTTCGAGGCGGTCAAGTGGCTGATCGTGCTGCACCTGCTGGCCATCGCGTTCTACGCGTTCATCAAACGTGAGCCGCTGATTGGCGCTATGGTGCACGGAGAAAAGCCCGCCGTGGACGGCGTTCCGGCGTTGAAACCAGCTGGCGTGGTGTCGACTGTGATTGGTCTCGCATTGGGCACGGCGACCGCCTTTGCGCTGATCAGGTTCGGCGGCTAACGGACCTTCAAACCCAGCTCCGCCAGCAATTCCGCCGCTTGAGCACGCGAAATGGTCGCGCCCTTGAAGCGCTTGGCGTCTTCCAGCCGTACACCGCCGATATCCGTGCCGCGCAGGTCGGCGCCTTCGAAACGCGCCCCGTCGATCGTGGCATCGCGCAGGGAGCAATCCTCAAATACCGAGTCCCTGAAATCGCAGCGGTGCAGGTCGGCATTGTGCATATCGAGCTGTTTCAACGTGCGCTTGGCAAAGGAGATGTTCTGCAGCCGGGCATCGTCCAGCCGGCATTCCTCGAAGCTGATATCGAGCGTCTTGGCAGCGTCGAAATGCGCGCCCGTCAGCTTGCAGCGCTGGAATTTGGCCTGAGACAGGGTGGCGCCGCGAAATAGGCCATTGTTGAAATCGCAGCCGTTGAACTCGGCCTCCATCAGCGCCGCACCGGTGAAATTGACGTGCGCGCCTTTGCATTTGGTGAACCGGGCGCGCTCAAGCTTGGCGCCGGAAAAGCGAGTTTTCTTCAGGATGCAGTCTTCGAACACCCAGCCATTGAGGATGACATCGGACAGGTCGGCTTCTTCCAGCTCGCAGCCGACCAGCGTCACTGGTTGACCGGCATTGGCCAGCAACAGGACCGCGCCCCGGTCGAGGATTTTGTCGGTTACCAGAGACATGCTGGACATGTCCTTTATTTAGGGAGTGTCTTCATTCCGTATTGCCCACACTTCGTAGGCGATCAGGCAAGCGCAGGCAACCGACAACACCAACCCGGCCCAGCCCCAAGCGCTTAATTTCCTGCGGACAGCGGCGATGGCGTTTGCGCCAATCAGACCAAGTAATAAGACTCTAATGGCCAAGGACGCCATTTGCACTACCGGATGTGCGTAGCCGGCATTGCACATATGTTCGCGACTGCCTGGATCAAGAGGCCGGCAGGTCAGACCTTGCGGAAGGAAATTATAAGCAACCCAAAACGCCCCGAATACGAAGAACGGTGACCAAGCCACCCAGGTTGAAGCTTTTATATTCATTTTCCCTACCTGCTCACACTGTAGTTGAGAATTGCCTGGAAGCAAGATTGGCTGCTGGCTAAAGGCTCCGTCGCGCTATGGGGTGAAGGTTTGGCGCAAGCGAAAGTATAGCTTTCGCCAGCCATGGTGGCCCCTTCGTCTTCTCTTAAAAAAGAAAAAGGGTGGCTCCCCGAAGTGGGGGCCACCCTTTTCTTTATCAGGAAAGGCAAGGGGTCACAGACCCCTTGACCCCATTAGTCACGGCGACGACGACGGCGCGGGCGGTCACCACGCTCCGGACGGTCACCACCTTCAGCCAGCTCGAGCTCGCCTTCGTCGCCGTCTTCACCAGCGGCAGCGCGGGCGGCCTGACGCTCGGCGCGTTCGGCATCCAGCTTTTCGGTCAGGTCTTCGCCGGTTTCCTGGTCGACCACCTTCATGGAAAGCTTGGTCTTGCCGCGGTCATCAAGACCGAGGAACTTTACCTTCACTTCGTCGCCTTCGTTCAGAACGTCGGAGACCTTCCCAACCTTCTCGCGCGCGATCTGCGAGATGTGGACCAGGCCGTCCTTGGCGCCGAAGAAGTTCACAAAGGCGCCGAAATCGACGATCTTCACGACCTTGCCCTTGTAGATGGCGCCGACTTCCGGCTCCGAAGCGATCGACTTGATCCAGTCGCGCGCCGCGTCGATCTTTTCCTGTTCGTTGGCCGCGATCTTGATCGTGCCGTCATCAGCGATGTCGATCTTCGCGCCCGTCTTTTCGACGATCTCGCGGATGACCTTGCCGCCCGAACCGATGACTTCGCGGATCTTGTCCGTGGCGATCTTGATCGTCTCGATCTTCGGCGCGAACTCGCCCAGCTCGGTGCGGGCACCGGAGATGGCCTTGTTCATTTCGCCCAGGATGTGCAGACGGCCTTCGTTGGCCTGACGCAGCGCCTTGGTCATGATCTCCTCGGTGATGCCGGGGACCTTGATGTCCATCTGCAGTGAGGTGATGCCGTTGGCGGAACCCGCGACCTTGAAGTCCATGTCGCCGAGGTGATCTTCGTCGCCCAGGATGTCCGACAGGATGGCGTATTCGCCCGACGGCTCAAGGATCAGGCCCATAGCGATACCCGACACCGGCGCCTTCAGCGGCACGCCGGCGTCCATCAGGGCCAGCGACGAACCGCAGACGGTCGCCATCGAGGACGAACCGTTCGACTCGGTGATTTCCGAGACCAGGCGGATCGTATAGGGGAAGTCTTCCGTGGCCGGGAGCATCGGACGGACCGCGCGCCAGGCCAGCTTGCCGTGGCCGATTTCGCGGCGGCCGGGCGAGCCCATGCGGCCGGTTTCACCGACGCTGTACGGCGGGAAGTTGTAGTGCAGAAGGAACTTTTCCTTGTAGGTGCCTTCCAGGGCGTCGATGAACTGCTCATCTTCGCCGGTGCCGAGCGTGGCAACGACCAGGGCCTGGGTTTCACCGCGGGTGAACAGGGCCGAACCGTGGGTACGCGGCAGGACGCCGACTTCCGACACGATGGCGCGGACCTTGTCGACCGCACGGCCGTCAACGCGCTTGCCGTGTTCGATGATGTCGCGGCGCAGGACGTCGGCTTCGCATTCCTTGAAGGCGGCGCCGAACTTGGCAGCGTCGTAACCGTCCGGGTTTTCCTCGGTCTTGACCAGAGTTTCGGCGGCCTTCTTCTTGGCAGCGCCGACGGCTTCGTGGCGCGGGTGCTTCTGCTGGATGGTGTAGGCGTCGCGGATGTCCTGACCGACCAGTTCCTTGATCTTGGCAACCAGGCCCGACAGATCCTCGGCTTCGAAGTCGAACGGGTCCTTGGCGGCGTGATCGGCCAGCTCGATGATGGCGTCGATAACCGGCTGCATGCCCTTGTGGGCGAACATCAGCGCGCCGAGCATCTTGTCTTCCGACAGTTCCTTGGCTTCGGATTCAACCATCATCAGGGCGTCGGTGGTGCCGGCGACGACGAGGTCGAGCTCCGATTCCTTCATTTGGTCCAGCGTCGGGTTCAGGACGTACTCACCTTCGATGACGCCGACGCGGGCGCCGCCGATCGGGCCCATGAACGGCACGCCCGACAGGGTCAGGGCAGCCGAGGCGGCAACCATGGCGACGATGTCCGGATCGTTTTCCATGTCGTGCGACAGGACGGTGGCGACCACTTGGACTTCGTTCTTGAAGCCCTTGACGAACAGCGGACGGATCGGACGGTCGATCAGGCGCGAAACCAGGGTTTCCTTTTCCGACGGACGGCCTTCACGCTTGAAGTAGCCACCCGGGATCTTGCCGGCGGCGAAGGTCTTTTCCTGGTAATTGACGGTGAGCGGGAAGAAGTCCTGACCCGGCTTCGGCGAGCGGGCATAGACGACAGTGGCCAGCACGGTGGTTTCGCCATAGGTGGCGAGCACGGCGGAGTCGGCCTGGCGGGCGATACGGCCCGTTTCCAGGGTCAGCTTGCGGCCGGCCCAGTCGATCGATTTTCTTTTGATGTCAAACATTGCGTTTCTTTCGTTCAGCTCCCGGCAGGCCCCATGCCGTCCGGAAGGTGGCCACCGGCGTCCGGTGGCGCGTTTGGGGCTCGTTCGTTTTCCTTCGAGCCGTTGATCAGCGGAATTCGTTATTCCGCGGGTGTACAAGATCGCCGGTTTTGGCGAGATCATCCGAAGACGGATGATAGTGCGGTCGGAGATTTACCCCTCCGGCCCTTCGGGCCACCTCTCCATGGAATGGAGAGGAGAATAACAAAAGGGCTTGGAGCGGACCCCAAGCCCTCGGATTTGTTTAGCGGCGCAGACCCAGGTTCTCGATGATCGCCTGGTAGCGGTTTTCGTCCTTGCCCTTCAGGTAGTCGAGAAGGCGACGGCGTTGCGACACCATCTTCAGCATGCCACGACGGCTATGGTGATCCTTCTTGTGGTCCTTGAAGTGGACGTTCAGGTTATTGATGCGTTCCGAAAGGATAGCAATTTGCACTTCCGGGCCGCCGGTGTCGCCCTCGGTACGGGCGTGGGACTTGATCAGGTCTGTCTTGCGATCAGGCGTAATCGACATCGGGGTTCTCCTAGTTAGAGATTGATGATGCGGGTCGGATAAATCCGGCCGCTGCGGAACTCGCACAAGGCCTGAACCGAGCCATTCATCACCGCCTGCACGGTATCGGGAAACTCATCGAACCCGGCCTCACGGCGGATTTTCAGAGCCTCGGATAGGTGCGCTATCTGACGGGGCAGAAGGGCAAGGTCACGTCCTTGCTTGAGCTTCGCCGCCTCCTCTTGCGTCACAGGCAGGGCCGGGATGTCGTCCAGCGCCGTCTCTACGCCAAGTAAAGCCGCGAATTGCGCGTCTCTATGCACCAAATCGCCGAGCTTTTCCAGTGTTATTGCGGATTTTAATCCGAAGGCTCCGACAGCCGTCCGGCGCAACATGCTGACGTGGCCGCAGACGCCCAACTCCAGGCACAGATCGCGGGCCACCGAGCGGACATAGGTCCCCTTGCCGCAATGGAGCGTAAAGGTCGCCGTGTCGGTATCGAAAGCATCCAGGGTCAGATCGTAGATCTCGACTTCACGGGCCTTCAGCTCGACCTCGACGCCCTCGCGGGCCAGATCGTAGGCGCGCTTGCCGTCGACCTTGATGGCGGAAAAGGCCGGCGGCACCTGCTCGACCAGGCCGATAAAAGCCGGCAGGGCGGCGGCGATGGCGTCCCGGGTCGGACGGGCATCGGATTGGGCGGTCACCTTGCCTTCGGCGTCATAGCTGTCGGTGGTGGTGCCAAACGCGATGGTGAAGACATAGGTCTTGTCGGCCTCGACCAGATAGGGGACCGTCTTGGTGGCCTCGCCGAGGGCAATGGGCAGGATGCCGGTGGCCAGCGGGTCGAGCGTGCCGGCATGGCCGGCCTTCTGGGCATTGAACAGGCGGCGGATTTTCGAGACGGCATCGGTCGATGTCATCTCGTAGGCCTTATCGAGGCAGACCCAGCCATTGACCAGGTCGCCCTTCTTCTTGCGCGCCACTAGTCTTCGTCCTCGTCGTCGTGGTGCAGATCACGGGCGATGTCCGGCCGCATGAACAGAGCGTCGATGCGCGCCGCTTCGTTAAAGCTTTCGTCGTGCAGGAAGCGCAGGTCCGGCGTGAACTTCATGTCGATCATCCGGCCGAGCACACCGCGCAGGAACTTGGCGTGTTTGTTGAGCGCAGCGACCGCCGGACCGATTTCGTCCGAGGTAATAGTGACACCGCCCAGGCCCGCGCCCAGCGGCTCAACGAACACGGTGGCGTGGCGCAAGTCAGGCGAACAGCGCACTTCGGTGACAGTGATCGAGACGCCTTCGAGCGCCTCGTCGTGAATTTCTTCTTCGCGCAGGATTTCGACCAGGGCGTGACGGACCAGTTCACCCGCGCGCAACTGGCGCTGCGTCGGCCCGAGCTGGCCATGGCCCTTATCTTTGTGGGGATTACGTTTCATCCCCTCCATATAGGCGTTTCGGCCGATTTTTCTATTAAAAAATCAGGCTTCGGGCTTAGCGGGCGTTTCCGACGTCGCCCACAGGGTGCTCAACATCTCGGCCTGGATTTCGAGGATGGCCTTCAGCGGCACGTAGAGCCCCAGCCGGTTCCACTGCGCCTGCGCCGCCCGTTGCCGCAGCGTGTCGACATAGGCCACGGCCAGCCAGAACGACAGCACATACAGGCCCCAGATGTGGGCGACGTAGGCCGTCCACAGTTCCTCTGCTGATTCCAGCAGCGGCTCCGATACCGGGAAGAAGCGCAGCGGCCCCGGCGTTTCGGGTATCACAAGCTTTGCCTGGAACGGTGCCATGCGCGACAGGATAAAGCTTTTCAGACCGTCGCCGCGGAACTTGACGCGATTTTCCTGGGCGCCGCCTTGCGCCTTTTGGCCGGCGTCGACGGCGTAATAGTCGAGCACCGCCTGGCATACCGCCAGATCGTAGCAATAGAGCCGGTGACCATCGAAGCTCAGGACCCGGTGCGGCAGGCCACGCTCATGGCCATTGCGCGCCAGCCGCTCACGGATGATGTTGATGCGCGGTTTGTCCTCATGCCAGTCGCGGCTGATCGAGCCGATATGGGCGTTCTGCACGCCGCACAACGCCGCCAGACCACGCTGGGTCAGATAGGCCTCGCCATTGCTCAGGAGTCCCATGCCCATGCCGTCGTGCTCGCCATAGGCGATAACCGACAAGGTGGCGATTCCCTCAGAAGGGGTATGAATACGCGGCGAATCGAACATGGCAGGCCCGCCCTGTTTGAGTGAAATTTTTCGGTGGAAAACGACTCAGTCCCTAGTTGCAACGGAGTGTGCGCGCCGCATAAGCGTTAATCAAGGGTTAACGCAAGGGTAAACCGGGGCAGAAACCCCTTAAACTGTTGGCGATTGGCCAGTGTCCTGTGGATAAATCCAGGATTTTGCGATTATTGCGTTTTTGTGACGGAAAGCCAAGCAAACAAAGGGTTTGCGTCACATTTCCGCAATGCGGTAGGATTTTACGAAAACACCACCGTCTTGCCGCCGTTGATGATCACCCGGCGTTCGGCGTGCCAGGTGACGGCGCGGGCGAGCACTCGGGCTTCGATGTCCTGGCCGATAGCGACCAGTTGCTCCGGCGTCAGGCCGTGGTGGACGCGCTGCACGTCCTGCTCGATGATCGGGCCTTCGTCCAGGTCGGAAGTGACGTAGTGCGCCGTGGCGCCGATGATCTTGACGCCGCGCGCGTGGGCCTGATGGTACGGCTTGGCGCCCTTGAAGCTGGGCAGGAAAGAATGGTGGATGTTGATGCAGCGGCCCTCAAGCTGCCGCGCCAGGTCGTCGCTCAGGATCTGCATGTAGCGGGCGAGCACGACCAAATCGGCCTTGTACTCATCGATCAAACCGAGGAAAGCGGCTTCCTGCTCGGCCTTGTTGGTCTTGTCGACCGGCAGATGGACATAGGGCACGCCGTTCCATTCGACAAAGCTGCGCATATCGTCGTGGTTTGACATGACGCAGACGATATCGACCGGCAGAAGACCCGTCCGCCAGCGGTATAGCAGCTCATTCAGGCAATGGCCGAACTTCGACACGGCAATCAGCACCTTCAGCCGGGTCGACAAGTTGAAGATGTCCCAATCCATAGCAAAGCGGTGGGCAATCGGCTTGAAGCCATCCCGCAGGGTGGCCATCGGCGGCATCTTCGGCCCGGCCTGCTTGAAGACGACGCGAACATAGAACATGTCGCCGCCGACGCGATCGTTGAACTGGTTGGATTCGACGATAGAGATGTCGTTGTCGTTCAGATAGCCGGACACGGCAGCGACAATGCCGCGCGTGTCGGGACACTTGATGATCAAGACATAGTGGGTCGGGTCGAAGTCGGTGGTGTCGAGCATAACGGCGCTATAACACCCAACCGGCTGAAAATGCGAGGATTAAAGCGCCGAACTGGCATCACCGTCGCTGTCGCTTCTCTCTATTGGTATGAGAACGGGATGCCAGCTCGGCTCCTTTTCAAAGGAAATCCGGGTAAAGCCCATCCCCGAAAACAGCATTACGCCGTAAACGACCCAGACCAGGAAGGCGAACAAATATAAGAAACCCGCCTGTTTCACCACCGCCGTCAATTGCGGATCGTTGAGCTTTTTATCCTTCCGGCGCCAGATGAATTTGTTGACGGCATTATCGAGAAACCACGCCCGGGTCGAGATATCCGTCCAGACCTCCGGATGCCGCTTGACCAGAAGCTGGCGCACCCGCCGGACAAAATAGAACTGCGACAGGCAACAAACAAAAAAGACGCTGAATGGAATAAGAATGATCGGCATCATACCCCCCAATGACCCGCACATCCCCATGTGCGGTGACTTACAATTTAGCGCATTCCACTTGAAGACGAAAGGCTAGACTAGTCGTGGGGCCGGCGGGCCCTCGTAACAAACCGTTGCGCGGAGTGGCAAATCGGTTCACCTCTGGTTGAAATCCAGAGGAGGTGACTATGATTGCCAAAGCCTTGATCGCTGCCGTTTCCGCGGGTGGGCTGCTGCTGGCCGTATCCGCACAGGGCGCAACGCCCGCCCTGACCCCGGTGAAGGTCTCCACTATGCCAGCGAATACAATAGACGCGTCCAATCCGTCCGCGCTGATCAAGGTCGGTGATGCCAATTGTCCCGCTCCGCCTGCGAGCACGGTCTCGGAAAAGATGAAGGAAGTTTTGTCTCTGGTGTCGACGACCTGCGCCATGCGGGCATCCGGTCTGATTTCTCAAAGCGAGGCACAATCCGTGTATGATCAGGCCATGGCGATCATCACAATAAGGATTGCGGATCTCTACAGTCAGGAAGGGACCGCACTCGCCTCGAAATAGGCGGGATGCGTCCAAAGAAATAATGAAGCTAAAACGAAATTGGCCCGGATTGCTCCGGGCCAAAAGCGTTTTTGAAGAAGAGGATCAAAGCGTCCGCTTGATCTCTTCGACTGTAAAGCATTCGATGAAGTCGCCTTGCTTGATGTCCTGGAAGCCATTGAATGCCATGCCGCATTCCTGACCAACCACGACTTCGTTGACTTCGTCCTTGAAGCGCTTGAGCGTCGACAGCACGCCCATTTCCTGAATAACGACGTCGTTGCGCAGGATACGGATGCGGGCACCCTTCTGCACACGGCCTTCGGTGACGCGGCAACCCGCGACCTTGCCGACCTTTGAGATATCGAAGACTTCGAGGATTTCCGCGTTGCCGAGGAAGGTTTCGCGCTGAATCGGCGCCAGAAGGCCCGACATGACGCCCTTGATGTCGTCGATCAGGTCGTAAATGATCGCGTAGTAGCGGATTTCCACGCCTTCGCGTTCGGCCAGGTCACGCGCCTGCTTGCCGGCGCGGACGTTGAAGCCGATGATCGGCGCGTTGGAACCCTTGGCCAGGTGGACGTCGGATTCCGTGATGGCGCCAGCGCCCGACAGAATGATCCGTGCACGGACTTCGTCGGTCGACAACTTTTCCAGCGAGCTGACAATCGCTTCCGCCGAACCCTGGACGTCCGCCTTGATGATCAGCTGGACTTCCTTGGCCTTGTTCGAGGCCAGCTTCGACATCATGTCGGTCAACGACACGGCGCCGACCGGAGCGATCGCCTTTTCACGACGCACGCGTTCACGATAATCGGTGATTTCGCGGGCACGGGCTTCGTTTTCGACCACGGCGAAAGCATCGCCGGGGCTTGGCGCTTCGTCAAGGCCGAGGATTTCGACCGGCTCGGACGGGCCGGCTTCGGTCAGCTGCTCGTTGCGCTCATTGATCAGGGCGCGGACACGGCCGAAGCTCGATCCCGCCACGATAATGTCGCCGCGCTTCAAGGTGCCGCGCTTGACGAGCACAGTGGCCACCGGACCCCGGCCCTTGTCGAGCTTGGCTTCGATGACGACGCCCTCGGCGGTGCGGTCGGGATTGGCACGCAGGTCGAGGACTTCGGCTTGCAGCAGGATGGCTTCCATCAGCTGATCGAGGCCTTGGCCGGTCTTGGCCGAGACTTCGATCACCTGAGTGTCGCCACCCAGCGATTCCACGACGATTTCATGCTGCAGAAGCTCGTTGATGATGTTCTGCGGCTTGGCACCGGGTTTGTCGATCTTGTTGATCGCCACGATGATCGGCGTTTTGGCGGCACGAGCGTGATTGATGGCTTCGATCGTCTGCGGCATGACACCGTCGTCAGCCGCCACCACCAGCACCACAATATCGGTGACGTTGGCGCCACGCGCCCGCATCGCCGAGAAGGCGGCGTGGCCCGGCGTATCGAGCACGGTGACGCGCTGACCGTCAGCCGTCCGCACCTGATAGGCGCCGATATGCTGGGTGATGCCACCGGATTCGCCGGAGGCAACGTCGGTCTTGCGCAGCGCATCCAGCAGCGAGGTCTTGCCGTGGTCGACGTGGCCCATGACCGCCACGACCGGCGGACGGACAACGGTATCGTCCTCGTGGTCCTCGGCGGAGATGAAGCCTTCTTCGACGTCGGCTTCCGAGACACGTTTGACGGTATGGCCGAATTCCTCGGCCACCAGCTCGGCGGTGTCGGTGTCGATGATGTCGTTGATCTTCAACATCATGCCTTGCTTCATCAGCATCTTGATAATGTCTACGGCGCGCACGGCCATCCGGTTGGACAGCTCCTGCACAGTGATGACATCGGGGATGACGACTTCGCGCGAGACGCGGGCCTGTTCGACCTGCGAGCCCTTGCGCTTTTCGCGTTCCCGTTCACGCGCCCGGCGGACCGAGGCCAGCGAACGCATACGATCTGCGGCGCCTTCATCGTCACCGACGACGGCTTGCAGGGTCAGGCGGCCTTCGCGACGCTTGGGCTCACCACGCGTCTGCGACACAGCCTTGGTGGCAGCGCCCACCTTGCCGCGCTTGTTGCGCGCATCGTCATCATCCCCCTTGCGGGTGTCAGGCGTCTTGCTGCCGAGACCGGGCGTGCCGCGCGACGAGCGAATGCGGTCGACTTCGGGAGTTGATGGCGCGTTGGCGGCGACACCGGCACCGGCCCGTGGCGGGCGCGGCGAGTTGGCGCTATAGCGGACGGTTTCACCGCGTTCGCCGCCTTCCCGCGGCGGACGGGGCGCGTTCGGATCACGCGGTGTGAACGGACGATTGGGATCGCGCGGCGGACGATCGCCACGTGGCGCGCCGTCATGGTTAAAGGTCGTGCGGTCGCCGCGCGGCGCATTCGGATCACGCGGTGTGAACGGACGATTAGGATCGCGCGGTGGACGGTCACCCTGAGGACGGTCGCGGTTAAATGGCGGGCGATCCCCTTGCGGGCGGTCGCCCTGAGGACGGTCACGGTTATACGGAGGACGATCGCCCTGAGGACGGTCCCCACGCGGCGCGCCATCGCGATTGCCGTCACGGTTAAATGGCGGACGATCGCCCTGCGGGCGGTCGCCGCGCGGCTGATCCGGACGTGGGGCGCGCTGGTCATAGCGCGGGGCACGCTCGTTGCGGAACTGCGGTGCCTGGGGCTGTGCCGGCGCGGGTGCAGCCTCCTGACGGGGCTGCTCGCGGACCGGCTGCTGGGCTTCGGCGGCCGGAGCCGCCTGAGGCGCGGCCGCCTCCTTGGCGACCGGTGCCGGAGCGGCTTCGGCAACCGGAGCGGCCGGTTGCGGAGCCGGACGTTGCGCCGCCTGCTGGCGCGCTTCGGCGTCGCGGCGTTGCTGGTCGGCCAGGGCCGCCTGGATGGCGCGCTGACGGGCGTCCTGCTCTTCCTGACGCAGGCCACCGGGCGAACCGCCTTGCGGGCGCTGCTGCGGCTGAGACTGGGCGGGACGCTGCTGTTGCGGCTGCGGGTTGGGACGGGCCAGGTTGACGTCGTGCGACGGACGGCCGGACGCGGCCGGCGCGCCACCGGCCGGCGGCGTGCCGATGCGGCGCTTGGTTTCCACCACCACCGTCTTCGACCGGCCATGGCTGAAGCTCTGCTTGACGGTGCCCGTCGAAACATTGCCGCCGACACGCGGCTTCAGCGTCAGGGGCCCGCGGCCCTCACGGTTCTGGTCGTTGGTCTTGTCGTCTTTGGTATCGCTCATACGGCTCTAATACTAACCTTTTCGAACCCGGCCGAATGCCGGATTCCGTTTCAGAAATGATCGTTGTCCGGTCCCCGTCACCGGCCACGCTCGAAGATTTTTTCGTCTGGCTGGACGCTTTTCTATCCGCCCGGCTCAGGCCCGTGCGTCCATCCCGGAGGCATCGGCGGCTCGAAGCCGGACAGCCGCTGCATCTCCAGGGACCAGCGTTCGACACGCCGCCCCGCTAGAAGTGCTGCGTGTATGGCATTTTCCGCGCCCAAAGCCAAACTTAATTCGGCATTGTCAAAGCAGCCGCAGACATTTGTCCCGGCATTGACCGCCCGTACGGCAGCCAGAATGCGGTTGCGGCCGTCGGCGGACCCGTCGCTGGCTTCTATCACCCAGGCAACCTTGCCCGACTTGACACCCGCCAGAACTTTTTCGAAACCGGTGAGGACGGCGCCTTCGCGGCGCGCCAGACCCAGGAGATCGAGACAGCGGCGGCGCAGCAGACCATGCACACGATCGATCAGGTCCGGCGCGGCCTTGACCTGACGTTTTGCCGCTTTCGAGAATATATTCCGCTTGATCGCGATTTCAAGACTGGCCCGGTCGGCACGCAGCCAGAAACCGCGGCCGGGCAGCTTATGGGCGATATCCGGCACCGCCTCGCCATCCGGTGAAACGGCAAAGCGGATCAGGCCGTCGGTGCTGACGGTCTCCCCGCTGGCGATATCGCGACGCAGGGTTTCCTTCGGCAGCTTACCCGCCGGGGTTTCGCACAGCAGGCCGGTTTCCGCCAGATCACCGGCGGAAACGGCCTCATCATTGTTCAGAAACGCGGGCTCATTGTTCGAGGCTGGCGACATCTTCGCCCTCCTCTTCAGACACGTCGCCTTCAGATACTTCGCCTTCCGGGGCGTCTTCTTCGTAGACTTCTTCTTCCTCGACGACCGGCGCTTCGATCCAGCCCAGCGCCACGCGGGCGTTGAGGATCAGGGCTTCGGCATCGCCGACCGACAGGGTGAACGATTCCAGGGCGCCCGGCACGCGGACGCGTTCGCCATTGCGCTGCTCAAAGCCGCCGCGCAGTTCGTCGGTGGCCAGGTCGGCCACGTCTTCGACGGTCTTGACGCCAGCTTCGCCCAGGGCGACCACCATCGGCAGGGTAATGCCCGGCAGGCTCAGGACGTCGTCGTCAACGCCCAGTTCCTTGCGCTTGGCGTCCTGCTCGGCGGCCTCCTTCTCCAGGAAGTCGCGGGCGCGGGCCTGCAGTTCGGAAGCGGTATCTTCATCGAAGCCTTCGATGGCGGCGATTTCGTTCTCGTCGACATAGGCCAGATCTTCGACCGAGGTGAAGCCTTCGGTGACCAGCAGCTGGGCGATAACCTCATCGACGTCCAGAGCTTCCTGGAACAGGGCCGTGCGCTCGGTGAATTCCTTCTGACGGCGCTCGCTGTCCTGCGCTTCGGTGATGATGTCGACCTGCCAACCGGTCAGCTGCGAAGCCAAGCGGACGTTCTGGCCGCGGCGGCCGATGGCCAGCGACAATTGTTCGTCCGGCACCACCACTTCGACGCGGTCTTCTTCTTCGTCCAGAACGACCTTGGTGACTTCGGCCGGGGCCAGGGCGTTGACGATGAAGGTGGCTTCGTCCGGCGACCATTGGATGATGTCGATCTTTTCGCCCTGCAGTTCGGCGACAACCGCCTGAACGCGCGAGCCGCGCATACCGACGCAGGCACCGACCGGATCGATCGAACCATCATTGCTGAGCACGGCCATCTTGGCGCGCGAACCCGGATCACGGGCGACCGACTTGATTTCGATGACGCCGTCGTAGATTTCCGGCACTTCCTGCGCGAACAGCTTGGCCATGAAGCCGCCGTGCGCACGGCTCAGCATGATCTGCGGGCCCTTGGTTTCGCGGCGCACGTCATAGATATAGGCGCGGATGCGGTCATTGACCTGGAAGGCTTCGCGCGGGATCGACTGATCGCGGCGCATGATGCCTTCGCCCTTGCCAAGATCGACAATGACATTGCCGTATTCGACGCGGCGGACGGTGCCGTTGACGATGTCGCCGACGCGATCCTTGAACTCGTCATACTGCTTTTCGCGCTCGGCTTCGCGGACCTTGTGGGTCACGACCTGGCGGGCCATCTGGGTCTGGACGCGGCCCAGTTCGAACGGCGGCAGGGTTTCGGAATATTCCTTGCCGACAAAAGCTTCCTTGTCGGTCTTCAATGCGTCGGTGAGCGACGTCTGGGCGTATTCGTTCTCGACTTCCTCGTCGTTCACCACCGTGACGATGCGGACAATGGTCATTTCACCCGAGCGCGGGTCGATCGATACGCGGATGTCGTGGTCGGCGCCATAACGGTTGCGGGCGGCCTTCTGGATCGCTTCCTCAATGGAGGCGATGACCACGGTCTTGTCGATCGACTTTTCGCGCGCCACGGCCTCGGCGATCTGCAGCAGTTCCTGGCGGTTGGCGCTAATACCGGTAAAGCTCATCTGTCTTCCTCGTCGTTTGCGGCGATGTCATCGAGATCCTCATCATCCTCGAAATCTTCGTCGTCTTCAAAATCTTCGTCTTCGTCGTCACTGTCGCCCCGAGCGGCACGCGCTTCGGCGCCGCGCTTCATCAGCTCATCGTTGAGAATGAGCTTGGCGTCGATCACCCAGGAAAACGGCACCAGGGCGGTTTCTTCTTCGCCTTCCAGGTCAATCGCGATGTGATCATCCTCGATGCCGGCCAGGATGCCGCGGAACCGCTTGCGGCCCTCAGCCAGGCGGTCGAGCTCGATGCGAGCCTCGAGGCCTTCATAGGTCTCGAAGTCCTTGAGCCGGGTCAGCGGCCGATCGATACCGGGCGAAGACACCTCAAGCACATATTCGCCTTCGATCGGGTCGACCTCGTCCATGTATGCAGCGACGGCGCGCGACAGGCGGGCGCATTCATTGACATTGATATCGCCATCCTTCTTGCGCTCGGCCATGATCTGCAGACGCCGCGCTCCGCCCGGACGGTTCGAGCCCATCAGGCGCACGCGGACAATGTCGAGGCCCAGCGGTTCGGCGAGGGCGTCGAATATCTCAAGCAACTTACGGTCTTCGGCGGTCTTGGCGCGCACAGGGAGCCCTGAATAAGCAACAAAAAAAGCGGCCGGCCGGTCAGGGCCGCCGCTCGAAAGCCTTGCGGCGATCGGACGATGTGAAACCTATATAGGCGCTAAGCACCGGTATGCCAAGTCAATTTTTGGTGGCGGTCTCTTCCGGCGATGCGGGCTCAGCGGGCGTGTCGGGAACTGACGGCTTTTCCGCCGATGGTTCCAGCGGCGCGGAGGTTTCGATGCCGGCATTGCCGAACAGGTCGAGATAGGCATCCGGCAGGGTCACCGGATAGAGGCGGCCCGAATACATCATCAACAAGGCGTAGGCGATATAGGCGCCGCAACCGACCGTGAGAACAAGGAAGAAATAGCCTGCCCGCTTATTGGTCTTCTTGAACACGTCATAGAAGATGCAGCCAATGTGCGTGAACAGGGCCAGGATCGCCAGACCGTAATAGGGAATGAAGAAATACTGCCAGGTCGGCGACATCAGGCCGGCGGCGGCGTAATAGAAGTTGGTGTCGACGTGGAAGATCTCACGGCCCATGAAGATGCCGATGAGATGGATGATGACGAAGATGATGATGTAGGTGCCCGACGCCGCCTGCAGCTGATGGACCAGATCCTTCTTCTCACGCCAGATTTTCTTGGCCAGGGCGAAACCGGAAATCATCTGCACGACAAAGGCCAGGGCCACCGCCATCTCGACAATCGGATGGCGATAGACATTGCGGACCGCGTCCATGAACTGGATATGCGCGTCTATGCCCTGCAAGCCGACCAGATGATTGGCAAAGTGCAGACAGATAAAGGCGAAGACGAAACCCGCCGACAGTTTATGGAGACGCTCCATCGACCTCCCCCGGAAAAGCCAAGTTAAAAATGCCTTAATTTTAACGGCTTGGCTAGGGGTACGATCACAGAGACGTGAGCGATTTTTATGTGTGACTTTTTAGGCGCGCGGTTTGCGGAGGAAGTCGAGGAAGACCGGCTTGCAGTCGCCCAGGCCCTTGGTCTCGTACCGGGTGGTAAGATGATCCGGGGGCGGATTGTTCCAGTCGGCCGGGCTTTGGGCAGACCAGTCGAAATCCGGATCAGCATTGACGCGTTGCAAGGTCCAGTCAGCATAGTCGGCCCAATCGGTGGCAAAGCGCAAACGCCCATTGTCTTTCAGCACGCGGGCGAAGGCAGCAACCGTTTCCGGCTGGACGAAGCGGCGCTTGTTATGACGCGCCTTCGGCCAGGGGTCCGGGAACAGGATGAAAATACGGTCGAGGCTGGCGTCGGGAAGCTTGTCCAGCAAGGGCCGGGCATCACCCGTCAGTACACGGACGTTCGTGACGCCGGCTTCCTCGATATGCCGGAGCGCCGAGCCGACACCGTTAAGAAAGGGCTCGCAGCCGATCAGGGTGATCTCAGGATGGAGCTGCGCCTGGCCGACGAGATGTTCACCGCCGCCAAAACCGATTTCCAGCCAGAGTTCAGGCGCTTTCACGATGTTAAGCAGGCTATCATCGGTGACGGCAATATCGGGCAGGAGCGTGTCGAACAGGCCGGCCTGGCGTGGTTTCAGGGTGCGCGCCTTGATGCGGCCGAAAGAGCGCATCGGGCCCCAGGTGGGAGTTATTTTGTCGGTATCGTTCATGGCGGCTTCTTTAACGCAAACGACACAATAAAAAAGGCCCCCCTTGACGGGAGGCCTTTCAATTCTTGTCGAATGAAGCGCTTAGGCGCCGAATTCCGACTTCAGGGCGGCGACCAGATCGATCTTTTCCCATGAGAAGCCGCCTTCGGCGTCCGGCGCCTGGCCGAAGTGGCCATAGGCCGTGGTGCGCTCATAGATCGGGCGGTTCAGGCCGAGGTGCAGGCGGATCGACTTCGGCGTCAGGCCGCCGATCAGTTCCGGCAGGACGGCTTCCAGCTTCTCGACATCGACTTCCGACGTGCCATGCGTGTCGACGTAGAACGACAGCGGACGCGCGACGCCGATGGCGTACGAGACTTGAAGCGTACACTTCTTGGCCAGGCCCGCCGCGACGACGTTCTTGGCGAGATAGCGCAGAGCGTAGGCCGCCGAGCGGTCAACCTTGGTCGGGTCCTTGCCCGAGAAGGCGCCGCCACCGTGCGGAGCCGCGCCGCCGTAGGTGTCAACGATGATCTTGCGGCCAGTCAGGCCGGCGTCGCCGTCCGGGCCGCCGATGACGAAGTTGCCGGTCGGGTTGACCAGCCATTCGGTGTCCTTGGTGACCAGGCCTTCCGGCAGCACTTCGAGGGCGTAAGGCTTGACGATCTCGGCGACGTCCGAAGGCGTCAGGCCGTCCTGGTGCTGGTGCGACACCAGAACCTTGAGGATCTTCGACGGCACGCCGTTTTCGTACAGCACCGTGACCTGGCTCTTGGCGTCGGGCTCGAGGCGCTTGTCGCCAGCGTGACGGGCATCAGCCAGGCGCTTCAGGATGTTGTGCGACCACTGCAGCGGGGCGGGGGTCAGCTCCTTGGTCTCGTCAGTGGCGTAACCGAACATGATGCCCTGGTCGCCGGCGCCTTCGTCCTTATTGTCGCCGGAGTCAACGCCCATGGCGATGTCGGCGGACTGGGCATGCAGGTGGCAGGCATAGTCGGCCATGGCCCAGTGGAAGCCCTTCTGCGCGTAACCGATGTCTTTGACCGCGTGACGGACCTTGTCTTCCAGGCTGTCGATGATGCCTTCGATCTGGTCGTCGCCGGCGCGGACTTCACCGGCCAGGATAATGCGATTGGTCGTGACCATGGTTTCGCAGGCGACGCGCGCCTCCGGGTCCTTGGCCAGGAAGGCGTCGACCACGACGTCAGAGATACGGTCGGCCACCTTATCGGGATGGCCTTCGGAGACGCTTTCGCTTGTGAAGATGTAGGACGGGCGCATCGATCGTCAGCTTTCTTGAAGGATGGAATTTCGCATAAGCATATAAAGATATGTTTATATGAGCAAGAGAGATTCTGCGCTGTCAGCTATTTTCGAGGTCAACGCCTTTCCGGACAGCAAAAAAGCCCGGCCGGACGGCGCGGGCTCTTTTCAAGATAATGATCATCCGGCTCAGACCTGAGCGGCGTGATCCTCGTCCTCAGCCAGGGCGCGGACCAGTTCCAGGATGCGGCGGCGCCACTTCGGATTCTTGATGCGCGGAAAGGCTTCGGCCAGTTCAATACCTTCGGTTGTCATCAAAAATCCGTGTACGAACTGTTCGGACTCGGATTCAGAGAACCCTTCAACCGCTTCGGTGGCGCCATAGCCTTCAAAGAAGTAAGCGACCGGGGCTTTCAGGGCGCGGGAGATTTCATAAAGCTTGGAGGCGCTGATGCGGTTGGAACCGCGTTCATATTTCTGCACCTGCTGGAAAGTCAGATCGATGGTCTCCGCCAGGCCTTCCTGGCTCATTCCGAGAAACTTCCGGCGCATCCTGACGCGCGCGCCCACATGTAAATCCACCGGGTTCGGGCCGCGGTCCGTCTTAGAAGTATCGTCCAACTGTTGCCTCTATTTATTATATGCGCGCGAAAATATTTTATCCCTGAATCCGACTTATACGGTTCCGCCCCCGGAATCCGTTCACTGGGCTTCCCTTTTTTTTGAAAACTCAAAAAAAGCTATTAGAACCGAGAGGAATCCAAGTTCAAGCCAGACAAGCACCGTCCCTAGCCAGGACGCACTACCTGCTGGTACTGGCGTTACAGGATTAAGCAAAGCGATGTCTACGTATCCAGAGTTGTTAAGGTTTATAAACCCTGACGTGAGCCGGCCGAGCGGGTCGATCTGCCCGGATATGCCGGTGGGCGTGGACCGGACCATCGGTAATCCCTGTTCGATCGCCCGGTAGGACGCCAGATTGAGATGCTGAACCGGGCCGGTTGTTAGACCAAACCAGGCATCGTTGGACGCATTGACTATCCATTTGGGACGTTGCGGATCAGTAGACGAGCGATATGCTGTCTTGTCAAGGCCCGGGAATATTCCTTCGTAGCAAATCAGCGGCAACACACGCGGGATACTGCCATATTGTACCGGTTTAGTCGGTTCTCCGGGCGTAAAGCTGTCGTCGAAATGGGTCAATGCTTTCATCCCCAGCCGATTTGTAATGTCAGCGAACGGGGTGAACTCGCCAAAGGGCACAAGTTTATTTTTATTGTACGCGCCCTCTATGACCGTATTGCCGTCTTTCCGGTCGAGAAACAGCAATGAATTGCGCCAGACCAGATGCCCGCGACTGTCGATTTCCTGGCGCGTTACACCCATGATCAACGACTGGTGACTATCGAGAAGCCTGGTCATGGCCGGCGCGGTCCAGGTGTCGGCGGCGAACAGATCGTCAGCCGTCACCGGCAGGGCGCCCTCGGGCCAGACGATAATATCCGGCGCCCGATCGCCCACCTTGGGCGGCGCCTTGCTCATGGCGACATAGAGGCCAAACAGCTTGTCGAACGACCCTTGCGTCCATTTGGCGCGCTGGCCGACATTGGGCTGAACCAAGCGGATGACCGTGTCGGTGGCGGTGATTTTCGTGGTGGCGAGACGGACCTCACCGAAGACGAAGCAGGCGGTCCATAGGGAAAGCCCCGCCACCACCGGCCAGGCGTCCTTCAGGTTGCGCGCGCCACGGGCGGCGGACACGCTGGAGAAGATGAGGACGGTGATCAGGCCCAGGCCATAGACTCCGACCAGGGATGCCGTCTGCGACATGGCTTCGCCGGCCTTCCAGGTGGCGCCGGACGGGTTCCACGGAAAGCCGGTCATGACCGTGCCGCGCAGGATCTCGAAGATCGAGAACAGCAAGGCAAAGGCGATGAACCGCGATCGCTTCCCGGCCAGAACCGTCGTGGCCAGCCTGCGGTAGATGGCGGCGAACGCGCCCCAGAACAGGGCGATGCCGGCGGGCAGCAGTGTGGCCGCAAACGGCGCCATCCAGCCATAGGTCCTGGCGTCGACCAGAAAGGCCTCAGCCACCCAGAAACAGCCGATCAGGAAATAGAAAAAGCCAGCCAGCCACCCGACAAAGTAAGCCGCGCGCAGCGGGCGCGGGCCAAGGTCCTGTTCCAGCGCGAACATCAACACAGCATAACCGAGCAGGCCGGGCAGGAAACAGAACGGCGGCTGGGCCAGGCCCAGTCCGATGCCGGACAAAATGGCGAGCAGACGGGGACGGGAGCTTAAACCTCTGGCCCGCTCAAACCAGCGGTCGAGGCCTGCATGCCGCGCAACTTCCCCCGCGGCCTCAGTCATCGGCGGGCTGGAGATCGTCGGTTTCGGGGCTGCGGCGGTGCAGACGCAAGCGTTTGATGCGGCGGGCGTCGGCGTCCATCACCTCGATGTCGAAACCGGCTTCGACGTAAGGCACGACTTCGCCACGCTGCGGCACGCGCCCGGCCAGAGAGGCCACCAAGCCGGCCAGGGTGTCGGAGGTTTCTTCCGAATCTTCCGGCACCAGGTTGAGGCCCAGCTTTTCGGTCAGGCGCGACAGTTCGACCCGGCCGTCGGCCTCGATCTGGCCGCCCGGCATCAGGCGAATATCCTCGTCGGCGGCCTCGTCATATTCGTCGTCGATATCACCGACCACGGCCTCGATCAGGTCTTCGAGCGTCACCAGCCCATCGGTGCCGCCAAACTCATCGATGACCAGCGCCATGTGGATGCGCTGGGCCTGCATGCGCAGCAGCAGGTCGGCGGTGGTCATGGACGACGGCACATAAAGGACTTCGCGACGCAAGCGGTGCAGCACCGGCTCGGCCCAGTTCGGCCCCGCCCGGCCGGCTTCCGGGCCCAGCAGTTTCAGCACGTCCTTGATGTGGACGATACCGACCGGATCATCGAGGGTTTCGCGGTAGATCGGCAGGCGGGAATGTTCGCTTTCGACGCAGATGCGCACTACGTCGGCCAGGGTACTCGACAACTCGACCGAGATAATGTCGACGCGCGGGGTCATGACGTCGGCGACGCTCAGGGACTGGAAGGCGCGGGCATGGTTGACCAGCTCGCTGACAACGCTCTTGTCCTCCGGCGTAACGTCGGAGTCGTCGTCCTTGTCATTGCCCTTGCGGTTGAAGCCCAGCAGGGCCAGAAGGCCCCCCGGCCGGGAATCGTCGCTTTCAGCCATCGTCAGGTCTCATAAGGATCAGCGACGCCAAGGCCCTTCAGGATATCGCGTTCCAGCGCTTCCATCCGCTCGGCCTCGTCGTCGGCAATGTGATCATAGCCCAATAAATGCAAAGCGCCATGCACGGAAAGGTGCAGGACGTGATTTTTCAGAGGTTTGCCCTGTTCCTTCGCCTCGCGGACGCAGGTTTCCAGTCCAAAGGCTATGTCCCCAAGGTGCATCATGCCGGGCATCCGCATCGATTTCGGGGCCGGAAAGCTCAGGACGTTGGTCGGCGCGTTCTTCTGGCGGTATTCGGTGTTAAGGCTCTTCATCTCGGCATCGTCGCAGAGCAGGACGACGATATCGGCCTGGTCCTTGAAACTGACGGCCTTGAGCGCGGCATTGATGCCGGTTTCCACGACTTCGCGCACGTCCGGAAGAGCGTCCAGCCAGCCGTCCTCTTCAATCTCGATGTCGATAAGTGCTTCAGTCATTTTTATCGCTCACGGCGCGAAGATGCGCCTCCGCGGGGGCGGCGAAACGTCGCCGGCGCCCGGTCGGGCGCTTTAAGATATTTGCTTCGCTCATATGTCCGTCTTATTCTCGCTGTCATAGGCGCGGACGATGCGCGCCACCAGTTCGTGGCGGACAATGTCGTCGGCCGTCAGGTAGGAGCTGCCGACGCCCTTGAGCTTGCCGAGCAGGCTGACGGCGTGGGTCAGGCCGCTATCCGATTTGTTGGGCAGGTCGATCTGCGACGGGTCGCCGGTGACGACCATCTTCGAGCCTTCGCCGAGGCGGGTCAGGATCATCTTCATCTGCATGCGCGTCGTGTTTTGCGCCTCGTCGATGATGACATAGGCGTAAGACAGGGTGCGACCGCGCATATAGGCCAGCGGCGCGACCTCGATCTCCTTGGTCTCGCGCTTTTTGGCCAGGACCTGGGCGCCGAGGATATCTTCGAGTGCCCCCCAGATCGGCGTCAGATAAGGGTCGACCTTCTCATTCAGGTCGCCGGGCAGGAAACCCAGTCGTTCACCGGCTTCGACGGCCGGGCGGGTGATGATCAGCTTGTCGACGCTGCCTTTGAGCAGCAGCGACACGCCATAGGCCACGGCCAGGAAGGTCTTGCCCGAACCCGCCGGCCCAAGCGCAAACGTCAGGTCGCGGTCGGCCAACATGCCAAGATAAGCGGCCTGACCGGCGGTCTTGGCGGCGATGGCGCCGCGCCGGCCCATGACGACCGTGACGCGTTGATCGTTGAGTGGGGCGGGCCCACCATCTTCGGTCAGGGTTTGCGGCTGTTCGATCAGGCGGCGGACATCGGCTTCGCTGAGGTTCACGCCCTGGTCGTACAGTTCGGCCAAGGCAAGCAGAACGGCCTTGGCCTTGGCACGGGCGCGCGGTTCGCCGGAGACGATCATGCCGCCGCCGGGCATTTCGACCAGCACCTTGAACGCACCCTCGATCATGGCGAGGTAACGTTCCGAAGGTCCGGCAATCGCCAGCACGCAGGCGTCGGTCAGGGCAAGGAAGTCGTCTTTGACGGAGGGCACTTAAGCGTTTTCTTTATATATTTCCGGCACGCGAAGCGCACCCTGAAGAGAGTTGTTGCCGACGGCAGTGATAAGCACCGGAACGATCTGGCCCATGAGGTGGTCGGCGTCTTCAACATAGACCGACTGCAGATATGGGGAGCGACCGATCGCCTGGCGACCAAAGCGGCCCTTTTTTTCGAACAGGACGTCGAGGGTCTTGCCGACCAGGTTCGCCTTGAAGGCCTGCTGCTGTTCGATGATCAGGGCGTTGAGGGCCTGAAGGCGTTGATCCATGACCTCTTCCGGCATCTGGCTGCCAAGCGTGGCAGCCGGCGTTCCGGGACGCGGCGAATATTTGAACGTGAAGGACGAGGCGTAACCAACCTGACGGACCAGATCGAGCGTGTCTTCGAAATCCTTGTCGGTCTCGCCGGGGAAGCCGACGATGAAGTCGCCCGACAGGGCCAGGTCCGGACGGGCGGCCTTGATGCGGGCGACCAGGTCGATATAGGCGGCGCGGCCGTGTTTGCGGTTCATGGCGCGCAGGATCTTGTCCGAGCCCGACTGCACGGGGAGGTGCAGGTAGGGCATCAGTTGCGGCAGGTCGCGGTGGGCGTTGATCAGGTCTTCGCCCATGTCGTTCGGGTGCGAGGTCGTGTAGCGGATGCGGTCGAGGCCATCGATCTCGGCCAGGGTATAGGCCAGCTTCGCCAGGGTCGAGGGCGCGCCATTATCGACACCGTTATAGGCGTTGACGTTCTGACCCAGCAGGGTGACTTCACGCACGCCTTTGGCCGCCAGGGCGCGGGCTTCATCGAGGATCGACGCAACCGGACGCGACCATTCGGCGCCACGCGTATAGGGCACGACGCAGAAGGTGCAGAACTTGTCGCAGCCTTCCTGCACGGTGAGGAAGGCGGTCGGGCCGGTGACTTCGCGGTCGGCTGTCAAGGCGTCGAACTTGGCGTCGGGAGCGAAATCGGCGGCCAGGCGCTCGCCCTTGGAACGGTGGGTGCGGGCGATCAATTCCGGCAACTGATGGTAGGCCTGCGGGCCGATCACCAAATCAACGGCCGGGGCGCGGTGCATGATTTCCTTGCCTTCGGCCTGGGCAACGCAGCCGGCGATGGCGATGGTCATGCGGCCTTCGCCGCGCGCTTCCTTTTCTTCGCGCAGTTCCTTCAGGCGGCCGATTTCGGAATAGACCTTTTCGGAGGCCTTTTCGCGGATGTGGCAAGTGTTGAGCAGGACCAAATCAGCGCCATCGGGCGTGTCGGACATCTCATAGCCCAGCGGACGCAGGACATCGGCCATGCGTTCGCTGTCATAGACGTTCATCTGACAGCCATAGGTCTTGATATGCAGTTTCTTGCCGGGACGGACGGGAGCGTTCATCGGGGCGTTATGATGTGTTGAAGGGAAAAAAGCAATATAAGACCAGGAGGCACAGCCTCCTGGTCCTCGAAACTATTCTTTGAAAATAACAAAAAGCCGGGCCCCGAAGTGGGTCCGGCTTTTTGTTATTCTTGAAGGACAAGTTATGGGGTCGAGGGGTCCGAGACCCCTCGCCTTCTACTTCTCTTCTCCCAGCGGCACAGCATAAAGCTCCAGCTTATGCCCGACCAGCTTGTAGCCCAGCCGTTCCGCCAGGGCTTCCTTCATCTTTTCGATCTCGGCGTCGAAGAACTCGATGACCTCGCCGGTCTTGATGTTGATCAGGTGATCGTGATGATCGTCGCCGGCCTGTTCATAGCGCGAACGGCCATCGCCGAAGTCGTGGCGTTCGACCACACCGGCCTCTTCGAACAGGCGCACCGTGCGATAGACCGTGGCCAGCGAAATGTGCGGATCGACAGCGGCGGCGCGATGATACAGCTCTTCGACGTCGGGGTGATCCTCGGAAGACGACAGGACCCGCGCCACCACCCGGCGCTGATCGGTCATGCGCATACCCTTATCGATGCACTGCTTTTCGATGCGATCCAAGGTGAGATTCGTGGTCATGCCGATATCCTTTGCCTTTGCGAGTAGTTCGCACGCAATACCAGTAAATGTAAGGCCCTCGTCAGATGAACGCAAGCCTTAGTATGCGGCCATCCACGGGCGCTTTGCCCGGCCGGCTGTAATAGGCCTTGCGCAAACCGACCTGTTGAAAGCCGACCTTTTCATAGAGCCTGAGCGCAGCCGGATTGTCGATGGCGACCTCGAGATTGACCAGGCTCACGCCATCCTCACGCAGGTTTGTCATAGCCGCCGACAGCAGACCGGACGCCAGTCCCCCGCCCTGCGCCGCCGGATCGGTGGCCAGGGTGAGAATCTCGCCTTCGTCAGCCACCACCGTCAACAAGAGGAAGCTGACCAGCACGCCGTTGTCTTCCAGGCCGTAAGCACGGTGGTTGGGTTTCAGGGTCAGGTCGGCCATGACGCCGGCGCTCCACGGATGGTCGAAGCACTGGGCGTGGATGCGCGCCATATCATCGGCGTTGTTGGGCGACAGGCGGATCATGCGCCTAAGGTGATGATGCCGCGCGTCGACGCCACGGCATCAGCATCGCGCATATATAGCGGGGTGACATCGTCATGACCGCCCGCCAGCGTGAGGCCGTTAAGCGCAGACAGATCGGGCCACGGCTGCTCGAAGATGTCGGCGTCGATATGCGGCGCCAGTTGCGCGGCTGCCGGGCCGGTCAGGATGTCGACGTCGAGACCGGTATTGCCGGCTTCGACGACGCGCGGCGCGTCATGAATACCGTCGCGGAAATGCTGGACGTAAAGGCGCCCGCGGCCACCGTCGATCACCGACAGCCGATTCTTGCCGATGAGCTGCGGATGATTTCCGAGCGCTTCGAGCGTGCCGATACCTTGCAGCTCCACGCCCAGCGCCACCGCCAGCCCTTTGGCGAAGGACAGGCCGACGCGCAGGCCGGTGAACGATCCCGGCCCAAGCGTCACACCAATATGTGTAAGATCGCGCGGGGTGACGCCGGCAGCTTCAAACGCCTCAGCGGCCAAGACCGGCAAGCGTTCCTGATGACCGCGCTCCATCGCTTCGGACGCGGCGAACAGGGCTTCATTGTCGCGGTAGATACCGAGACTGCACGCCGCCAGCGACGTGTCGATGACGAGTGCCAGACTCAGAGGACGGCCTCGATCTGCTTCACTTCCGGCACGTAATGCTTCATCAGGCTCTCGACGCCCTGGCGCAGGGTGGCCGAGGACGACGGGCAACCCGAGCAGGCGCCGCGCATGTGCAGGTAAAGCGTGCCGGAGTCGATGTCGAAACGGTCGAATTCGATGTCCCCGCCGTCCTGAGCTACCGCCGGACGGACGCGGGTTTCGAGCAGGTCCTTGATCTCGGCGACAATCTGGCCGAGTTCGCCTTCGTAGACGATTTCTTCCTTGGCTTCGGTTTCGCGCAGGATGGGCTGGCCGGAGGTGTAGAAGTCCATGATCGCCGCCAGGATCGGCGGCTTCAACTGCGCCCAGATCAGCGAGGACTCCGGGTCGCGGCGCACGGTCAGGAAATCGCTGCCGAAGAACAGGGCCGACACGCCGTCAATGGCAAACAGAGTCTCAGCCAAAGGCGAGGCCTTGGCGTCGTCCTTGTCGAACTGTTTCGTGCCGGTTTCCAGCACGGTCTTGCCGGGCAGGAACTTGAGGACGTCGGGGTTGGGTGTGGCTTCGGTCTGGATGAACATGGGTTAGGCTCCTGAGCGCTAAATGGGCGCAAAGGCGTCATTTGGCAAGAGAAAGCATGCCTACAACTTCCCCGCCCATTCGCGCAGTATGGCATTAGCGATGGTCAGTTTGGCGAAGCTCCAGCCGCTCGAGCGCATATCGGCGATCATGGCCTGTAAGGGTTCCAGCACAGCCTTGTGCTCGCTTTCCCATTTCTCGACCGTTTTCGCTGCATCGCCGCCGGCAGCCATCATTGCCCGCACGACCATCTTCTGCTCAGCACGGACATCTTCAATCAGGCGGCGGGTGGCCATGCGATCCCAGTCGTCGGAACTGGCCAGCAGAGCCGCACCTTCCGCAAGCGCCTGGAAGCCGAAGCGATCACCGGTCAGGAAGTACAGCGTCGCTGTTTTTTCCAGGGCAGCCTTCTTTTCCGCGTTCAGGTCGATGATGTCAGCCGCCTGATGCAGGGCGGTCACCCGCGCAATCTTCTGCGCCAATGGCTTAGGAGCACCCAGCCCGATCAGGCCGGCCACCTTGTCGGCAATGGTCTTGCGGGTGGTGTCGCTGTAGACGCCCTCACCCATGCCGATCAGCGCTTCGACGCCGTCGGCATAGGGGTTGATCATGGCCTTGAGATCATGCTGCGTGCCCGCGAACCGGCGCGCCATCCAATAGGTCTGGTGACGGACAAAGCCCGACAGTTCGCGGTAGAGCGCCGTCTGAGCCATGGCCGGAATCTTGTTGTCCTGGGCGCCCACGTCATTCCACAGGGCGCGGATACCGAACAGATGACGGGCGGCTTCGAAGGCCAGGACAAACTCGGCCGTCTCGACGCCGGCACCGCGCATGAGGCGTGACGGGAAGCTGGGGCCCGCGACATTGACGATGTCGTTGGCCAGCACGGTCGCGATGATTTCGCGATGCAGGCGGTGTTTGGCGATGGCATCGGCGAAGCTGTGCAAAGCCGCCGGGAAGTAGTTGACCGCCACCATCTGGAAGCCTTCGTCATCGGGCGCCTTCGAGGCGACGATATCGTCGAACAGGACGATCTTGCCGTAGGCCATGGTAACGGCCAGTTCTGGCCGGTAGAGCCCGGCGTTGTGCGCCTTGCGAGCCTCAAGCGCCGCATTGGACGGTAGGCCCTCGACCTTGCGATCAAGGCGGCCGCGCTTTTCCAGCCCGGTCATGAAGGCCTGCGCCGCGCTGTTATTCTCGAACGCCGTGGCTTCCTGGAGACTGAGCGCAAGCGTCTGATCGTAATTGTCGCGCAGCACCAAGGCCGCCACGTCATCGGTCATCGAAGCCAGCAGCTTGTCTCGGGCTTCCAGGGTCATCTTCCCTGCCGCCATCAGCTGGCCGAGGAGGATCTTGATATTGACCTCGTGGTCGGAGCAGTCGACGCCGGCGGAATTGTCGATGGCATCGGTGTTGAGCCGGATGCCGTGTTCGGCGCACACAATGCGCCCGGCCTGGGTCATGCCGAGATTGGCGCCTTCGCCGATCACCTGGGCGCGCACGTCGGTGGCGTCGATGCGGATGGCATCATTGGCCTTGTCGCCGACGTCGAGGTTCGACTCGTTGGGCGCCTTGATATAGGTGCCGATGCCACCGAAATAGATCAGCTCGACCTGGGCCTTCAGGATGGCCTGCATCAGCTCGAACGGCGTCATGTGGTCGGCGGTGACGTCAAGCAGCGCCTTGATTTCCGGCGTCAGCGCGATCGACTTCTGGCCGCGTGAGAAGATGCCACCGCCCTTTGATATCAGCGATTTATTGTAGTCCTGCCACGACGAGCGCGGCAGGGCGAACAGGCGGGCGCGCTCGGCAAAGGCTTTCGTGGCGTCCGGGTTCGGATCAATGAAGATATCGCGGTGGTCAAAAGCCGCCACCAGCCGGGTTTCCATCGACAGCAGCATGCCGTTGCCGAAGACGTCACCGGACATGTCGCCAACACCGGCGACGGTGAAGGCCTCGGTCTGGATGTCCTTGCCCAGTTCGCGGAAGTGGCGCTTGACCGCTTCCCAGGCGCCTTTGGCGGTGATGCCCATAGCCTTGTGGTCGTAACCGACCGACCCACCGCTTGCGAACGCGTCGCCCAGCCAGAAGCCATAATCGGCCGAGACGCCGTTGGCGATGTCGGAGAAGCTGGCCGTGCCCTTGTCGGCGGCGACGACCAGGTAAGGGTCAGGGTCGTCCCAGCACACCACATCAACCGGCGGCACGGTCTTGCCCTTGGCATCGATATTGTCGGTCAGGTCGAGCAAGCCGCGCAGGAAGGTCTTATAGGCCTTCACTGCCTTTTCACGGATGGCGTCGGGCGTGGCACCTGGCGTACCGGCGCGCGGCAGGTCCTTCGGGAAGAATCCGCCCTTCGAGCCAACCGGCACGATGACCGCGTTCTTGACCTGCTGGGCCTTCACCAGACCCAGGACTTCGGTGCGGAAATCGTCCTTGCGATCGGACCAGCGCAGCCCGCCGCGCGCCACAGGCCCGAGGCGCAGGTGAACACCTTCGACCCGCGGCGACCAGACGAAGATCTCGCGGTAGGGTTTGGGTTCGGGCAGATCGGCGAGATCGCGGCTGGCGACCTTGAACGAAATGTAGCGTTTGGGCTGGCCGTCGACCGTCTGGAAATAATTGGTGCGCTGGGCAGCGGCAATCACTGCCGCGACGCGGCGTAAGACGCGATCATGGTCGAGGCTGGCCACGTCCTGTAGCAGGGTGTCGATGTTCTGCCTGGCGGATTCGACCTTTTCGCGGCGATCGCCGACCTCGCCGCCTTCGAGGCTGAATTTGAGATTGAACAGCTCCAGCAGCGCCGTCACCACATCGGGATTCTCACGCAGCGCCGCCTGCTGGATATCCGGGCTCGGGTCGAGGCCGGATTGCACGCGATATCGGCAGAAGGCCCGCAACAGGGCGACTTCGCGCCAGGACAAGCCGTTGAGAGTCAGGGCATTGAAACCGTCGTTCTCGGTCTGGCGCCGCCACAGCGCCATGACGGTTTCCTCGAATTGCCGGCTGAAGGTTTCGAACGGCGCGTGGCCTTCCGGGAGCTGAATGATGAACTCATGCACCCAGAAGCAGCCGATGACCCAGGACTTGACGTTGAAGCCGTACTCCTCAAGCGTCTTGCAGCCCATGTTGTCGAGTACAGGCAGGATGTCCGACAACGGAATGGCGCGGTCGGCGCGGGTATAGAGCTTGAAACAGAAGATCGACGCCGTGTCCTCGAGACGCTGATAGGCGCGCAGATTGACCGGGTTTTCGTGGGTCAGGTTGCTCAGATAATTGGTGTCGAGGATCGCCTCGGGGATATCGTAACGTTCCTGATAGCCGGCAGGGAAGGCCTTGGCCCATTCCAGCCAACGCGGGTCATCGGTCGGCAGCGGCAGGCGGTCGAGGTAGCCGTCTTCCTGCACCAGGGCATCGACCTTTTGCGGCCAGGAGCGGGTGACGTTCTCAATATCGGCTTCGACGTCGTTGATATCGGGGTCGAAGTGATCGCCGGGCGTGACGCCGATGATATAGTGGATGCACGACAGCAGCGATTCCGACAGGTAGGGATAGCAGGCGCTGACCCGGCCGAGATAGGCATTGGCCAGAATCTCGCCGGCCTGTTTCTGTACCTGAGCCTGATAGAGTTCACGCGGCATGTAGAGCAGGATCGAGATGAATCGGTCGAACGGATCCTTGCGGGCGAACAGCTTGACGCGCGGCCGGTCGGAGATATGCAGAATGCCGCGGGCGATGCGAAGGAGATCGCCCTCCGACATCTGAAAAAGCTCATCGCGCGGGTAGGTCTCGATGATGTTCTTCAGGCGCTTTTCATTATAGCCGCCGTCGAGCCCTTCTATCTGGGCGGTGTGCAGGACGTTCTGCGCCTTCTGGCGGATCAGCGGCACTTCGAAGGCCGGACGTTCGTACGCTTCGGAGGTGAACAGACCAACGACGCGGACCTCGCCGGCCGGCAGGCCATCGTCGCCGTAACGCTTGATGCCGATATAGTCCATGTAGACGCGGCGGTGGACGCGCGACTTGATGTTGGCCTTGGCGACCGTCACCGGCTGCGACTCCTGCAGCTGGTCGAGAATCTGCCGGCTCAGGACTGCCGGTTCCGAGGTCCGGCGAAGAACGGGTCTATTGGCGTCACGCAGGATGCCGAAACCTTCCTGCAGCGGATTGAGCGGCGCTTCGCTGGCATAGGCGCCGTCGCTTTCGCGCGGATACATGTAGCCGCGCGCGCCCAGCAGGACGAAATGGTTCTCATTGACCCAGCGCAGGAAGGCCATGTCTTCGTCGAGCACGGCCGGATCAATGCGCAGGTCCTTACGGTCGCGCAGTTTCTCCAGCGCTTCGATCTCCGTGGCCACCAGACGCTGCATGCGCGGGAAGTCGCGCACCGCCAGCTTCAGGTCGTTGAGGCTTTCGTCGATGCCGGTCTGGATCTGAGCATGATTGCCGGCCGGCTGGCGTTCGATGAAGACCAGCATCATCGACTCTTTGACCGCGTCCTCGGGTTTGCCAGCCTCAGCCAGACGCTTGCCATCGCCGTCGCGCCACACGGTCACCACCGGATGGAACATGGAACGGATCGACACACCCTGATCGATCAGCTCGCCCATCACGGTTTCGACGATGAACGGCGAGTCGGTCTGGATGAGCTGAACCAGGTCGTAACGGGTCGGCTCGCCGCGCACGGTCAGCTGAGTGACGCTGCGCATTGTCTTGGGCAGGGGCCGGATTTCGCCGGCGGCCCAGAATTCGGCGATGACGGCGTTCAGGTCGTCTACGGAAATGTCGGGCAGCTCCTCAAGGTCGTAGTCCTCGAGGATGTGGGCGATATAGGCCTTCTCGAACGGCGCCAGACTGTTGAAGGACGAGGCCCCCTGCCCTTTCACGAAGCCCTGGCGGATCTGCTCTTTCGTCGCCGTGGAATCGCGGTGGCCATGGTGGGGGTGGTTGATGTCGTCCATAGCTTCATCCCTAGCCGGCCGTTACGCAGGCCGCTTTAGTCCGGCGTCCGCAGGTGTAGCAGAGGCCGCCTGTTTTGTTAACACCGCACAGGCGATGCTTCCGCCCCAAATTCGCCCTTGGGGTGAGTCGACTATCTGCCTGTTTGTTTAATGATTCCAGCCCCAATCACAGTAAAGCGGTAGCAAAAAGCCGCCAGTCCGGTTCGGGCTGGCGGCTTTGGCAAAGGTGCCTTTCATGGGGGAAAAGACGCCTTCGAAGTTCGGAACGGCGCGGCTTCCCGTTGGGGGACGAGATCTTACCGACGGCCTTGACAGGCTGCGCTGTGTGAGCGAGCCCGTGTCCCGATGTGCACGTGACGCCGCCTCCGTCGCCTGGGGGTGCGACCGTGGAGTCAGCGCATGAACCGCGAGAGAGGCGCGATTCAATAGGGTTAAAATTATCATTTTAGGCGAATTTTCAAAAGAGGCTCAACCATCACTGTTGTGTGACGGTGCATCGCAGCGTGATTTGTAAACCTCCGGGAAACTTTCTGGAAACCCTTTGTTTAAAAGTACTTAGCCGCATTTTAAGACTCATGTGCCAGAATGAGAGCATGATACAGCCCGTTCTCGCCCTGATTGCCTGGTCCATGGTTATGCTCGTCTGGCTTTACGTCCAGCGCGTGCCGTCGATCG
This sequence comes from Pseudomonadota bacterium, assembly GCA_048497915.1. Taxonomy (GTDB): domain Bacteria; phylum Pseudomonadota; class Alphaproteobacteria; order Caulobacterales; family Caulobacteraceae; genus Asticcacaulis. The sequence continues at coordinate 34,490 of JBEHYZ010000010.1, forward strand.
TCCGCTATGCGGTATCCGAAGACAGCCTGCACACCCGCGAGGCCGTCCGGCATCTTCCGCCGCGCGTGCAATGGCCGGCGGACAATTACAACAACCTGCTCGAACAGCCGACCCTGTTCTATGCGTTGTGCCTGGGCGTCTATATCACCGGCCGGTCGAGCTTCGAGATCGAGTACTTCGCGTGGCTGTACGTCGCTCTGCGCGTGCTGCATTCGCTGGTGCAGGCGATCAGCAATATTGCCGTGATCCGCTTCGGGCTGTTCATCGCCAGCTCGGGCGTGCTGGCGATCATGTGCTTCAGCGCCTTTAAGCTGATTTTCTAAACCGGTTTACTGCGTAACGTAGGGCACGATGCGGACCATGCGCAGCACGTGCTTGATGCGGCCGGCTTCGGTTCCGGCGCGGTCGCCATGGCCGACATAGAGGTCGGCGCGGACATTACCCTTGATGGCCCCACCGGTATCGAGCGCCGACACCATGCGCTGATAGACCGGGAAGGCGTTATTCAGGGCGTTACCGCCGACGCTGGCGTCAATCCAGAACAGATCACCGAGATCGCGATAAGCTGGATCGACAGCAATCGCCGAACCGGGTGGCAGCGGCAGACCCGCTGCACCCAAAGGCTCGGTCTGGTTGGGCTGGATGGCGAAGAAACCATAGCGCGGATTGGCGTTCATGACGGCTTGCGCTTCAGGGCCGCGATGGGCGGCCAGCCAGGCGTGAATATTGTCGCCTGAGGTCTGGTTGCTGGCGAGAATCCCCTTTTCGACCATCACCTTGGCGATGCCGACGAAAGGCCAGCCATTGTCGGCGGCATAGGCGGCATAGACGCGCTTGCCATCTGGCAGGTCGAGGAAACCCGACCCTTGCAGCTGCATGAAGAAATAGTCTTCCGGCCGCATATAGTAAGTGGCGTTGGACGGCATCTGCTCGATCTGGGCGCGGGTGTAGTAGGCGACGTATTTGCCGTCGACCTTGCGCGCTGCGACCTTGGTGGCCGACTGGGCGGGCGTCAGTTGCGAACCGGCGACGACGACCAGGTCATCGGGCTTCAGGCGCACCGGCTGCGAGAATTCAGCGCTTTTGACGGTGTCGGCCATGTAATCCGGCACGAAATAGCCCGTCAAAGTGCCGGTGGCTGGCGCCGTTACTGGCTCGACGGCCAGGGTGCGGTTCAGGAAGGCCTTGATCTGGGCTGGAGATTCGAAATCCTGACCAGACATAGCCTGGCAGACCGGCGCGTATTGGCGGCCCTTCTTGTAGACGCAGGTGGCGCGCAGGGCTTCGATGGCGACGAACGCGTCGCTTGAGTCCCAGCCCGGCAGGGTCGACAGGCGCAGATTCTCCGGCACCGGGTTGGGGCCTTCGGCGATCGGCGGGGTGACGGGTGGATTGACCGGCGGTTTTGGTCCCGGACCAGGGCCAGGTGTCGGCGTTTCAGCGCAGGCGGCAACCAACAGGGTCAAACCCAGTGCCAGGCCCTTGCGGAGCCAGCCCCCCTCAAACAACCCCCCTACTCTCATGCCTTGGCTGCCTCGACGCGGGTGAGCAGCCACGGGCCGTTCGGATTACGCATGGCCTTCTGGAAGGTCCAGTATTCGGCGGTGCGCTTGTAGATCTTTTCCGGCTTGGCAGGCGTTTGCGGCGCCGGCGCGGCTTCGACCACCGTTTCGGCAGCCTTCCTGGCGCGGGTCTTTTTCACCGGGGCGCTTTCCGGGGCCGGTTCGGCCTCGGACTCGGCGGCAGCCGCCTCAACCATTTCGGCGGGCGTCTCAGGTTCGGGTGGCTGCACACCTTCATAGGCCAGTTCAGACAGGAAGCGGACGCGAATCTCAGCCATGTCGTCCTTGAAAGTAATGACGTCCAGGTCGGCCTTCGGCGTGTCGACGAAGCTCAAAGTATCCTTCGGCGTCTCGGTACGCGCAGCGATGGCATTGGTGAAACTATCGGCGACATGCGACGCCAGGCGGTCACGGATCGGACCCAAGTCACCCTTGTGAAAGGCCAGCACCACCTGCTCATAGGTTTCACGCGCCTTTTCAACAAAGTTGACCTCGTTGAAGTTGGTGTCGCGCGATTTGAGGAGATCGAGATTGGGCAATTTCGGCCCTTCGGCGGGGCGCTCCAGCTTGATAGCGCCTTCGAATTCATCCGGTTTCTGCGCCAGCACCTTATCCTCGACGCGGAAGCCAGTCTTCCGGCCCAGCACCGAATAGAGCTGGAACAGGACGACGAAGGCCACGATGGCGAAAAGGGCAAGCGAAAGCATGGGTAGATTCTCTTCGGACGGGCGGGTCTCGCTCAAAAGCTGGCGCTGCCGTCAGCGCCGGACCCCGACTATATAGGATAAGTTTTACGAAGTGGAACTGTTCGTTTGATTGCGTAAAATTTTCTTATCTGTTAGCAGCGATGCCACGCAAGCCCACCCCGGCCGGTTTTTTCGGCTCATGGGCGAAAAGACCGGAGTTTTTTATGTCTGATACCCCTGAATCCGGCACGCCGGCGACGGAAGCTACCAACCAGGCGGGCCCGCCGGCTTCGGCGATGACCGTGCTGGCGCAATTCATCCGCGATTTCTCGTTCGAAAATCCGCGCGCGCCACAGTCGCTGCGCATGGAGCAGCGCCCCGAGATCGATTTGGGCGTCGAAATGAGCGCCAAAGGCCGGACCGACGGCCTGTTCGAAGTCGACATCAAGCTGTCCATCAAGGCCAAGACGCCGGACGGCCCGATGTTCACTATCGAGCTGGTCTATGGTGGCCTGTTCCAGATCGCCGGACTGCCGGAAAATATGATCGAGCCGACGTTGCTGATCGAATGCCCGCGCTACCTGTTCCCGTTCGCAAGACGTATTATTGCCGATGCGACTTCGGACGGTGGCTTCGCGCCGCCGTTCTTTGTCGATCCGATCGATTTTGCCGCGCTTTATATGCAGCAGAAGGATAACATCCTGGCGCAGCAACAGGCGGCCGGTCAGGCGTAAGAACAACGAATGGGGTTTGGGGCCTGCGGCCCCAAGACTTTCCTTTCCAATGAAAGAAGGCCCGCCCTCTTTGGGGCGAGGCCTTTTTTATTGGGTCAAGTAAGGTTTTGTGGGGTGTGTGAAGCAAGAGTATAGTTCTTGCGAGCTACGGGACCCCACACCCCATCAGCTTTTATTCCACCGGATCAATCCCGGCACCACGACCAGCGACCACAGGTCGATCCCGGCATGGATGGCCACCACCAGCCAGAAATTGCCGGTATAGAGATAGATCAGGAACAGGATCGCACCGGCAATGGACGTTGCCACCACGCCCCACAGCCCCTGATAGGCATGTCCCAGGCCGAACAGCAGAATCGCTGCCACAAATGCCACCCCCGGCAGGCCGGTTACCTGAACCAGCAGCACCGGCACCACCACCCGGAAGAACAGTTCTTCGGAAAACCCGGCGTTGAGCGAGATGGCCACGCAATAGCCCCGCTCGGCATTATCGCGCGGCAGCAACAGGCCCAGCACATGCCCCTCCCCCGCCAGCCGCTTCATCTGCCGCCCGCCCAGCAGCGACGCCAGGCACAGAACCGTCACCCAGGCGGCGATCACACCATAAACCCAGGACTCAGGCAGCGCCGACAAGGCAGCCTGCACCGGCTGGGCAATCGACAAAAGCTCTTCCGGCATGCGCACAAACGCGTCGAGCTTATTCAGCACGATCAGCGCCACCACCGACAGGCCCAGAAAAATCAGCAGCGATTTGGCCAGGCCACCGCGATAGAAGTCACGCCGACTCATTCGTCCCTCACGGAACGCTTTCATGCGCCCGGAGCTCAGCCAGGTGTTCAGGCCATAGACCGCCAGCAGGAAGATAAGCAGCGCCAGTGCGATGGTCCTATCCCCCCTTCCCCGACCCTATTTCCACAAGGTCTTTTCTTTGAGGTACTTTTTCACGAACGCATCGTGTGCTTCGGCCTCGGCCGGATGGATGCGGCTTTGCAGCGGCCGCGGCCGTGGGCCATAGGATTTGAAATTAGCGATCTTGTCGGCGTCGGCGCGCGCCCCGACCATTTCCAGTTCCAACCCCCGCTCCTTCCCGCCCAGCAACTCGAGATAGACGCTCGACAGCAGACGGGCGTCGATCAGGGCGCCGTGCAGATCGCGTTCGGCCAGCGAGATGTTGAAGCGTTTGCACAGCGCATCCAGCGAATTGGCCATGCCGGGGAATTTGTTACGCGCCAGCTCCAGCGTATCGATCCACTGGTCGTCTGGCGTGACGACACGATTATGCTTCAGCAGCTCCATATTGATAAAGCCGCGGTCGAACGACGCGTTGTGGGCTATGATCTTGTTGTCGCCGATAAACGCAACCAGATCTTCGCAGATATGGGCGAATTTCGGCTGGCCGCGCACCTTTTCGTTGGTGATGCCGTGGACGCGGATAGCATCGGCTTCAATCTCGCGTTCCGGATCGATGTAGCGGTGAAAGGTCCGGCCGGTCGGCAGCAAGTCCTCGATCTCGATGCAGCCGACTTCGATCAGGCGGTGCCCCTTGCGGTGGTCAATGCCGGTGGTTTCGGTATCGAGAACGATTTCAATGGCCATGCCGCAACATATGGATTCGTTCGAGTCCGGTGGCAAGGCCGATCAGGCCAGGAGATGGCCTATCAAAGCGTGGACCTGGGCGCGGCAGGCCTCCACGCTTTGCGAGGTATCGATGACGAAATCCGCGCGTTTGCGCTTTTCGGCGTCGGGCATCTGGCGGCTCAGGATGGCAGCGAACTTTTCTTCGGTCATGCCAGGGCGCGCCATGACGCGTTGTTTCTGGACCTTAGCCGGAGCGCTGACGACCAGGACATAATCAAGCTGCTTTTCAGCACCGGTTTCAAAGAGGAGAGGGATGTCAGACACCGCCAGCGATACGTGGTTGCGTTTCTGGGCCTGCAGAAACGCCTTTCGATCTTCGACCGTGGCGGGATGAACAATGGCATTCAGGCGGTCAAAACCGCCGGGCGTGATTTTCAGCGCTTCCGACAGCTTAGCGCGGTCGACCTTGTTGCCTGTCAGGACGTCTCCGAAAGCTTCGGTCAGGGCCTGTTTCAGCTCAGGCGAGCCGGCATAAAGGCGGTGGACGGCTTCGTCGGCATCCCAGACCGGCATGCCTTCGTCCTTGAACATGTTGGCGATGGTTGACTTGCCCATGCCGATCGAGCCAGTCAGCCCGAGGCGGATCAACGGGCTTCTCCAAGGTAGTCGAGCGCCAAGCCGCGAATGTCGAAATCGGCGCGGGGAGGAACCCCGTAGAAAGCTTCGAACGATGGCCGGGCCTGTTCGATCAGCATGTTCAGGCCGTCGACGGTTTTCAGGCCACGTTCGGCGGCGGCTTGCAGCCAGTTGGTGCGCAGCGGTCGGTAGGTCATGTCCATGACCGTGGCCGAGGCGGGCAGGGGGTCGAGTGGCGGCAAAGGTCCGCCCGAGGCCGCGTTGATAACGGCGACCGCTTCAGCAAAAGCGCGGCCAGAGTCGCTCAGGTCGTAGGCCGTAACCTTGCCGGCATTTTGAAATTCAAAGACCAGTTCTTCGGCGCGGGCAAGTGTCCGGTTGACGATGCGGACTTCGGGGCAGCCGGCTTCGATCATGGCGGCGACCGTGGCGCGAGAGGCTCCGCCGGCGCCCATGATGACCACCGGGCCGGACGACAGATCGCAATCCGGCGCCTGAAGTTTGAAGGCGCCGATCAGGCCAAGGCCGTCTGTCGATTGCGCGTGGACATAGCCCTCGTCGTCAAAGGTGAGGAGATTGGCGGAGCCGCAGTTCCTGGCGCTGTCAGCGACGGTGTCAGCCAGGGCCAAGGCCTGTTCCTTGAACGGCGCAGTGACGTTCAGGCCTTTGATGCCGTTCGACCGGCACGACAGGATCAGGTTCTTGAAGCCGTGTTCGTCCTTGGGGCCGAAGGCGGCATAGACGCCGTTGATCTCCAGATCGCGCAGCCAGGCATTATGCAGGAACGGGCTCAGGCTGTGGTGGATTGGCTGGCCGACAACGGCGGCGACCAAGGCAGCGCCTGTAGGAAGAGTGGTAATCATTGCGCTTCGTAGCCCATAGCCTCATGCCAAAAAGTGTATAGCGGTTTTTGGATTAACATGAGGCGAAAAAACCTAAACTCCGGAGTTTGGCGAGCAGGGGCAGGAGCGGGAGGCCCAGGATGGTGAAGTAGTCGCCGCGGATGCTTTCGAACAGATGGACGCCGTCGCTTTCCAGCATGTAGCCACCCACGGTCGACAGGACCGCTTCGCCGGCTTTTTCCAGATAGTGGTCGATAAACGCGTCGGTGAGGGGACGCACGGTCAGCTCGGCGGTTTCGACGTGGCTCCAGATGATCTGGCCGTTTTCACACAAGGCCATGCCAGCGTGAAGATAGTGGGTCTTACCGCTCATCCGCTGCAGCAAATCGCGGGCTGCGGCCATGTCGGGCGATTTGCTGATCAGGTCTTTTTCGAGTTGCAAAACCTGGTCGCCACCGAGGACAAGGCCCGGATTGTTCGCGCCGACCTGGGCCGCCTTGGCTTCGGCCAGGCGAAGAGCGACGGCTTTGGGTGTCATGCCGCGGCCCAGGCACTCGTCCTTGATTTCATCTTCGTCGACGTTCGAGGGAATTTTGGTGAAGGCAATGCCGGCGTTTTTCAGCAGCATGGCACGGGAGGCGGAGCCGGAAGCGAGGATCAGGTCGGGCATCGTGGGTCTTTGTTTTAGAACTATGGGGGTGAGGTGCTGGGGTCTCATGGCTGGCGAAAGCTATACTTTCGCTAGCGCCAAACCCTGCAAAACTTAAATCCCGCCGAGCCTTCCGGTCCGCTTTTCATTCAGCAGACTGATGATGGCGGCCGAGGTTTCTTCGATCGAACGGCGGGTGACGTCGATCACCGGCCACTCCTTGCGCTCGAACAGCCGCCGAGCCCGGATGATTTCGTCGCGGACAGCTTCTTGATCGGTATAGCTCGACGGACGATCGTCATTCAGCGTCAGCAGCCGGTTTTTGCGGATCTGAATAAGCCGTTCCGGCGCGGCGATCAGGCCGACGACCAGCGGAATGTTCGGGTCGTCCAGTTCCTCCGGCGGATCGCGGCCCGGCACCAGCGGAATATTGGCCGCCTTGATGCCGCGGTGCGCCAGGTAGATACAGGTCGGCGTTTTCGAGGTCCGGCTGACGCCGACCAGTACCACATCCGCCTGTTTGAGCTTGTCCGCCATGGCGCCGTCGTCATGGGCGATGGCGTAGTTGAGGGCTTCGATGCGCTCGAAATACTCGTTGTCGAGATTATGCTGGGCGCCGACCTTTTTCGACACAGCCGCGCCAAGGTGCCGGGAAAAAGCCACCACTAAAGGATCGAGCACGCCAATCGCCGGAATGTCCAGTTCCCGGCAGCGGGTTTCCAGCAAGGCCCGCAGTTCCATATCGACCATGGTGTGCAGCACGATGCCGGGGAAGCTCTCGATTTCCTGCAACGCCCGCTCGACCTGCTTTTCCGAACGGATCAGGACGTAGATGTGCTCGATAGGCAGGATGCCTTCGAAACGAGCGGCGGCGGCTTTGGCCAGAGCGTTCAACGTTTCTCCGGTGGAATCGGAGACGAGGTGAACGTGGAAATAGCTGCCGATCTTAGGGGAGGTCAGGGCGGTCATAAAAGCTGTTTAGCGGGTTTTGTTTTCTTTTTGAAGTCGTGGGGTCACGGACCCCACACCCCATAACGCGTCCGAGCAGAGAACAAGCTGATATACCTTTCTTAAGAGAGCCTCGAAGTGGGCTCTCTTAAGAAAGGTCCATAAGGTCGATCCTACTCCGTCGAGTTATGGGGTGTGGGGCCTCCGGCCCCACGAAATAAAAAGATAACTGTGAATCCTATCTGTTGAAGACTCGCGGACAGTTTGTTCGCAACCGTCTTCAGGCCTCCGAATCTCTCCGAACCCTGAGGATTAAGGTTAATAACCGGGCCTATTTTCCACGCGCCGTCCAAAGCGTTAATAATGTATAAACGCATGACGGTTCTGTGTGCGTATCTTAACACTTTCTTAACCGTCCCCAGACGTCCCGGAAAGAAGGTTAAGAAAGTCCTAACGACTCAAAGCAGCTCTGAACTTACCCCAGATTCCCACAGGCTGTGGGCGCCCGCTTTTCCCGAGTGGGTCCGTCTGTGAAAAAGCCGTGATAACCCTCAACCCTGCGGCAATTTTCCCCGTCATCCACCCCTCTAAAAGCCTCTACTTCCTCTTTCTTTTTTTTATAGATTAAGCCAAAGGGGAAGCGACTTTTCCCGAGGCTTGACTCCATGACCACCGTTCAGGCACCTATCCTCCAGGTTCTTCAAGGACAGACGGTCTCGCCGCCACCGATATGGTTCATGCGTCAGGCCGGGCGATACCTTCCAGAATACCGCGAACTCAGAGCATCGACCTCCGGCTTCGTCGATTTCTGCCTGACGCCTGCGAAAGCTGCCGAAGCAACGCTTCAACCGATCCGTCGGTTCGGCTTCGATGCAGCTATTCTGTTCTCTGACATTCTGATGATCCCCTTGGCGCTTGGTCAGGATCTGACCTTTGCCGCCGGCGAAGGCCCCATCCTCGGTGACCTGCCGGAATTGGCAATGATGCGCGATAAAGCTTTCGAAGCCGGGGAGGCGTTGAAAGCGGTAGGGGAGACTGTATCCCGCGTCAAAGCGGACCTGCCGCCGCACGTCACTCTGATCGGCTTCTGCGGCGGGCCGTGGACCGTCATGACCTACATGCTGAACGGCAAGAAGGCGCATGACCGGAGCCTGATCCGCGCGTTTGTTTATGACGACTCGCAGAATGTGCGTGACGTGCTGGAGATCGTCATCGAAGCCTCGGCGCAGTATCTTCTGATGCAGGCGCAATCGGGAGCGCAGGTGTTGAAGATCTTCGAATCCTGGGCCGAAGGCTTTCCGGATCCGTGGTTCGATGAGCTCATCACCCAGCCGCATATCCGCCTGCTCAAGCGGGTGCGCGAGTTGGGCGTGACTCTGCCGATCATTGGCTTTCCGCGCGGCGCCGAAGCCCGCTGTCAGTCTTATCTCGATGTCGTGCCGGTCGATTGCCTGGCGCTGGGGACGGCAACGCCGTTGGCGCTCGGCAGGGCCTTGCAGACCCAGAAGCCAATCCAGGGCGCGCTCGATCCAGTGGCCTTGCGGTCGGGAGGGGTGGCTCTGGATGCGCAGATCGACGGCATCCTCGAAGCCTGGGGGCAGGGGCCGCTAATCTTCAATCTGGGTCATGGCATCTTCCCCGACACGCCGATCGAGAATGTCGAACGCGCCCTGAAACGGATACGCGGATGAAACAGAAACGGGTAGCCGTACTCCTGTTCAATCTCGGTGGGCCAAAGGGCCCCGAGGACGTGCAACCGTTTCTGTATAACCTCTTCAAAGATAAATATATTATCGGTTTGCCCCTAGGCATTCGCCACGCGGTCGCTGCCACCGTGGCGAAGCGCCGGGCGCCGTCAGCCCGCGAAAACTACGCGAAGATGGGCGGCGGTTCGCCAATCGTGCGTGAGACCGAAGCCCAGGCGCGGGCGTTGCAAGCCAGCCTGGAAGGTGCCGGCTTCGAGGCGCGGGTGTTTATTGGCATGCGCTACTGGCACCCATTCATCGAACAGACCGCGGACGATATCGCCGCCTGGGGGCCGGATGAGGTGGTGCTCCTTCCGCTCTATCCGCAGTTTTCCTCGACGACGACGCTGACGGGTTTTGAGGCGTTTCAGCGCGCTTACAAAGGGCCGGGCAGGGTAACGCGCGTGTGTTGCTATGCGGCCAATGACGATTTCATCGCTGCGCATGTCAAGCTGATCGCCGACAAGCTGATGACCTTGCCGCCGGGATACCGGCTGCTGTTTTCGGCACATGGTCTGCCGGAGCGTATCGTCGCCAAGGGCGATCCTTACCAGATGCAGGTCGAGGCCTGCGTGGCGCGGATTGTCGAGGGTCTGGGCGGCGAAGTTGATCACACGATCTGCTACCAGAGCCGTGTCGGGCCGCTGAAATGGATTGGGCCGTCCACCGATGAGTCGATCCGCGAGACGGCTGCGGTCGGCAAGAACGCATTGGTCATCCCCATTGCCTTCGTTTCGGAGCATATCGAGACCCTGGTCGAGCTGGATATCGATTATGCCGAACTGGCGCACGAAGCCGGTATGGCTGGGTATGTCCGGGTGCCGGCGCTCGGTATTACGCCGGATTTCATCACGGCTTTACGTGGCGAAGTGCTGAAGGCGGTTGGTCACGATTTAGCGGTGATGGGTGACGATGAATGCCGTGCGTGCGATCTTTATTGTCCGAAAAAGAGGGCCTGAGCGATGAACGTCTATGACCTGGTTCGGGGGTTGCATATCCTGGCGGTGATCGCCTGGATGGCCGGACTTTTGTACTTGCCGCGGTTGTTCGTCTATCATGTCCAGAACGCGGACAAGCCCGAGGTTACCAGCGTGTTCGCGGTGATGGAAGGCAACCTGCTGCGCATCATCATGAACCCTGCCATGATCGCGGCGTGGCTGTTTGGTTTGGGCCTGATCTACATCGATGTCCATGACCGGTGGGGCTGGAAGTTTTTCAGCGAGCCATGGATGATCGTGAAGCTGCTGGGGGTTGTAGCCTTGACCGGCTATCACCATTTCCTGTCTGCGCGGTTCAAGAAACTACAGCGCGGCGAGGCTATTGGCACGGAGAAATTCTGGCGCCGGATCAATGAAGTGCCATTCCTGCTAGCGCTGATCATGATCATGTCGGTGACGCTGGAATATTGCTCGCACTAAAACTTATGGGGTGTGGGGTCAGTGACCCCACGAAACCTTTCTTATTTCCTTTCCTTTACCTTCCCAACTTCGGGGGAGGTAAAGGAAAGAAAGAAGGGAAGTCTTGGGGCCGCGGGCCCCAAACCCCGTAAATTTTCTTGACGAATCCGTTCTCCGGTGCGATTTTCTTCCTGATTTACGCATCTGGGGAGCGCTGTCTTCCTTGCGTGAAACCCTTAAAAGGCGCCACGGTTCTGTTGGGACAGCCTCTTCAAAAACAATTTTCATAGCCTTTTCAAATGTTTATTTTGATTTGGCTCTATCCTTATCCGGCTTCGGTGCGCGACGATCTCGTCCTGCGTGCCCGTGGCCGTATATCTCAAACGATCTGAGAGTATCCTCCCATGACTATCAAAGACCCTGAAATCGAAGCCCTCGCCGATGAACCGCTGGATGCAGAGCTCGAAGGCGAAGGCGAAGACACGGATGACGGTGCCGTCGAAGGCCCGTCCAGCGGACAGAAAATAGCCCTTCAGTTCCTTAAGGACAAAAGCCCCACCGACCTGCTGACTTTTGCCGAATCCCTGGATATCGAAAATGCTTCGAACCTGCGCAAGCAGGACATGATGTTTGCCGTCTTAAAAGCGCTGGCCGAAGATGGTGTTGAAATCACCGGCACCGGCGTTATTGAAGTTTTGCAGGACGGTTTCGGTTTCGTGCGCTCGCCCGAAGCCAACTATCTACCGGGCCCGGACGACATCTACGTCAGTCCGCAGCAAATTCGCCGTTACGGTTTGCGCACCGGCGATACCGTCGAAGGCCCCATTCGCAGCCCGCGCGAAGGCGAGCGTTATTTCGCCCTGCTCAAGATCCAGACGATCAACTTCGAAGATCCGGAAAACATCAAGCATAAGGTCCACTTCGATAACCTGACGCCGCTTTATCCTGAGCAGCGCCTGTGGATGGAGATCGAAGATCCGACCCTGAAAGACCGGTCCGGCCGTATCATCGATATCGTGGCGCCGCTCGGCAAAGGCCAGCGCTGTCTGATCGTCGCGCCGCCGCGCGTCGGTAAGACGGTGATGCTGCAGAATATCGCCAAGTCGGTCGCCGCCAACCATCCGGACTGCTACCTGATCGTGCTGCTGATCGACGAGCGGCCCGAAGAAGTGACGGACATGCAGCGCACCGTGCGCGGCGAAGTCATCTCCTCGACCTTCGACGAGCCGGCCACCCGCCACGTCCAAGTCGCTGAAATGGTCATCGAAAAGGCCAAGCGCCTGGTCGAGCACAAGCGCGATGTTGTCATCCTGCTCGACTCGATCACTCGTCTCGGCCGTGCTTATAATACCGTGGTGCCATCATCAGGTAAGGTCTTGACCGGGGGCGTCGATGCCAATGCGCTGCAACGTCCGAAGCGCTTCTTCGGCGCCGCGCGCAATATCGAAGAAGGTGGTTCGTTGACTATCATTGCTACGGCGCTGATCGATACCGGGTCGCGGATGGATGAAGTCATCTTCGAAGAATTCAAGGGCACCGGTAACTCGGAAATCGTCCTGGATCGGAAGGTTGCCGATAAGCGGGTCTTCCCGGCGATGGACGTTCTCAAGTCCGGTACGCGGAAGGAAGAACTGCTCACCGAGAAGTCGAACCTGCAGAAGACCTACGTCCTGCGCCGTATCCTCAACCCGATGGGTGCTCAAGATGCGATCGAGTTCTTGTCGGACAAGCTGCGTCAGACGAAGAACAATGCCGAGTTCTTCCAGTCGATGAATACGTAAGTCTAACTCAGAGCCTGTTTGAAATGACGGGGTCTGACGATTATCTCTTGTCAACCCGGTATGAGTTGATCATATCGGGTTGATCTTTTTCTGGAGCCGAACATGAAGTGCACGGTCAATGTCGAATGTACGCCGCAGGAAGCGCGGGCTTTTCTGGGTTTGCCCGATGTTGAGCCGTTGAACGATTTTGTCGTTGAGGCGATGCGGGCACGTGTCGAGCAAAATATGCAGTCGATGCAGCCGGAGGAGATTATGAAGACGTGGTCCAGTCTCGGCATTTCGGCACAAGACCAGTTTCTGAAGTTGTTCCAGACGGCGGCCAAGGCCAGCATGAGCGGTTTCGGAACCGGCAAGTCGGATAGCAAATAAGGAGTGTTTCACGTGAAACACACCATCTTTGCCCTGGCATCAGCCCAGGGCAGGGCAGGCGTATCGATCATTCGTATTTCAGGGCCGCAAGCATTTGTGGCCCTCAATCGTCTCTGCCCCAGAACATTCGAGCCGCGCGTCGCAACCTATGCCAGCTTAAAGCTTAATGGCGAGCTTATCGATCATGCCGTGGCCATTGCCTTTCCGGCGCCGCGCAGTTTCACAGGCGAGGACTGCGTCGAACTGCATGTCCATGGCTCCCGAGCAATTCTGGACAGGCTCTACGAAATATTGTCCGGATTTGGGTTTCGCCTGGCGGAGCCGGGGGAGTTTTCTCGTCGGGCCATGGAAAATGGCAAGCTGGATCTCACCCAGGCCGAGGCGATTGCTGATCTGGTTGATGCGGAAAGCGACGCGCAGCGACGGCAGGCGCTTACTCAACTGGACGGTGGGCTGAAGCGGCAGTACGAAGCCTGGCGCGCTGACTTGGTCGATATCCTCGCGCGAATCGAAGTCTATATCGACTTCCCCGACGAAGACCTGCCGGTGGAGTTGGTCGACGGCATTCTGGATCGAATACGGTCGGTGGAGCGGTCGCTGGAACAGGCTATCCGTGATTCGGAGCGAGGCCGCCAGATACGTGAAGGCTATCGGGTGGTCATTCTGGGCGAGCCGAACGCTGGCAAGTCGAGCCTCTTCAATGCGCTTTTGAAGGCGGAGACGGCTATAGTGACGCCGATTGCCGGCACCACGCGGGATGTTCTGGAGGCGCAATTTCGCCTCGGACCTTATTCGGTGCTGCTATTCGATACGGCCGGACTGCGCGAGACAGACGAGCTGGTGGAGCAGGAAGGTATTCGTAGGGCCCGGCAAAAGGGCGACGAGGCGGATCTACGCGTCTGGATGATTGATAGCAGCCGGCCATTTGATGAAGGTGAAATTGATCTCAGACCAGACGATATAGTTGTGTTCAACAAAGCCGACCTAGCCGCGGCGCCGAGTGTTTCACGTGAAACATCGACCTATCGCTTGAGCCTGAAAACCGGCCAAGGCCTGGAAGCGTTGATCACAGCAATTGAAGCGCGGGTTACGGAAGCACTCTCAAATCAGACCTTCCCGGCAGCTACTCGACGGCGGCATTTGGAACGACTCGAAGTGGCGCTCGATCATTTGCAGCACGCCCTGCAGTCCCGGTTGGAAATGCCGGAATTGGCAGCCGAACAGGTGCGGGGCGCTATTAACAGTTTCGAGGCCCTGTTTGGTCGTTACGATGTTGAGGGCGTGCTGGACGTCGTCTTCTCGACCTTCTGCATTGGAAAATGACAAATCGTGTTTCACGTGAAACGTGGCTTGGACCGATCGCCCATTTCTGCTATAGGCACGGCCTTCCTCTGAGAGTAGTGAAATGACGAACCCAGCGCAAAGCCTTTGGGATGTGATTGTTGTCGGCGGCGGTCATGCCGGCTGCGAGGCCGCAACCGCGGCTGCGCGCATGGGTGCGCAAACCCTGCTGCTGACCCATCGCAAAGATACGCTGGGGGAAATGTCGTGTAACCCGGCCATCGGGGGCTTGGGCAAAGGCCATCTTGTGCGTGAGATCGACGCGTTAGATGGTGTCATGGGGCGTATGGCCGACCAAGCGGGAATTCAATACAAGGTCCTGAATCGCTCCAAGGGCCCAGCCGTACGCGGCCCACGCGCCCAAATAGACCGTAAGCTCTACCGCCAAGCCATGCAGGCGGAATTGGCAAGTACCGAAAATTTGACGATTGTCGAAGCTGCCGTTGAAGACCTGATTGTCAATAATGGCATTGTCTCGGGTGCCGTCGATGCAAACGGCACCCGATATTTGGCAAAGGCGGTGGTGCTGACCACCGGCACTTTTCTGCGCGGAGTCATTCATATCGGCGAAAAGCGCCAGGCGGCAGGGCGATGGGGTGACCAGCCATCTAACGGTCTCGGTCAAAGGCTGTATCATCTGAACCTCGATATGGGTCGCCTGAAAACGGGGACGCCGGCCCGCTTAGACGGTACGACAATCCATTGGGATCGTCTGGAGCAACAGTTGGGCGACGATCCGATCCAACCGTTTTCCTATATGACGGCGTCGATCGACCGGCCGCAGATCGCCTGTGGTATTACGTACACCAACGAAAAGACCCACGCGATTATCGCTGACCGGATCAAGGAATCGGCCGTGTATGGTGGTCATCTGTCTGGCCGTGGGCCGCGTTATTGCCCTTCAATCGAAGACAAGGTCGTCAAGTTCGCTGACAAAACCAGCCACCAGGTATTTCTGGAACCGGAAGGCTATGACGACGACACCGTCTATCCCAATGGCATTTCGACTTCGGTGTCTGAGGCTACACAGGAAGCCTTCCTGCGGACTATCGTGGGTCTCGAAGATGTGGTCATCAAGCGCTACGCCTATGCCATCGAGTACGACTATGTTGATCCACGTGAATTGCACCCGACCCTGGAATTGAAGCCATTGCCGGGCCTCTTCCTGGCGGGACAGATCAACGGAACTACGGGTTACGAAGAGGCGGGCGCTCAGGGCTTGATGGCGGGAATGAATGCCGCGGCTAAAGCCGGTGGGTACGCCCCGGTGATTTTCGGCCGTGACGAAGCCTATATCGGAGTGATGATTGATGATCTGGTGACGCGTGGTGTCACCGAACCCTATCGTATGTTCACCAGCCGGGCGGAGTTCCGTCTATCGCTTCGGGCTGATAACGCCGATCAACGGCTAACGGATAGGGGTATTGCCGCCGGTGTGGTCGGCGCTGCGCGTCAAGCGCATTGGCAGGAGAAGCGTGAGGCTCTAGCCGCTATTCGTGAGCGTGCGGAAACGCTCAATGCCACTCCGAAGGAAGCGCTAGCGCACGGTATTCAGGTCAATGGTGACGGTCAGCGCCGTAACGTACTGCAGCTCCTGGCCTATGACACTTGCTCGCGCCAAAAGTTGGAAAGCCTGTGGTCAGAGATCAAATCGTGGCCCGATAATCTGTTCGAACAGGTAGAAATCGATGCGCTTTATGCCGGCTACATGGCTCGGCAAAAGAGTGAAATTGAATCGTTCCGGAAGGATGAGAACTTGGTCCTGCCGGACGATCTCGACTATCTTGCCATTCCTGGCCTGTCTAACGAGGCGCGTGAGAAGCTAAATCGGATTCGTCCGCAAACCTTAGGACAGGCGGGCCGTATTGAAGGTATGACGCAAGGGGCGTTGACCACTTTGCTGTTCTACGTTCGCAATCAGGCCAAGCGAACGGCCTGATGAACGAACATCCGATGACGCCGGAGGAGATGGCGGCGAAGCTGGTGTTTCACGTGAAACAGGCAGCCATTGATGACCTCCGCCTTTTTCATTCTGAACTGGCCGCGCAGAACGAGGTGATGAACCTTGTTGGGCCGCTGACCATTCCGCACTTTTGGTCGCGGCATGTGCTGGACAGCGCGCAACTGCTCGACCGGAGGCCCGATGCGCGGACTTGGGCCGACCTTGGTGCCGGCGCTGGTTTTCCGGGTCTTGTGTTGGCCGTAATCCTTAAACACTCTGATGGTCCGCCGCCGCGCGTTTACCTAATCGACTCACTCGCCAAGCGTTGTCGGTTCCTGCGGGGCTTGGTCGAGCGGCTCGATTTACCGGCGACGGTCGTAAACGACCGGGCTGAAAACCTCGACCTTAAGGTGGATGTGGTTACCGCCCGAGCCTGCGCACCTTTTCCCAAGCTCCTTGGCTTTGCCAAAACCTTTTTCGACAAGGGTGCGGATGGCTGGTTTTTAAAAGGGGAAAACGTGGAAAGTGAACTCGCCGAGGCTGGCAAACAGTGGCGATTCGAGGTAGATCAATATGAGTCCCTTAGCGATCCAAGGGGTCGCGTGGTTCATATCCGGAGGCTAAAACGTGCCCGATAACCGTGACGACGGCGAGACTTTTGCGCCGAGAGTCCTGGCCATCGCCAACCAGAAGGGTGGAGTAGGCAAGACCACAACTGCCATCAATCTGGGAACCGCTCTGGCGGCCATCGGTCAGCGCGTGTTGCTCATCGACCTCGATCCGCAAGGTAATGCTTCGACCGGCCTAGGTGTTGCCAAGGCTGACCGGGTTACGTCGCTGTATGACGTCATCGTCGATCAGATGCCAATTGGTGATACCGCGGTTAAAACATCCGTGCCTGGGCTGTCCGTATTGCCGTCGGACCCTGACCTGTCGGGTGTCGAGATCGAACTGGGTCAGGCTGAACGTCGGTCGTATCGTTTGCGCGATGCGCTTGAAAGCCTCGACCGTGATCAACCGCCCTATGATTATATTCTGATTGATTGCCCGCCTTCGTTGAACTTGCTGACGGTCAATGCCATGAGCGCCGCTGACGCGGTGATGGTGCCGTTGCAGTGCGAGTTCTTCGCGCTCGAAGGCTTAAGCCAGCTGATGCGGACCATCGACCTGGTACGTGGCAGTTTGAACCCGAAACTGGGTGTGCAAGGCATTGTCCTGACCATGTTCGATAAGCGCAATGCCTTGTCCGGGCACGTTGAACGTGACGTGCGTGGTCACTTCGGCCACCTAGTCTACGATACGGTTATTCCGCGTAATGTGCGTGTGTCTGAGGCACCGTCTTTCGGTAAGCCGGCGCTGATCTACGATATGAAATGTTCGGGTAGCCAGGCCTATATCAAGCTGGCGAAAGAGTTGATGGCGCGCGAGCGGACGCGGCGCGCCAAGACGGCCGCATAATAAGAAAGCAAGAAAATGTCGGAAAAAAACAGAGGCTTAGGCCGAGGCCTGTCGGCCTTGTTGGGCGATACGTCGTCATCGGCGGCTGCCGACTATAGTGAGCGCACGCCGGCCGCGGCGGAAAAGGGTGCCGAAGTTGTCAGGTCGTTGGAACAGCCGATCGATCTTCTTGTGCGTAATCCGGATCAGCCACGCCGCATGTTCAGCGAAGCCGAGATCAATGACCTGACGGCGTCGATCCGTGAAAAGGGCGTGCTGCAACCGCTGCTTGTCCGTCCGGCGCCGGGGCAGCCCGGCAAGTATCAGATCGTGGCCGGTGAGCGCCGCTGGCGTGCGGCCCAGAAGGCCGGTCTTCATTCCGTGCCGGTGGTCATCCGTGAACTGAACGATCTTGAGGTGCTGGAAATTGGCATCATCGAAAACGTGCAACGGGCGGACCTGAACCCAATCGAAGAAGCGCGCGCCTATAAGGTTCTGCTGGAACGCTTCGGCCGCACCCAAGACGCTTTGGCGCAAGTGGTGGGCAAGTCGCGCAGCCATATCGCCAATATCCTGCGGCTTCTGGCGCTGCCGGAAACGGTTCAGGATCTGGTCCTGCAAAGCAAGCTGTCGGCTGGGCATGCGCGTGCATTGGTAACCGCGCAGGACGCTGACGGTCTGGCGGTTCAGGTGATCGCCAAGGGTTTGTCGGTGCGGCAGACCGAAGCGCTGGTGCGCGATGAGCAGAAGGGGCCGGTTCAGTCGGCACCGCGGGTGGCTTCGGCGGAGGCGGATACGCAATCGGTTGAGCAGAACTTGCGTGAAGCGCTCGGCTTGAAAGTCCGGCTGGATGACAAGGGCGGCAAGGGCGAATTGCGCGTCAGCTATTCGTCGCTCGAACAGCTGGATGATCTGTGCCGGCGATTGATGAAAAACTAATGGGGTTTGGGGTCCGTGACCCCAAGACTTTCCTTATTCCAATGAAAAGGCCCGCCCTTTTGGGACGAGCCTTTTTTATTGGATTGAAGAAGGCTTTGTGGGGTCGCGGACCCCACGCCCGTTAGCTTATCTCGATCGTGTTGGCTTGGCCTTCTCGAAGATCGGCGTATTCAAGCGCCGCCGGTTCACGTGCCCTTCCCCGGCCGATTCCCCTGAGGGCTTCTCGCCCTTGAAATAGAATTTCTGCCAGGCTTCCTTGACTGCGTCGGGGTCGCGCCTGACCAGGCTTTCGTTGAATTCGGTGCGTTTTTGCGCCCAGGTCTCGAACTGCTTTTTCAGGTCGGGATCGCTCTCCAGCCGTTTGATAACGGGCTGCACGTCGTCCTGCTTCTTGTGTTCGACCACGTTGAAGAAGCAGAACGGCTCGCCCTTCTTGAAACTGACCATGCCAGGGCGGGTCATCAGCCAGTTCATCGTGAACGGGAAGGGCAACCAATCGGTTTCGACCAGGCCGGACAGGGGTTGGATGCCGTCCTTGACGTGGTTCGGCGCGCCTTGCGCCCAGACAGCATAGCCTGGCGGGGTTCGGAACATGTAGCCGGTGTGGAAGGTCAGAACGCCGTGCGTGAAGTGCGACTGCACCAGGTGTTCAAGGTTGAAGCTGGGGTCAGCATCGCAGGTAACCATCAAGTCGCTTTTGGCCGGGCCGCCGTTCCAAATCACGGTGATGTCGGTCGGGCACAGAATCTCCCACCCGGTTGTATTAGCCATAACCAGCGGCAGGCAGCGATAGGGAAAACGATTTTGAAAGTCGTCCATCCAGTCGCGATCCGGCCGGCCGGGAACGATTTCCGGCGGATAGGTCGTCATGACAAAGCATTCTAGTTCCATCTGGCGCGTCCGTGTCTCTGAAATCTTGCTCTTGCAGGCAAATGCAGTCAATTTGCGGCGATGACCGGTACCGCCCATTACACGCCTGAAAAGCTGCTCAAAGCCTTAGACGATTTGGGCCTGAAAACAAGCACCCTGCGACATGACGCCGTCTTCCGGGTTGGCGAAGGCGAGGGTATCAAGGATCAGCTGCCGGGCGCTCACACCAAGAACCTGTTCCTCAAGGACGACAAGGGCAAGCTGTGGCTGATCTCGGCGGAGCAGTCGGCCAAGATCAATCTGAAAGCCCTGCCCAAATTGATCGGATCCGGGCGGCTTAGCTTTGGGTCTGAGGAACGATTGGTGGCCGCGCTTGGTGTAACGCCGGGGTCGGTGACGGCGCTGGCGCTGATCAACGATCCGGAACAGAAAGTCGAGTTCATTTTGGACAAGACCTTGGCTGATGCAGAGATCGTCAATTTTCATCCGCTGACCAATACTGCGACGACTTCGCTCCGCCAGGCGGATTTTCGGGCGTTCCTGCAATCGCTTGGGCGGAGCTTCCGGATCATCGACTTCACTGAGCTTGACTCGTAAGGTCACTGAGCCCATGTGACGGGTCAAGCGATACCTGCACGGATATATCCCATGGCCAGCCCAGACACTCCCTTCATCATCGACGGCTCCGAACAGAATTTCATGGCCGATGTCATCGAAGCGTCGATGACCCAGCCGGTCATTGTCGACTTCTGGGCGACGTGGTGCGGGCCATGCCGCCAGCTCGGTCCGGCTATCGAAAAGGTGGTCACCGAGGCCAAGGGCAAGGTCAAGCTGGTCAAGATCGATGTCGACCAGAACCAGGGCATTGCCGCCCAGATGCGCATTCAGTCGATCCCGACGGTTTATGCGTTCAAGGATGGTCGCCCGGTCGACGGTTTCATGGGCGCCAAGTCTGAAACCGAGCTGCGCGCGTTTATCGAGAAGCTGGGTGTCGGTGATGAGGGGCCGACGATTGACGATACGCTGACCTTGGCGCAGCAGTCGGTCGACGATGGCGACGTTACCAGCGCGCTGGAGGCTTATGCGTTTGCTTTGGAGCAGGAGCCGGGCAACCTGAAGGCTATTGCCGGTGTGGCGAAGCTTTATCTTAAGGTTCAGCAGCCTGAGCAGGCCAAGGCGTTCCTCGATATGGCGCCGGCCGACACTAAGGACGCGGATATTCTGGGCCTGCGGGCGGCGCTTGAGTTGTCCGAGGGTGCGCCGACAGATGTGGCTGGTCTGCGGGCGAAGGTCGCGGCCGACGAACGTGACCATCAGGCGCGGTATGACCTGGGTAGGGCTTTGGCCGGACAAGGTTCTACCGAGGAGGCCATTACCCAACTTCTTGAAATTGTGAAGTACGATCCTGACTGGAACGAACAGGCGGCGCGGCAATATCTTTTCAAAATATTCACGGCGTTGGGAAATGGCTCCGACCTTGTCAAGGCCGGCCGCCGACGCCTGTCGTCGCTGCTGTTCAGCTAAGGGATTGCGTACGTCATGACCGATATCGAAACTGCCGCCAAAGGCCCGCTGGAAATTGATCCGCGCCTGCTCGAGGCATTGGTATGTCCGGTAACGCGCCGGCCGCTGACCTATGACAAGGCGGCGCAGGAATTGGTCAGTCCGACCGCGGGTTTGGCCTATCCGATCCGCTCTGGCGTGCCGATCATGCTGGTCGATCAGGCACGGAAGTTTGAACCGACAAAGGGATAGGTTTCGGGGTCAAAGGGCCTGTGGCCCCTTGCCTTAGACTAACTCTCCGCGCAGCAGTTTGGGCAGCTCACCTGTGGCGGCACCGGCATCTTCCATGACAAATTGGCGCAGACCCGGCAGGCGGTTGAAAAGCCCCATGCCGACGTCGCGCACAGTGCGCAACAGCGGATTTCCATTGGAAAACAGCCGCACGAAACCGTCCATCGCCACCGAGGTCGACACATTGTCGAACCGCCGCCAGCGGGCGTAGCGCTCCAGAACCAGATCCGAACCGATATCTTCGCCTAGACGCGCCGCTTCGATCAGAACCTCGGCCAGGGCCGCCACGTCTTTCAGGCCGAGGTTCAGGCCCTGACCGGCGATCGGATGGATGCCATGGGCGGAATCGCCCAGCAACGCCAGTCGGCCCTTATGCATCTCCTCCGCCAGACCAAGACCCAGCGGATAGATGAATTTCGGGCCGATCAGGCTGATTTCGCCAAGAAATTCGCCAAAACGCGACAGGAAATGATCGTAAAACAGCCCGTCGCTCATCTGCATGAGCGCCTTGGCCTTGGCGTGCTTTTCCGACCAGACAATGCAGGCGCGATTGTCGGTCAGAGGCAGGATGGCGAACGGACCGGTCGGCAGGAAATGTTCATAGGCGACGTTGTTGTGCGGCCGCTGCATTTTGACAGTCGCCACCACGGCGCTCTGGTCATAGTCCCAGTGGACGTGACCGATCCCGGCCTTGTCGCGTAAGGAACTGCGGCGGCCTTCGGCGGATACGATCAGCGGTGCCTTCAGGGTTTGGCCGGTATCAAGGTCGACCTCGGCAAAGGCCGGGCCTTCGCGGCTGTCGATCACCGAAGCCGGGGCGAACACATTGATATGACGTGCCTTTATGGCGTCATAGAGCACTTGGCGCACATGGCGGTTTTCGACCATGTAGCCGAGCGGTTCATCGCCGGTGCGGTCGGAAATCTCATCGGCCTTGAAATTGAGGAAGAAGGGCAGGGGTTTGCGCGAGGCCGGACCCGGCAGGTGGCCGTCCGTGACCATGATCTCGTCCATCCGGCAGGCTTCGGCCGCCAGGGCATCGCCCAGACCCAACGCTTTCCATTGCCGGAAACAGGCATAGGCTATGGCGGACGCGCGGCCATCAAACCCGGTATCGAGCATGTCGGAAAACGGCTGGCGTTCGACCAGAGCGACTTCGAGCCCGCCGGATTGCAAAGCGAGCGCCAGCGTCATGCCCGCCATGCCGCCGCCAACGATGATTACGTCGAGATTGTCCATGGCGGGTATCATAGGCCTCGAATTTCAAAGGAGCAATGCGACTCGCTGTCCCGGCGCATAGTCACTCCCCACACAAATTTTGTTGCAAGGCCGACAAGGTAAACAGCTCTTAACCCTTTGCGTGGCAACTGGGAGACCGTACGTTTTTCTCTACCCGGATACGCAATGTCCAGCCTGACTATGACCCTCTGGTCCGCCTTCGAAGCCCACATGCGCCTGATCTGGCGCTCGGCGCTAATGGCCCGCATGCGCGGCGCCGTCTGGATGATTATCGGCGCGTCGACCCTGGTGGCGTTGGCGAGCTATCACGCCGACGACGCCAGCTGGAACACGGTCAGCCATGCACCGGTCAAGAACGCGCTGGGCCATTTCGGCGCGATTGTCTCGGATATCGGCTGGCAGTCGGTCGGCCTGGCCGCTTGGCCGGGAGCGGCTTTGATGATCTGGTTCGGCACGTTGCGCACTTTCCATCATGACCCGGATCAGACGCGCGATACCCTGCGCCGGCATGCCCTGTGGGCGGTGCTGTTCATCCTCGCCCTGAGCGCCGCGCTTGGGCCGATCCTGAACGGCAAGGATGAAGTGATCGCCCAAAGCCTCGGTGGTTTCTGGGGCTCGGGATTGAACAACCTGTTCAACAAGCTGTTCACCTTCATGCACCTGCCGGGTGGCGCGATTATCGCCAGCCTGCTGTTTGCGGGCCTGGCGTTGTTCGGCTTCAACCAGACGCTGGGTTTGAAATTCGCTCATTATCTGCATATCGGCTCGCATGCCGGCGGCGTCCTGAACAATATGGGCCTGGGTGGTTTCCTGAACGGCCTGAGCGCGCGTCTTGAGGCCAATGTCGTCAAGACCCGGGCGGCCGCCGGCGTGAAACCGGCCAAGGCTCAGAAATTCAAGGTGAAGATTGAGCCGGAAGAGGATGACGGCTTCGAAACGGTTGACGAACTGCCGCCCGCTGCGCCGCCGCAGGTCGCAACGCGTATCCAGCCGACCGTGGCCCCGACGCGTCCAGCTCCGGCGTCTGAAATGTTCGACGGTGAGGACGACGGTGACACGCCGATTGTCCCGATCCAGCCGCTCAAACCTCAGGCCCCCGCGCCAACCAAGCAGCCGGAATTCGAATTTCTGCGCCCGAGCAATTTCAAACTGCCCGACCTGACCATCCTAGCCAAACCCAAGGCGCGCAGCCAGGCGTTTGACGAGGACAGCCTACGCCAGAACGCCCGCATGCTGGAAAGCGTGCTGGCCGAATTCGGCGTGCGCGGCGTCATCGATCAGATCCGTCCCGGTCCGGTGGTCACGCTCTACGAACTGGCGCCGGCCGCTGGGGTCAAGGGCGCCCGCGTTGTCGCCCTGGCCGACGACATCGCCCGTAACATGTCCGCCCGCTCTTGCCGCGTGTCGGTGGTTCAGGGCCGGAACGCCATCGGTATCGAACTGCCAAACCAGACGCGTGAGACTGTCTTTTTCCGCGACCTTCTGGCATCGAACGAGTATGAGCGCTCGACTCACATCCTGCCGATGGCGCTGGGCGAAACGATCGGCGGTGAGCCGTACATCACCGACCTGGCCAAGATGCCCCACTTGCTGATCGCGGGTACCACCGGGTCGGGTAAGTCGGTCGGCGTCAACGCCATGATCCTGTCGATCCTGTACCGGCTCGATCCGGAGCAGTGCAAGTTCATCATGATCGACCCGAAGATGCTGGAACTCAGCGTCTATGACGGCATTCCGCACCTGCTGGCGCCGGTCGTTACCGATCCAAAGAAGGCCGTTGTTGCGCTGAAGTGGACCGTCAAGGAGATGGAGGACCGCTATCGTCGCATGTCGAAGATCGGCGTGCGCAATATCGCCTCCTTCAACGAACGCGCCCGTGCGACCGCGGCCGAAGGCAAGAACTTCATCCGCAAGGTCCAGACCGGCTTCGATGAGACCGGCCAGCCCGTCTATGAATACGACGAAATGGTGCCGGAGCCGATGCCGTACCTGGTCGTCGTGGTCGACGAAGTGGCCGACCTGATGATGGTGGCCGGCAAGGACATCGAAGGTGCCGTGCAACGTCTGGCCCAGATGGCCCGCGCCGCCGGTATCCACCTGATCATGGCGACGCAGCGTCCCTCGGTCGACGTCATCACCGGCACCATCAAGGCCAACTTCCCGACCCGGATTTCGTTTCAGGTCACGTCTAAGATCGACTCGCGCACCATCCTGGGTGAACAGGGCGCCGAACAGCTGCTCGGCCAGGGCGACATGCTCTATATGGCGGGCGGCGGGCGCATCACTCGCCTGCACGGTCCGTTCGTTTCCGACGGTGAAGTCGAAGCCGTGGCGCAGTTCCTGCGTGATCAGGGCACACCGAACTATCTCGACGACGTTACCTATGGCGGTGACGAAGAAGGCGGCTCAAGCGACGGTGGCGGCATGGGCGAAGGCGGTGGGTCGGGCGACGAGCTGTACGACAAGGCGGTTTATTTCGTTACCTTCGACCGCAAGGCCTCGACCTCCTACATCCAGCGCAAGCTGCAAATCGGCTATAACCGCGCCGCTTCGCTGATGGAAAAAATGGAGCAGGAAGGCATCGTCGGCCCGGCCAACCACGTCGGGAAACGGGATATCCTGGTCGGGCCGCCTCCGGGGCATTAAGGTTTTAAAGACAAGGGGCCACGGGCCTCTTGACCCCGATACCAGACGGAGAAAATCTGCTCGGACAGTGATGGGGTCAAGGGGTCCGCGACCCCTTGTCTTAACTCTTATGCTGACAGCAGCCGCATGGATAACCGTTCACCTCTGCTTCATCGGGCGGCCGCAGTACGTCTTTTTCACGTCTTCAAATTGCCGCGCGAGGCTTCTAAGGTGGCCGGGCAATTTCGTTTGAAGGACGTTTCATGCCCGTTAGCCGCCGCGCTCTTGTGATCAGCCTGATGGCCTTTGCCGCCACGCCTGCTTTGGCGGCGGGGAAGAACGACTTCAATCCGTACGTCAATGCGCCGAATTTCAACGCCGATGACAAGGCACGCATTGCCAAGGCCACCGCCTATCTGCAGGCCCTTGGCACCGCCAGCGGCCGGTTCCAGCAAACGGATTTCCGCGGTCGTGTGACCCAGGGCAACTGGTTCCTGGCCCGGCCGGGCAAGATGCGGTTCGAGTATGATCCGCCGTCGTCGCTGTTGATCGTTTCGGATGGCAATCAGGTGAAGATGTGGGACCCGCGCCTGCAATCGCTGGATTCCTATCCGTTGAGCGAAACGCCGCTGTCGTTGTTTCTGGCGCGGCAGATTCGTTTTGATCTCGGCGTTATCATTACCCAAGTGACGTCTAATGGTACCGGTTTCACGCTGAAGGCGCGAGACCGCCGCAAGCAGGTTGAAGGGTTTGTGACGCTGGGCTTCAACCAGGCGCCGGATGGGTCGGTGGCTCTGCGCGAATGGACGGTGGTTGATCAGCAAGGCCGTCCTACGACCGTGCAACTGACCACTTTCAAGCGGGATGCGGGTGCGCCGGTTGATTCGTTCGTTCTAAACAAGCCACAGTCAAAAAAATAATGCGCGAATTAACTTTTCGCTTTTAATTTTTTTTGGATCGTGTTATTTTTCACACATGGCAGTCCACGGCGGTGGGCTACAGAGCGTGCGTTTTCCCTTTTTTCTCTTCGTGTTATGTGCCAAAATCTTGCCCGATCCAGAGCACCCTGGATCGGGCTTTTCTTTTTTAATCAGGCGCTTAACGCCGAATCTCCCCTGAAAACATGCGCCTGTCGATAGTTACCTGGAATGTCAACTCCGTGCGCCTGCGTATTGAGCAGGTTTTGCGCTTCCTGGGCGAAGCCAAGCCCGATGTAATCTGCCTTCAGGAGATCAAATGCCAGGAATCGGAGTTTCCGCGCGACGCGTTTGTCGATGCCGGCTACCCGCATATCCTGGTGATGGGTCAGAAGGGCTGGCACGGCGTGGCGCTGGCGTCGAAAGTGCCATTCGAAGTGGTCGGCGTCCCACCCTTCTGCCGCCGTGGAGAGGCCCGGGCGCAGGCGATCAAGGTCGGCGACGGGCCGCATCCGGTCGAAATCTGGAACTTCTATATCCCGGCCGGCGGCGACGTACCGGACCGGCTTAGTAATGACAAGTTCGACCACAAGCTCGAATTTTATGAGCGGATGTGCAAGCACTTGACTCACCGACCGAAGGATCATCCGCTGCTGATCTGCGGTGACCTCAACATCGCCCCCGGTGAGTTCGATGTCTGGAGCCACCGCCAGATGCTGCGCGTCGTCAGCCACACCCCGGCCGAGATCGAGGCCTTCGGCAATTTCATGGATGCCGGGCAGCTGCATGACCCGTTCCGGGTCGCCTATCCCGACCCGCAGAAGATTTTCACCTGGTGGAGCTATCGCGCTGCCGACTTCCGCAAATCCAATCGTGGCCTGCGTCTCGATCATATCCTGCTCAACCCAGGCCTGAAGAACCGCATTACCGGCCAAATAAACGCCAAGATTCATGATACAGTTCGCGAATGGGACCGGCCGTCGGACCATGCGCCGATCCAGGTCACGTTCGAGATCTAGGCACGTCCTCGGGGCGAAAGGGGGAAAAGATGCTCAAAATACTGGCTTTGTCGTTGGCCGCGCTGGCTATGGCGAACACCGCCGCTCCGGATGCCGGCAAGACGGCAGCGGAATGGGCGGCGCATCCGCCGGACGCGGACGCGGTCTTTGCCTTCAAGCGGAACAACGGCGATGAGACTCTGAAAGGCGTTCGCTACGAACTGGAAGGTTTGGCGCGCAAACAGGCTGGCCTGCCTTTGACCGGCGTTAATTCCAGCTGCACCTATCCGCAGTGGTATGACAATATGATGCCTTATGTTGCGCTCGCCCTGGATATTCCTGACGAGGCGCAATGGAAGACAACGCGCGCCGAAATCATCTCTGTCGCGACGGCCCGCAATGATATCCATAAAAAAGCCCTGGCCGGTCAGGACGCCGGGAAGATTTACGGCACCGTTACCCTTCGATCGAAAGACCTTCTGGACATTACCGATCCGTTTGCCCGCGACCTGGCCATGCGGCTTATCCAGGATCAGCTAGTCAGAAACGACTTCACGGTTCTCCAGCAACAGATGTCCTGGGCGCAGGGCATGAGCGATCCGGCGAAGAAATATTTCAGCAACGTCCTGCTGACGGCCATGTGCAAGATCGACCACGACAATACGGAATGGCTGAAATCCCGGGTGGCGAGCGACGGCTGGCCGCGTATATCGGTCGTGGGGGTGAATGCCGCCAACGATGCCTGGCTGCTGGTTCAGCACGCTGACCGTGATCATGATTTCCAGACGAAGGTCCTGGCGCTTATGGAAGCGCTTCTGCCGGCCAAGGAAGTGACTCCGCAGAACTACGCCTATCTCTATGATCGCGTCGCCATGGGCGATAAGCGGCCACAGCGCTATGGCACCCAAGGGCGCTGCACCGGCCCGGGGGTCTGGGAACCGCTGCCGGTCGAAAACCCGGAAAAGCTTGACGAATTGCGGGCCGCGATCGGCCTGTCGCCCGAGGCCGAATACGCCAAGCATTTCACCTTCTGCACGGCGCCGACGCCGGTACCGGTGAAATAAACAAAAACCGGAGCCTTTCGGCTCCGGTTTTGATCAGAACTGCAACCGATACCCGCCTGCGTCGGTGAGCAACAGGCGCGCATTGGCCGGATCGGGTTCGATCTTCTGCCGGAGCCGATAGACGTGGGTTTCCAGCGTGTGCGTCGTGACGCCCGCATTATAACCCCACACCTCGGTCAGCAGCTCCTCGCGCGTCACAGGCTTGCCGCCCGCGCGATAGAGGTACTTGAGGATATTGGTTTCCTTCTCGGTCAGCCGGGTCTTCTTGCCCGCCTGGTCGATCAGCACCTTCAAGGCGGGCTTGAACTCATACGGCCCAATGCGGAAGGTGGCATCCTCGCTCGTCTCGTGGCTGCGGACCTGGGCGCGGATACGCGCCAGCAGCACGGCGAAGCGGAACGGCTTGGTGACATAGTCGTTGGCGCCGGCATCGAGGCCGAGGATCGTGTCCGAATCCGACGTCTGGCCGGTCAGCATAATCACCGGGGTCGTCAGCCCGCCCTTGCGCAGCAGGCGGCAGGCTTCGCGGCCGTCCATGTCCGGCAGGTCGACGTCGAGCAGGATGAGGTCGGCATTGACGCTCTTGCCCTGTTTGAGACCATCGGCGCCATTGGCGGCCTGGATGACCTTGAATTCTTCGTGCAGCTCGAGCTGTTCGGCCAAGGCGCTGCGCAGTTCATCGTCGTCGTCGACTATCAGAAGGGTTTTTTGTTGCACCATGATCCTGTATCTTGTGTTTTGTCTTTATTGAGCCGCTACACCACGATGGTCACGAATCTTATCGCATATAGCAACGGGACGCTAGAGTTCAACCATCGTAAGGTGCGGGCGGCCTTGGGAAAAGGCGGTATAACCACCGCCGGTGAGAAGAAGGAGGGCGACGGCAAGTCGCCTTTAGGGATCTGGCCGATTCGTTACGTCTATTACCGGCCGGATCGTTTGCCGAAACCGGAGACTACCCTGCAAGTGGTGGCGCTGTCGCCCGACGATGGCTGGTGTGACGATCCGGCGTCTCCCGATTACAACCGGCATGTCAAACTCCCGTTTGCAGGCAGCCATGAAAAGCTGTGGCGTGATGACCATGTCTACGATCTTATTGTGGTTTTGGGTCATAATGATGGCCCTATCATACCGGGTGCCGGTTCCGCGATTTTTATGCACCTGGCGCGGGACAGCTATGCGGGTACCGAAGGGTGTGTAGCGCTCGATCAGGACAGTCTGCTGGATTTTCTGAAAGTGGCTGAGCCGGGAAGTGCGGTTGAGATAAAAGTGTAAGACAAGGGGCCTCAGGCCCCTTGACCCAGTTAACGGGCGCCAAAAATGGCAGAGCCGACACGGATTTCGGAAGACCCGAAGGCCAGGGCGGTTTCGTAATCGTCGCTCATGCCCATGCTCAAATGTGAAATGCCGTTTCGGGCGGCGATTTGGGACAGAAGCGCAAAATAGGGCCCGCGCGGGCCTTCGACCGGCGGAATGCACATCAGTCCGGCAATCGACAGGCCATAATCATCGCGGCAGGTCGATAAAAAGGGGTCGGCTTCCAAAGGCAGGATGCCGGATTTTTGTTCTTCTTCGCCGATGTTGATCTGGGCGTACAGGACAGGCGCGCGGCCCTGTTTCTGGATTTCGTCAGCCACCGCCCGGGCGATCTTGTCGCGGTCCAGGCTCTCGATGACGTCGAAGAACGCCACGGCATCGGCCGCCTTATTGCTTTGCAAGGGTCCGATCAGTCTCAGTTCCAAGTCCGGATAGTCGGGCCGCACCGACGACCAACGCTCCGCGGCTTCCTGCACGCGGTTTTCGCCAAAGCGGCGCTGACCGGCCATAAGAACGGGCTCGATGGCCTCCCACGGCTGGTTTTTCGACACGGCGGTCAGGTAAGCGGCGTCCTGAGGCCGGCCCGCAGCCTTTAGGGCCTTGTACATCCGGCCAATAATTTTAAAATAGCCGCCCGTCCGCGATGTACCGGCGGACGCTAAAGGCTGGCTTTCCGGCAATGACATACAAGACCCGCTTCCAGTATCTGTTCGACAAGGCGAAGGAAATAGCCCACCCGTACGCGCTTTTGAACCCCGCCCAAGCCGCCTTGCCGCCGCTTTTTTTTGTTACCGACCCGGCGCGTATTCCGCATCCGGAAGATATCGCCGCCCATTTGCCGGCTGGCTGTGGCATCATCTACCGGCATTTTGGCGAAAGCCACGCCCTCCAGCGCGCGCGCCTACTACGCAAGATCGCCGACGATCATAGCCTGACCTTGTTGATCGGCGCCGACCCGGACCTGGCCGAGGCGGTTGAAGCGCATGGTGTGCATCTGCCGGAGCGCATGTTGGCCGAAGCGTCCGGGATTCGGGCTCGCCACCGTGACTGGATCGTCACCGCCGCCTGTCATGCGCCTGAAACCGCAAAACGGCGGGAAATCGAATCGCTTGACGCCCTTTTCATTTCACCGGTGTTTGTCAGTCAGAGTCACTCGGCCACGGGCGTTGAGCCGCTAGGTCTTAAGGGCGTTCGTGCCGTCACTGAAACCGCGCCTTTGCCGGTTTTCGCGCTGGGTGGCATCAACTGCGACACGATCGGCAGCTTGCGCGACTGCGGCCTGTCAGGCGTCGCGGCGGTCGATGCGTTTAATTTGAAGGATTAGAACTTAAAGGTCGTCTCGAGGCGGACGCGCGGATGCGCCGTGTCGGCCTGCTGCGACTTGACCGGATTGACGTCCGGCTTGAAGGCCTCGGTCTTTTCGCCGAAACCGAAAGTACCGCCGACACGCACCGAAGGCGTCAGCTTATAGAAGGCGCCCGCGTCAATATCGTTGAAACCTGACGGGCGGGCTTCCGG
Source organism: Pseudomonadota bacterium (assembly GCA_048497915.1). Classification (GTDB taxonomy): domain Bacteria; phylum Pseudomonadota; class Alphaproteobacteria; order Caulobacterales; family Caulobacteraceae; genus Asticcacaulis. The sequence continues at coordinate 65,418 of JBEHYZ010000010.1, forward strand.
CTGGTTGACGTCGAACTTGAGACCCCACTTGCCCTTCAGGTCGAACTGGAAGACCTTCGACTGGCTTTTCGAAAAGTTGGCGGTGGGTTCGGAAATGTAGCTTTGCGCAACCGAAATAGGCGCCAGGCCGGCAATTTCAGTAGACGGTTGCGATTGAGTTTTCGGCGCTTTGCCCCCCTGGGTGACCGCATAGGCCGGCGCACTCCCGGCCGCAGCCAGAATCGCCGTACAGATTGCCAGGGTCATCACCGTTTTCATTGTTTTTATCGGGACAAAAGCAACGCGTTGAGGGTTAAAGAAGCACTAAGTCCGAACCGTTTCAAATCCTTGAAAACCTTGCCTTAACAGCACGTTTTCCATAATCTTCGCCGATCCGCATACAAAGATTACATGCCCATTTAGGCACAGGCATGTCAAAATGGAATTAAGGCCAATCGCAAAAGTGGTCAAACAGATATTCCCGCTACAGGGTAAATCGCTTCGGTTCGCCTGGCGGATGTGTTGAATCGGTCACGCTTTTGTCCGTCAAATGACAAATCTGGCCCAAAAAGTTAACGTCTACAGTGAGTTGCTTAAGGCTATCCGCTTAGTGTGTCAGGGGCGACATGAAGCGGTCAGGCGGGCAATATCTTTTGTCCGAATGGACTTAAATTTGCCGGACTGTTGCGATTGTTGTAAACGAACTCTTGTCACACCCCCTTGGCGGCATGCTATACGGGCCGGTGGTCGAAGAGGCGGCGATAACCGTAGACTCCCGGCGATGAGATTAGATAGGGGGCCTCGAACCTTACATGCGGAGTGATCTTTCTATGACGACTATGCGTTCTATCGGGCGGACCTCCGTCCTGGCGCTCGCCGGTCTTGGTCTGTGCCTGTCCCTGAACGCTTGCGCCAGCATGGGCAAGAAGGACACGGCCGCGAAAACGAAGACGGACAATTCCGCCTACGCGACGGTGCCGGAAGGCGAGGACAAGATTTCGTTCGGCCGTATGTTCGGCAACAGCGCCGGCAAGCCGAAGTCCCAGGCCTACAACGCCCAGGCCGGCATCGGCGTGAACGCCTATCTGTGGCGCGCGTCGCTTGATACCACTTCCTTCATGCAGCTAACCTCGGCCGATCCGTGGGGCGGCGTCATCATCACCGACTGGTATTCCGACCCGCAGGTTCCGACCGAACGCTTCAAGGCGACCATCTACATCCTCGATACCCGTCTGCGCGCCGACGCGCTGAACGTCTCCGTGTTCAAGCAGGTCCAGCAGAATGGTCAATGGGTTGACGCCGCCGTCGCCCAGGAAACCCAGCTGCAGGTCGAAAATGCCATCCTCGAGCGCGCCCGTCAGCTCCGTCACTCGGACATCAAGTAAGACGGTTTACGCTGCTGTTTGCATCAGAGCCGCCGCGGAAACGCCGGCGGCTTTTTTGTCGGCAAATGGCTACTGGCGTAACAGATAAACCGCCTTTATAAGCACCCTCTCCCGTTTCAGACCGATCTCCCTAAATAAAGTCGCATGGCCCGTTATAATCCCAAGGAAACCGAACCCCGCCAACGCCAGCGCTGGGACGACGCCCAGGTGTTCCTGACACCGGCCGACAACGAACGGCCGAAATACTACGTCCTTGAGATGTTCCCCTATCCGTCGGGCCGCATCCACATGGGCCATGTACGCAACTACGCCATGGGCGACCTGGTGGCGCGCTTCAAGCGGGCGCGCGGTTTCAACGTGCTGCATCCGATGGGCTGGGACGCTTTCGGCATGCCGGCGGAAAACGCCGCCATGGAGCGCAAGATCCATCCCAAGGGCTGGACCTACGACAATATCGCCGCCATGCGCGCCGAGCTGAAGCGCCTGGGTCTGTCGATCGACTGGACGCGCGAGTTTGCCACTTGCGATCCGGACTATTACGGCAAGCAGCAGAAGTGGTTCCTCGACCTGCTGAAGAACGACCTGGTCTATCGCCGCGAAAGCCAGGTCAACTGGGATCCGGTGGACATGACCGTACTGGCTAACGAGCAGGTCATCGAAGGCCGTGGCTGGCGGTCGGGCGCGCTGGTCGAGAAGAAGAAGCTGACGCAGTGGTTCATGCGGATCACGCGCTTCGCCGACGACTTGCTGAACGGACTGGATACGCTGGAACGCTGGCCGGACAAGGTGCGGTTGATGCAGGCCAACTGGATCGGCCGGTCGCGCGGCCTGCGCCTGAAATTCCCGTTCGCAGACGAAGCACCGGTTGGATTCACGCAAGGCTTGGACGTCTACACCACGCGTCCGGACACCCTGTTTGGCGCGTCCTTCCTGGCCATTGCCGCGGATCATCCTTTGGCGGAGCTTTGTGCCGGCAACAACCCGGAGCTGGCGGCTTTCATCAAGTCGATCAGCAAGGGTGGCGTGTCGCAGGCCGATATCGAAACCGCCGAAAAGCAGGGTTTCAACACCGGCCTGAAGGTCAAGCATCCGTTCAAGCCGGGCGAAACGCTTGATATCTGGGTGGCCAACTTCGTGCTGATGGACTACGGCACGGGCGCCATTTTCGGCTGCCCGGCACATGACCAGCGCGATCTGGATTTTGCCCGTAAGTACGGCCTGAGCGTCACTGAAGTGGTGTTGCCGAATGGGGCGCGTCCGGACGAATTCGAGGTCGGCGACGAGGCCTATACCGGCCCGGGCACGCTGTTCAATTCGGCTTTCCTGGACGGCCTGGAAATCGAAGCCGCCAAGGACAAGGCGATCGCCGAAATCGAGGCCATGGGCCTGGGTGAAGGCGCGACCGTGTTTCGTTTGCGCGACTGGGGAGTGTCGCGTCAGCGCTATTGGGGCTGTCCGATTCCGATCATTCACTGCGACGATTGCGGCGTTGTTCCGGTCCCGGACGATCAGCTGCCGGTGGTGCTGCCGGAGGACGTGACCTTCGATGTGCCTGGCAATCCGCTGGAGCGCCATCCGACCTGGAAGCACGTCAAATGCCCGCACTGCGGCAAGGATGCGCGCCGCGAAACCGATACGCTGGATACCTTTGTCGACTCGTCGTGGTATTTCGCCCGGTTCACTGATCCGAAGGCGGACGAAGCGATCAACAAGAAGGCGGCCGATTACTGGCTGCCGGTCGACCAGTATATTGGTGGCATCGAGCACGCTGTCCTGCACTTGCTATATGCGCGGTTTATCACCCGCGCGCTGAACCATTGCGGCTATCTCGGGGTCAAGGAGCCGTTCGCCGGTCTGTTTACCCAAGGCATGCTGACGCACGAAACCTATAAGGATTCCAATGGCCAGTGGGTCGAGCCAGCCGATGTCGACCTGAGTTCAGACGGCGGCAAGCGCATTGCCAAGCGCATGTCGACCGGCGAGACTCTGACCATCGGCGACACCGAGAAGATGTCGAAGTCGAAGAAGAACACGGTGGCGCCGGAAGACATTTTCGACACCTACGGCGTCGATGCGGCGCGTCTGTTCGTGCTGTCGGATTCGCCGCCGGAGCGCGATGTGCAATGGTCGACGGCCGGCGTCGAAGGCTCGCGTCGCTTCACGCACCGGGTGTGGGATCTGTTCGACGGCCTGGACGACGACAATATTCCGTGTACGGACGAACCCGCCGCGGCCGAGCTGCGCAAGGCCGCACACAAGGCCGTCAAGGCGGTCACGGAGGGCTTCGAAGGCTTCCGCTTCAACTCGGCGATCGCCAAGCTGTACGAATTCGTCACCACCGTCCGTGATGCCGATGTCGCCAAGGTCGGCTCAGCCGCCCGCCGGGAGGCCCTGACCCTGCTGGCCGGACTGATCGCACCGGTGACGCCGCACCTGGCCGAGGAATGCTGGACGCGCCTGGGCAAGGACGACATGATTGCCGAAGCTGCGTGGCCGGTTTTCGATCCAGCCTTGGCGCAGGACGACGTCTACATCATGCCGGTGCAGGTCAACGGGAAACGCCGTGGCGAGATTTCAATCCCGCTGGGCGCCACCGAGGAGCAGATTCGCGAAACGGCGCTTGCGGACAACGACGTTAAGCGGCATCTTGACGGCGCCCAGATCCGCAAGATCATCATCGTGCCCAACCGGATTCTCAATTTCGTTGTGGGATAGTCTTTGTTTGACGCGATGTTTATGCGAAAAACTCCAGGAAATGTTTCTGGCACTTTTTCGCACATCGCTTGAGGGAAACGAATGCGCGCTGCCTTAAGACTTCTGGCTCTCAGCTGCTTTACCCTGTTGGCGGCGTGTGGCTTCGCGCCGATGTACGCCCAGAATGGCGTGACCATGAGCCTGTCGCAGGTGGCGCTCGATATTCCGCAGACGCGCACGGGCTTTTTCCTCGAGCATGAGCTGACCAACGGGTTGGGCAACGAGAGCGGCACCAGGAAGGTCTATGGCCTGAAGGTCGCCATGGAAGAAAACCACTACAGCATCGGCTACCGGGTTGACGACACCTCGACGCGGTCGGAACTGACCAATGCGTTGACCTATGTGCTGACTGATCTGTCGACCGGCAAAGAGCTGACCCGTGGCGCCTTCACCGACACGGTGACTTACGACACGACCAGCTCGCCGTTCACCGGCATCGTATCGCAGCAGGACGCCCAGAAGCGCATCGCCGCCAGCGCGGCGCAGAAGCTGCAAACCGCATTGGCGCTTTATTTCCATGACGCGCCCAAAGCGCAATAAGCGATGAAACTGGCAAAACGGGCTGAGGTCGATGCCTTCTTTAAGGCTCCGCCTTCTCACGTGACCGGCGTGCTGATCTACGGCAAGGATCGCAGCCAGGTGCTGGAGCGGTCGACCGATCTGGCCAAGCGGATCGTGCCGGACATCAACGATCCGTTCAACGTGTCGCTGCTGACCGAGACCGATATCGACGGCGATCCCGGCAAGCTGGAAGGCGAGTTGCAGGCCCTGTCGATGATGGGTGGCAAGCGCTTGATCCGGCTGAAGTTTTTTACCGAAAAAGCGGCGCTGGACAAGGCGGTGGCGGCGGTTCTCAAGAACCACGCGGCCGGGGAGTATAACCGCGATGCCTTTATCATCGTCGAAGCTGGCGGTCTGGGCGGAGATTCGGCTTTGCGGCGGTTGGCCGATGCCGACAAGAACCTGGCCAGCATTGCCTGTTATGAGGATGAGACGGGCGATATCATCCGCATGGCGCGTGAGGCCCTGGCGGCCAATGGCGTGTCGCTGAGCACCGGCGCCATGGACATTTTCGCCCAGCGGCTGCCGAAGGAGCGCGGTATCGCGCACCAGGAAATCGAGCGGCTGATCCTGTTCATCGGGCCGGGGTCGCACAAGACCCTGACCGAGGCGGAATTGGCCGATTTTCTGGGTGTCGAGCCGGAAGCGTCGCTGTTCAAGGCGGCGTCGGATGCGTTCGGCGGGCGGATGCGGCCGGCTCAGGCAGGCTTGCGGCGGGCGTTTGCCGAGGGCGAAAGCGGGCCAGACGCGGTGCGGGCCTTGAGCCAGCACGTCAATAAGGTCCGTATGCTGAAGACCTTGTTGCAGAAGGGCATGGGCAGCAAGGAAGCGACGCGGGCGGCGGGCGTGTTCTGGAAGGACGAGAACGACATGCTGCGTCAGGCGCAGTCCTGGCATTTCGAGGTGCTGGACGGGCTGGCGAAGGATATTGTCGAGACGGACAAGCAGTGCAAGTCGACGGGCATGCCGGACCTGTTGCTGGCGGAACGGCTGTATATGCAGATTGCCGGGAAAGCGGCGCGGGCGGGCCTCTGAAAAGCGAATGGGGTTTGGGGCCTATGGCCCCAAGACTTTCCTATATCCAATAAAAAGCCCCGCCCCGAAGAGGGGCGAGGGCTCTTTTATTGGATTAAGTAAGGTTTTGTGGGGTCACGGACCCCACGCCCCGTTACTTTGCAGGGGCTGGCCGGACAATCCGGCTCTCGAGGCTGCCCTTCACCGAGCGCGCGTCATAAGCATCCGGATTGCCCTCCGGCTTGGCGCCCTTGTGCATCAAGATCTCGGCGCTGGCCTCGAAGCGGCTGTATTCGTAGACGTCCGCACCCATGCCGCCGTAGCCGTACGAGCCCCACAGGCCCCAGCCGCGCCGGCCATAGAACCGCCAGCTGAAATTGTCCATGAACGGGTCGTTGTTGGTCACGACCGTGCGCTTCTTCTCGTCGGTGCTGCGCTTGACGATCTCGAACCAGTCGTAGCCTTGCGCGGTCGTCAGGTCGGCGGCGTGATAGAGCAGGTAGTCTTCCACTGTCTGGCGCGGCGTTGACGTATTGCCGCCGAAGGTGATGCGGAAGCGGCCTTCCTCGATGCGGCTGTCGGTATAGCCGTTGCTGTAACCCGAACCCGCCGGCGACGGCTGATAGGGCGTGGCCGTGGCGCAGGCGGTCAGGCCAACGGCGGCAAGGATAAGGGCGGCGCGGACGACGGTCTTCATGGCGGACTCCCACACTAACATTTTGGTTATAAGGATATTATCCCGCCAATATGGGTAACCGTCAATGTGGCGGAAATCAGAGCGCTTTCAAAACAAATATGTTTTGAATAAGCGTGTGACAAATTATGCCGCCTCAGGCCGGCTCCTCGGTCAGGTCATCCGTGAAAACCGGTTCCGCAGCGTCTGGCGCCTCGTCAGCCGTCGTATCTTCGTACGCCGCAGCCTCTTCGGGCAATTCTTCGGCATCCGACTCCCACGGATTGACGAATTTCGGCTTCGGCGTTGGTTTCAGTGACGACAGAGCCGGCGTCAGAATAGCGGAAATGACCAGAAACACCCCGCCGCACCACATGAAGACATCGCTGCCCAGGCCCGGGTTCTGGTCCCACCAGGTCCGAACCTGCGTCGAGGCCAACCAGGCCTCCGCGTCCATGCGCATGGCATAGGCCGTGATGAAAATCAGCGCGCTTTGCAGGAAAAGGGTGACGGTCAAAAGCCGCCCGCGCCGGGTAATCAACGCGAACAGGATCACGGCCAGATTAATGACGGTGCAGCCGACATATTCGGAGAGCAGGTCGGTGACGGTTGCGTCTTCGTGCATCTGGAAGCGCAGCTCGGTCCAGCCATAGCCGTAACTGAACAGATAGATGGCGTAGATCACGGCGCACAGGCCGTAGAAAATCTGCAACCCTTTGATCGGCGTCTTTGGCTTGCGCTTCTTTCTGGCCATCTCGTTCCACTTCCCCAGCGTGGCGAAATTGTACGGCCTTATCATGACAGCCGCTACCGACAGGCATAGGCCTTTCCCGGGCGAGGGACAAGCGAATAAGGAAGTGGCACTAGGCGCCGGTGTAGCCGGGATCGGAATCCGGCGATTGTGCCACACTGTCGATCGCATCAGACCATCGTTTCTCGCCGATGACCTGAATGTCCTGAAGTGTCCCCTTGGGCACGGTCCAAAGCGCCATGCCGTTTGACTTGCAGGTGGCTGTCTTGAAATCCTTGTCGTCGAAAATACCGTGGCAGATATCGTACAGCGACCGGCAAGATCCGGTGCGGACCAGGCCAACCAGGATGTAGCTTTGGGGATGCAGCCGCGTCAGGGACTCGGTCTGCAGGTCATCGGCGAAGGGAAGCGGCAGCTGTTGCGGCTCGATCTGGCGCAGGCTGGTGCAGGCTTTCACGCGCATGGCGATAAACGGCAGCGCGATGGCTTCCCGACCGGCCTTGCCCGCCACGCCGCGCAGCATCACACCGGAAATGCATGACTTCAGCCGCGGTTCCTCGATGTGGAAGGACAGGGCGCGGTGCGACTGGTAGCCTTCGAACTCCTCATGCCGGCGCGACATCAAGGTATAAAAGTAACGCTTTTCGGCGAAGCCATGGCCTTCGTAGAGATACGTATTGTCGACGCGGTGGTGCGAGAACGACAAGGTCGTATACTGGCCGTCATTGAATTCGATCTCCAGAGCTTCAAGGACATAGGCGTTGTTATAAACCGCGTGCGGCCGAATGATCTGATAGCGGCCGGCCAGTTCGAGCGCATCCACTGCGGTTTGCGGTGGCGGCGACGACCAGGGGTTGCGTGGCGGCGATGGCGTCTTGAGCCTGGCCAGTTTCCCCTGGAAGGCCTCAAGTGAACTGCCGAAATCGGTCAGATCGATCGGGATGTTGCGGCTGTGCCAGAAGTTCAGGAACTTGAAACGGGATTTGCGAAGGCTAAGGGTTTCGTCTTCCAGCCAATGCCGCACAACCGATGCCCGAAGGCCGGTTTCCGCCACGATAAGTGTGACAAACTGATCTTCGTCATATCCGACATGCGCACACAAACAGCGGATCTTGGCCCGCATGTGTTCGTATTTGATCAATTGGCCGCCCCTGCTGCATTAACCAACCGTTTGATGCATTAGGACGACATTAATGACAGAAATGCAACCGCCGATTCGGCTGGCGGTTGCATTTGCCGGACTTAGATGTGGCCGCCGCAAAAGCAGGATTTCACGAACGCGCATATGTGGATGAAGCAGCTTTTGACGCCGTCATAGGTAGCGGTCGATATGTAGTTCACGATCAGACCACCGGCCAGCGTGCCTACGATCCCGATGAGGCTGATCGCCAGACCGGAACGGCGCTGCCTGACGGCGGGAAAGTCGATTTTGCTCTTGGGGAAATCGGGGGGGCGCCGGGAACCGGGAGGAAATCCACTATCGTCCTCAAAACCGGACCTGAAGCGGGCGCGAAATAAATTGAACAGGCTTTTCATCGTTTTACTCCCTGTGGCCTCTGTCGAGGCTCGTTATGGCGGCGGCCCCCTTGGGCTGACCGAATAAACCGGCTGTTTGACTGGGCAGGTCCGGACCTTCCCGCGGATGAGCCAGTAGGCGCACCCTGGGGCAGACACTTCGCGGACCAGCATGGTAATGCCGCTCAACGGGTCATCTGCATCCTTATGCGTTTCTATGCGATCCATAATCGAATCCTTTTGAACTCGGAGGCCGGCTTGCCAGGCAATTCGGCCTTCATATGTAGGACAATAATATTGAAACTGGTTAACATGCTAGTCAACAAATTGTGATATTTGCCTCATTTGGACGACAATTCGAAAATTTATGCCCCAATTTTCGTTATAATGGGAATATAATTCTATTAACTTCAGCATATGGAGCGTTATGTACCTTTAATGAAAATTACGGCACGTTGTTATTTTTTGCGCAAACATTGACATGAGTTTTAATGCCTTTTAATGCATTCCTCATCAAAAGCGCAGCTACGGCCGCGTCGCCAGGAGGTGACGGCGGCCGTTGCGTTTTCACACAACTCCAGAAAAGGCTTATTGCCATGGCACGCCGTACCAGTTTTCATTTTCCCAAGGAGGCGATGGCGCAACTTGATGCCATTCGTGTCCGTACACACATCGCTGATAATTCGGAGCTGATCCGCAGCGCGCTCAACGCCTATGACGAACTCGTGATGTTATTCGCCAAAGGCAATCAGATGTTCATCCGGGACAGCGAAGGGCAAAAATGGCCCTATTCGCCTTACGTCAAGCTGAACTATCCCGGTCTGAAGCGCGACGAATTCAATACCGAGGCCGCCGTGGCCAACGAAAACGCCAAGGCCGGCAACTTCTTCTTTTCGGGCGACGTCATCAAGACCATCGAATCGCTCAAGCGCCGCAGCCACCTGAGCAGCAATGTCGACGCCATCCGTGTGGCGTTGTCGGCGTTCAAGGAACTGGTGCTGGTGGCGCAGGCCGGCGACAGCATGTTCGTGCGCGACCTGGCTGGCCGCGAACATCCTTACAGCCCCTTCCAGCCCTTCCGGATGCTGGAACCTGAAGTGGAGCTGACCGAGGGCTGATCAGCCCTCCGGCTGAAAGCGCAGTTCCTGTGGCTTGGTCTTGTAGTTGGCCGGCGTGACCTTCCAGCGCTGGCGGTCGTTGTATTCGTAGGTCATGTGGATGCGGCCCGTAGCGCGCTCGATCTGCAGCAGGGCGGTTTTCCAGGTCTTGCCGTCGGGCTCCTGCATGGCTTCAGCCAATTCGGTCATGAGGTCGAGGATGGCGAAGTCGTTTGGTGAGCAGGCGGTAGGTTCACCGTTGGCGTCGTAAGCGTAGCCGCTCATGTCGGCCATGCCGCTGTCGACGATGCTGACCAGGGACAGGCTCTCCCAGTCCAAGGTACGGAAATCGTCGTCATTGACGACGGCCTGGGCGATTTCGGTGATCAGCGCGCTGGCGCGTTCCTGGTCTTTCATCGGGGGCTCCAAAACGAACGGGGCGTGGGGTCCGCATGGCGGGCGAAAGCTGTACTTTCGCCACGGCATACCCACAAAACTTATCTTAATTCCTTTCCTTTCTTCGCCCCTTTTGGGGCGAGAAAAGGAAAGGAAATAGGGAAGTCTTGGGGCCTCAGGACCCAAACCCCATTTGTTTATCAGCCGCGACGATCCCGCTTCGCCGCCACGCGCAGGCGCAGCGCATTGAGCTTGATGAAGCCGGCGGCATCGCGATGATCGTAGGCGACTTTGCCTTCTTCGAAGGTGACGAGGTCCTGATCGTACAGCGAATAAGGGCTTTCACGGCCGGTGATCGTGACATTGCCCTTATACAGCTTGACCGTGACGCGGCCGGTGACCTTGGCCTGCGAATAGTCGATAGCCGCCTGCAGCATTTCGCGCTCCGGCGAGAACCAGAAGCCGTTATAGACCAGCGACGCATATTTCGGCATCAGCTCGTCCTTTAGATGCATGGCGCCGCGATCGAGCGTGATCGACTCGATGCCGCGGTGCGCCGCCAAGAGGATTGTGCCGCCCGGAGTTTCATAGACACCGCGCGACTTCATGCCGACGAAGCGGTTTTCGACCAGGTCGAGACGGCCGACGCCGTTGTCGTGGCCCAGCTCATTCAGCTTGGTCAGCAGGGCGGCCGGCGACAGGGCCTTGCCGTCGATGGCGACCGGATCGCCGCGTTCGAAGTCGATGGTGAAGACGGTCGGCTTGTCGGGGGCGGCTTCCGGCGAAATGGTACGCTGATAGACGAATTCCGGCGCTTCGACGGCCGGGTCTTCCAGCACCTTGCCTTCGGAGGACGAGTGCAGCAGGTTGGCGTCGACCGAAAACGGCGCGTCGCCGCGCTTGTCCTTGGCAATCTGGATCTGGTGCTTTTCAGCAAAGTCGAGGAGGGCCTCGCGGCTCTTGAAATCCCATTCGCGCCACGGCGCGATGACGCGGATGTCGGGCTCCAGGCCATAATAGCCGAGCTCGAAACGGACCTGATCGTTGCCCTTGCCGGTGGCGCCGTGCGAAACCGCATCGGCGCCGGTCTTGCGGGCGATCTCGATCTGCTTCTTGGCGATCAGCGGGCGGGCGATCGAGGTGCCGAGCAGGTACTGGCCTTCATAGACCGTGTTGGCGCGGAACATCGGGAAGACATAGTCCTTGACGAACTCTTCGCGGACGTCCTCGATGAAGATGTTTTCGGCCTTGACGCCGGCGGCCAATGCCTTGGCGCGCGCCGGTTCGATTTCGCCACCCTGGCCCAGGTCGGCGGTGAAGGTGACGACTTCGGCGCCGTATTCCGTTTGCAGCCACTTCAGGATGATCGAGGTGTCGAGACCGCCGGAATAGGCGAGGACGACTTTCTTGACGGGCTTATCGGTTTGAGACATCGGGCGCGGGTCTTTCGTTAAAAAATTTCTCGCGCGCTTTAGGGTCTATGGCCCCCCGATGCAAGTGACAATTTAGAGTCCGACCCTGGCCCAATAGTCATCAAGTTGAGCAAGATCTGTCACAATTGCCCCGACATAACCGTCGGGACGGATCAGGGCGATGTCTCCGGTTTCGAAACCATAAGCGTCGCGGATGTGGTCGCCTTCGTCGAGGACGTCCTTGCCGACGCGGTGAATGCGCAGGCCCTTGCGCGGCGCGATGTCGGCGGTGGTGTCGAATGCCAGCAAGGTCCAGTGCGGGCCGAAGAGGTGGAAGAGCCGGACAGGCTGGCCACCGGCGCCCCGGCAGAGGGCATCCGGCGCGCGGCTGCCCGCCGTCAAATCGCGTTGCCGGGTGTCGAGATTGAGCGGAGACTCGGGATAGCCGATGTCGAGCTGCTGGGTCGAGCGATCGCGGCGCATGTCGTTTTGCTGGCGGGCGGCGTCGAGCAGCTTCACCGACAGGCCCAGCATGCCGGCGGCGACTTCGCGGCGTTCGCTTTCGTAGGTGGGCAGCAGGTCCGGCCCACCGGTCAGGACGTTCGCCAGTTTCCAGCCAAGATTCCACGCGTCCTGCACCGAAGTGTTGAGGCCTTGGCCGCCCGTTGGCGGGTGGATATGGGCGGCGTCGCCGGCCAGGATGACGCGGCCAATGACATAGCGGTCGGCCAGCCGGGCATTGCCGCGGTAGGCGGACGACCAGGTAATGTCGCGGATGATGATGTCGTAGCGGCCGGTCCTCTCGCGGATCATGGTCTGCAAACCTTCGGGCGACAGGTCGGGCTCGACATCGACCGGCAGCGGCGCTTGTAATTGGAACAGGTCGGTGCCCATCAGCGGGCAAAGGGCAATCTGCTTCTCCGGGCCGCTGTTGGTCCAGCGATGCCAGGCGTCGCGTTCCAGGCCGTCGAGGCGCAGATCGGCGACAATGGCGCGGTAGGGCAGGCTGTCGCCGGGAAAGCCAACGGCCAGAGCGTGGCGGACGAAGCTTCTGCCACCATCGGCACCGATGAGATATTTGGCCTTGATGGTCTGCTGGCTTTTGGCGGTGCGCAGCCAGGCCTTGACCTCTTTGCTATTCTGCTGAAAGCGGACGATCTCCGTGCCGTATTCGACGCTGTGGCCCAGTTCGGCCAGGCGGTCGCGCAGGATGGCTTCGGTCCTGAATTGCGGCGACATGATCACCTGGCCGTAGGGTTCGGCCGGGCTGGACGGACGGCGTTCATCGGCGAAGCCTTCGCGAATCGAGCCATCGACGGCATAGGTGCGTAACGGCGGATAGGGGCCACCGGCGGCGACGATACGGTCGGCCACGCCCATCTGTTCGAAGACCTCGAGCGTGCGCGGTTGCAGGCCTTTGCCGCGCGAACCGGTAAACGGCGTCGGCGACTTTTCGATCAGGCGGAAAGGAATATCGCGGCGGGCCAGCTCGATGGCCAAAGCCAGACCGGTCGGTCCGGCGCCGCAGATCAGAACATCGGTGTCCATGGCAAGCTCCATTTAAGTGTATAATACACATATAATGGAGCTCTGGACCGCGTCAAGAAAAAATGTGTATAACACACATATGGACCCATACATACGTCAAATTCATGAAGCCCTGTTCGATCTTGTCCGCGTCGCCAATGCGCCGCAACCGGACGCCCTGCTGATCCAGGAAGCGGGGATTACGCTCGACCGGGCGCTGTTTCCGCTGCTGGCGCGGATCGGCAAGTTCGGACGTATCGGGGTGGTCGAGCTGGCCGAGATGGTGGGCCGCGACTACACGACTGTCAGCCGCCAGGTCGCCAAGCTGGAGAGCCTGGGCCTGATCGAACGACGGCCAGGGGCTTCGGACAAGCGGGTGCGTGAGGCGGTGGTGACGGCGGAAGGTGCGGCAATGAACGCGGCCCTGGATGAGGCGCGCAGCAAGCTATTCGGGGCGCACTTCGCCAACTGGCCGGAGGACGACAAGATCGAACTGGCGCGCTTATTGCGGCGCTTGGCCAATGAAGCGCTGGAGTGGACGAAGTGACGGTGGTTTAGACCGTCACTTGCGTACCCAACTCCACCACGCGTCCCGGCGGGATATGGAAGAACTCGGTCGGGTTGGTGGCGTTTTTCATCAGGAAGATGAACAGCTTGTCCTGCCACAGCGGCATGCCGGAATTGGCCGACGGCACCACTGAGCGGCGGCCGAGGAAGAAGCTGGTCGCCATGATGTCGAACTTCAGGCCGAGTTTGCGGCACAGGCCGAGCGCGCGCGGCAGGTTCGGGCTTTCCATGAAGCCGTAGGCCAGCGTGACCTTCTTGAAGTCCTCATTGAGCACCTCGATCGAAACGCGGTCGCCCTCCTGGACTCTCGGCGTGTTGGCGGTGCGCACAGTCAGAATGATGTTCTTCTCATGCAGGATCTTGTTGTGCTTGAGATTGTGCATCAGGGCGACGGGAGCGGCATCGGCGTCCGAAGTCAGGAAGATGGCCGTGCCGGCGACGCGGTGCGGCGGCCGCTTTTTCAGCATCTCGACCAGGTCGGCGAGCTGAACGGAATCGCGGCGCGACTTTTCGGCCAGGGTGCGCGAACCGCCAACCCAGGTCAGCATGATCAGGATCAGGGCGCCGCCGAGGATCAGCGGCAGCCACGCGCCTTGCGGGATTTTCAGCAGGTTGGAACCGAAGAAGATGATGTCGAGCAGCCCAAGCGGGGCGACGACCATCCAGGCCTGTGGCCGCTTCCACTTCCAGACATGGCGCAGGAAGACGTAGGCCAGCAGGGTGTCGACCATCATGGCGCCGGTCACCGCGATGCCGTACATCGAGGTCAGGCGGTCGGTGGTCTGGAACAGGATCAGCAGCACGGCGACACCGATCAGCAACATGGTGTTGATCTGTGGCACGAAGATCTGGCCGGCCTGGGTCTCACTGGTGCGCTTGATGTCGATGCGCGGCAGGAGGCCGAGTTGCACGGCTTGCTGGGTCAGCGAAAACGCCCCGGTGATGACCGCCTGCGAGGCGATGACGGTCGCCATGGTGGCCAGGATGAAGATCGGCCAATAGGCATACGGGCTGTCCGGCACCATGCGCCAGAACGGGTTTTCGCGCGCCGACGGATCGTGCAGGGTGAGCGCCCCCTGGCCGAGATAGCACAGGGTCAGGCACGGCAAGGCGAAGAACAGCCAGGCGCGCTGGATCGGCTTCTTGCCGAAATGGCCCATGTCGGCATAGAGCGCCTCGGCCCCGGTTACGGCCAGGAAGACCGAACCCAGGATAACAAAGCCGGTAAAGCCATTGGCGATTAGGAACTCGATGCCGTATTGCGGCATCAGGGCCTTGAGAATGTCCGGATGGTCGCGGATGTGGAAGAGGCCAAGGCCGCCCAGGGTCAGGAACCACACCACCATGATCGGCCCGAAGAAGCGTGCCACCTTGGCGGTGCCCTTGGACTGCACCATGAACAGGGCCAGCAGGATCACACCGGCCAGGCCGACGATATAGATCTGCGAAATGTTGCCGACACCCGGCGCGTCGCGCAGGCCTTCGACGGCGCCGAGCACAGACACGGCCGGAGTGATGATGCCGTCGCCATAAAACAGGGCGGCGCCGCAGATGCCCAGGAAAAACACGGTCGGCGAATATTTGCCGAGCGCTTTTTGCGCCAAGGCCATCAGGGCCAGGGTGCCGCCTTCGCCCTTGTTGTCGGCGCGCATCAGGAAGATGACGTATTTCAACGTCACCACCATGATCAGCGCCCAGAAGACCAGCGAAATGACGCCGTAGATGGCCAGCGTGCCGCTGCCGCCTTCGTGGCTGTGGCGCAGGGCTTCGCGCATGGCGTAGAGCGGCGAGGTGCCGATATCGCCAAACACAACGCCGACGGCGCCGACGCCCAACGCCCAGAAGCTTTCGGAGCCGTGGCCATGGCTTTGCACGGCTTCAGCTTCGCCCATGGGGGTCGCACCGCCGGCATTCGGCTGTTCGCTGGAACGGATGTGGATGGACGTGGATTGAGACTCACCGCCCGCCACTGTGGCGGTTGCGGCGGCGCTTTGGGCTGAATCCGGCGGGGAGGCCGTGGCTCCAGCAGGGGTTTCCCCTATCATGCATACTCTCCTGAGGGCGGCGACTTGACAGTCATTCGAAAGGCCCTCGCTTGAACGTCGCGCTCTTACGCCTATTTATTGCAGTACACAATCACGTTTTGTTGGCCGCGTTTCCGGATGGCCGGGCGCATAGGCAAAGAACCTATGAAGCGTGACAAAATTGTAGTAATAGGCGTGCAAGCATGTCTGACAGTCAAAGATTTCCCGTTGCCGCGCATACCTTAGCGTATCTTGCGCACAAGAACGCCTTTTCGAGAGAACAGGCGGTGTCTTCGTCTGTGCTCGCTGCATCGATCCCGACCAATCCGGTGGTTATCCGCCGCATGACCACGCAACTGGCCAAGGCCGGGCTGCTGGCGACCTGTTCCGGCGTAGCTGGCGGCGCCTGGCTGCTGCGCAAGCCGGAGACGATCAAACTCGACGAAGTGCTGCGGGCCGTGAATGGCTGCGCCCACCTGGGGTCCGCTCCGGTCGGCGCCAAGGGTTGCCCGGTCAGCCAGGCGATCCCGCGCGCCGTCAATGACGCCATGCAGCTGGCCAATGCGGCCGCTTCGCAAAGCCTTTCAAAGGTGACGGTGGCCGATCTGCTCAAATATGCGGACGAAGCGACCGGCGAAATCGCCAAGGTTCTCGCGGAATAAAGCGTTTTCAAAAACCCTTGCTTTTTCCCCGGGCGTCGTGTTCTTAAAATTCTCCGCTTACGCCTGATTTGTTTGGGAAAACCACGCCTTGGCACGTCGTCTCGTCCTGATTACCGGTGCTTCGTCCGGCATTGGCCTGAGTTTCGCCCGGACCTATGCGGGTCATGGCTGGGACGTGGCGCTGACCGCCCGCCGCCAGGACCGGCTCGACACACTGGCCGAGGAGATCCGGCTGCGCTTTGGTGTCGAGGCGCATGTCCTGCCGGCCGACTTGTCCGATCCGGCGGCGCCCGAAGCCTTGCAGCAGGGCGTCCTGGCGCTGGGCCGCACGGTCGACGGCCTGGTCAATAATGCCGGTTACGGTCTGCCTGGTGGCTTTGTTGGCAACGGTTTCGAGCACCACAAGGCAATGATGCAGGTGATGTGGCTGGCGCCGGTCGAGCTGACGCATCGCTTCCTGCCGGGTATGGTCGAGCAGCGCTTTGGCCGGATCATCAATGTCGCCTCGATCGCGGGATTCCTGCCGGCGTCGCCGGGCGATACGCTGTATGCGCCGATCAAGTCCGGGCTGATCCGCTTTTCGCAGGGTCTGCATCTGGAAGTGCGCGACCATGGCGTGCATGTCAGCGCCCTGTGTCCAGGTTTCACCTACACGGAATTCCACGACAACAAGGGGTTGGATACCAAGCTGTCCAAAGCGGCGCCGGAATGGGTGTGGCTGGGGGCGGATGAGGTAGCGCGTGAGGGCTTCATTGCGGCTGAGGCTAACCGGGCGTGCTGTGTGCCAGGGGCGCCGAACAAGGCGGCGGCGGCGGTTTTAAAAGTTCTGCCTGATGATTGGACGATGGAGTTTGCGTCGGGGCAGCTCCGCAAAATGCACCGCTAGCTGAGCCGTTGATGCGGGCTGCAAATGCCCGTCTTTCTGCGCGCCCTTGCTCACGTACTGAAGTACGCATCGCTGCGGGTGCTCGAAAGCCAGACATTTTCGCCGCGCCTGAACGGCTCAGCGGTTCAGTGAGTGTACGGATGCGCCGCGCTTGGCAAGATGATGTTGTGGGTGATCTCGCTGACCGCCGAGATGATGATCTGCACCGACAGCGCGCACAGGATCAGACCAAGCACGCGTACCACGACCACCATGCCGATCCGGCCCAGTAGCCGCGAAATCGTCGACGACAGCAACAGCGTCACCAGGATGGCCACAGCGGTGGTGAGAATGGCGGCCACGCCGACGATCCGGCCCAGTGGCCCGAAATCCTTGGCCACGCTTGCCTGAATGACCACGGTCGAGATCGTGCCCGGACCCACCATCAGCGGAAAGGCGAAGGGCACAACCAGCTTTTCGAAGCTTTTCTTGGCGGTTTCGCGGTGGCCGAGCGGCTGAACGCCGGTGGCGGGGTCGCCGCCGCTTTTGACCTCCTCGGCATGGGAGAACGCGTCGAGGAAATGGCCGCGCGCCATCTCCAGCCCCATCAGGAACAGCAGCAAGCCGCCGGCGATGCGAAACGCATCCATCGAAATGCCGAAGAATTGCAGGATGCTCAGGCCGGCGAAGAAAAACAGCGTCAGGATCAGCGCCGTGAAGATGGCAATATAGATGCTCACCCAGGCGCGCGACGCCGCCGACTGCGTCGAAGTCGCTGCCGCAAAGATCGGCACGTTGCCGATCGGGTCGATCAACGCGAAAAGCGTGATGAAGAAGTTGACGTAGAAGGCGAGCAGAGTCATGGCAGGGGCAAATTAAAACGCTTCGCTGATGGTTGCAAAGGATATCATCATGTCCACCCTGCTCAAGGCCGATAGCCGCATGATTCTGGCGCTCGATGAGCCCGATCTGGAATCGGCGCGCGCCCTGGTCAAAGCTTTGGGCGACTCCGTGTCGTTCTACAAGATCGGTCTGACCCTGCTGGCACAGGGCGGCTTGAAGCTGACCTACGAACTGGCCGAACAGGGAAAGATGATTTTCCAGGACTGGAAGCTGCACGATATCGGCGCTCAGGTCGAAGGCGCGGCCAAGGCGGCTGCCAATGGTGCCTGCGACCTGCTGACGGTGCATGCCGAGCCGCAGGTGATGCGCGCCGCCGTCAAAGGCCGGGCAGCTTCGGGGAATCCAGACAAGACGAAGATCATCGGCGTGACCGTCATGACCTCGCTCAGCCAGCATGATCTCGACGAAATGGGCTATGGCATGGAGCTGACTGATCTGGTGATGCGGCGCGTCGATCAGGCGGTTGAATGCGGCCTGGATGGCGTGGTGGCCAGCCCGCATGAAGCGGCCATGATCCGCTCACGCGTGCCGGAAAGCTTCCTGATCGTGACGCCGGGCGTGCGGCCGGAAGGCGCGGACCTCAACGATCAGCAGCGCGTGGCAACGCCGCAAGAGGCCTTGCTGCATGGGGCTTCACATGTGGTGGTGGGCCGGCCGATCAGCCGCGCGCCGGACCCTGTGGCTGCCGCCCAGAGCATATTGGCGGCGCTGCATAACGTGTAATTTCTCCTCCCTATTCTTCATGGGGAGGAGAGTTAAAAATCCACCGCCAGTCCCTTGCGTTCCCAATCGCCATAGCGCGTCGGCTCGGGGCCGCTGGGGCCGCCGTCTTCAGGCGGCAGCTTGGCTTCCGCCCTGGCGCGGCGTTCGGCGGCTTCAGCCAGCGCGCGCTCGGCTTCGGGCGTCAGCTTCTTCTTGACCTGGCTGAGATCGGCGGGCTTTTCAGCGTCTTCAGATGACATTTTCGTAAGGTTTCTAGCAGGCGGAACAAGGGTTTCCCATATGTAATCCTTGAGAGACAACAACTCAAGGAACCTTGACCTCCGATGAACCCGTTCAAGACCTATCTGCTGCTGGCCGGACTGACGGCGCTGTTCGGCGTTATCGGCTTTATGCTGGCCGGGCCGACGGGCATGCTGATCGCGCTCGGCATCGCCATTGCCATGAACCTGTTCACCTACTGGAACTCAGACAAGATGGTGCTGCGCATGTACCGCGCCCAGCCGGTCGATCCAGCGCGCACCACCGGCATTGTCCGCGACTATTACCAGGATATCGAAAGCTTAAGCCGCCGCGCCGGGCTGCCCATGCCGGCGGTCTATATTGTCGATAACGATCAGCCAAACGCCTTTGCCACTGGCCGCAATCCTCAGCACGCCGCCGTCTGTGCGACGACCGGCCTTCTGCGTATGCTCGACCGTAGCGAAATCCGCGGCGTCATGGCGCACGAACTGGCGCACGTGAAGAACCGCGACACCCTGACCATGACGATCACGGCCAGCATCGCCGGCGCCATTTCGTCGCTGGCCAACTTCGCCATGTTCTTCGGTGGTTCGCGTGACGATGAGGATCGCGGAGGAAATATCATCAGCTCGCTGCTGATCATGTTCCTGGCGCCAGTCGCGGCCATGCTGGTGCAGATGGCGATTTCGCGCACTCGTGAATACGAAGCCGATCGCATCGGTGGTGAAATCTCCGGCGACCCCGAGAGTCTCGCCCGCGCCCTGCACAAGATCGAAGCCTATGCGCATGGCAGGGTGAACTATGAGGCCGAGCGGAATCCGGCGACGGCGGACATGTTCATCATCAATCCGCTGCA
Source organism: Pseudomonadota bacterium (assembly GCA_048497915.1). GTDB lineage: Bacteria > Pseudomonadota > Alphaproteobacteria > Caulobacterales > Caulobacteraceae > Asticcacaulis. The sequence goes on from JBEHYZ010000010.1 coordinate 85,322, forward strand.
TGGTGGCGGCATGGACAACCTGTTCTCGACCCACCCGGCGACGGAAAACCGCGTCAGGGCGCTGATTGAGCTGGCTTCGAAAATGAACCGTCGCCCGGCCGCGGAAAAGACGTTTACGAGCGTGCCCACAACGCCTATGTAACGCGACCCCGCCCTCGGGCATCCTTAAACGCAAAGCATCTTACATGGCTCAGCCGCCCAAAAAGAGATATCCGTATCAAAAGCCATTGGCGAAAAAGTCCGGCCCCCGCCCGCCCAGTAAGGGCATGGCCGCCAAGATCGCCGCGGATAAGAAGCCCATTCCTGAGATCGTCGACGATGGCGGCGATATCGGCATGCCGGCTCGGGTCGCCGCCTTGACGCTGGTCGATGCGGCGCTGGCCAAGCGTTCGGGTTTTGACGAAGCCGTCACGCGCGCTGATTTTCTGGCGCTTAGCGACTCCGAGCGCGCCTTTGCCCGGGCTCTGGCCTTGCTGGTGCTGCGCCGGTTGGGCCAACTCAACGACATCATTGAACAGAAGACGCAGAAAACGCCGTCGGACGCAGTGTGCGCCCTGCTGCGCATCGGCCTGGCGCAGATCGGTTTCATGCAGGTGCCGGACTTCGCCGCCGTCTCCACCACCGTCAAGCTGGCCGAGCGCGAAAGCCATACCCGCCCGTTCAAGGGCCTGATCAATGCCATCCTGCGCGGCGTCATCCGCGAAGGTGGCCTGCGCGCGCCTAACCCCGCGCGGCTTGCGCCCGACTGGCTGTTCCAGCGCTGGAGCACCAGCTATGGCCGCGAAGACGCCGAAGGCATCGCCCTGGTGTTGACCGAAGAGCCGTCGACGGACCTCAGTTTCAAGACTCTCGCCGACCTTGAGCGCTTGAAAGAGTCGTTGCAGGGCGAACCCCTGGGCGGGCTATCCCTGCGCAGTGCCTTGCGCGGCGATATCCGCGACTGGGCCGGTTACGAAGACGGCGTGTGGTGGGTGCAGGACGCGGCATCCAGCACGCCGGTGGCGCTGCTGGGTGATCTGACCGGCAAGACCGCTATCGACCTGTGCGCCGCGCCCGGTGGAAAGACCTTGCAACTGCTGGCCAAGGGCGCGACCGTCGCGGCGCTGGACCGCTCGAAAAACCGTCTGAAGCGCGTCGAGGAAAACCTCGAACGTACCGGCTATACGGCTGAAATCCTGATGGGTGATGCCGAAACCTTTGAAGACAAACGGCAATTCGACATCGTGCTGCTCGATGCGCCATGCAGCGCCACGGGCACTTTCCGCCGCCAGCCGGACGTGCTGTGGGCGACGCGGCCTGCCGATATCGCCAAGCTGGCCGACGTCCAGCACCGGTTGCTCGACTCTGCTGCCGATCGCGTCAAGGCAGGCGGCAGCCTGATCTACTGCACGTGCAGTCTGGAACGCGAGGAGGGCGAAACCCAGGTCCTGGCCTTCCTGCGCCGCCATAAGGACTTTGTTCTGGCGCCCGTCACACCTGAGGAAACCGCTCGGGCCGGAGTTCCTGCCGCCAGCGTCCGACCGGAAGGCTGGCTGCGCCTGTTGCCGCACCAAAGGCCGGGCGGTCAGGACGGGTTCTTTATTGCTCGCCTGATCCGGCAAAACGGTTGACGCCGCGAGTACAACTGCGTTTATAGACCTCCCTCCGCGTACGGATTTTTCCTGTCTGTTTTTTGTTTGTCGCACTTTTTAACCGAAAAGCGCGTCACACTTTTCGGAAAGTGCTTATGCCGAAGACCGATCCGCTTATCTGTCCATCGATCCTGTCTGCCGATTTTGCGCAGCTGGGTGCTGAGGTGCGGGCGATCACCGAGGCCGGGGCTGACTTCGTCCATATCGACGTCATGGACGGCCATTTCGTGCCCAACCTGACCATCGGCCCGGATGTCGTGAAGGCCCTGCGGCCGCACAGCGCCCTGCCGTTTGACGTGCACCTGATGATCTCGCCGGTCGACAGCTTCCTCGAAGCCTTCCGCAATGCCGGGGCTGACTATATGAGCGTCCACCCGGAAGCCGGGCCGCATCTGCACCGCACTTTGAAATATATCCGGCAGCTGGGCGCAAAAGCGGGCGTCGTGCTCAATCCGGCGACGCCGGTCGAGGTCGTCGACTGGGTGATGGAAGATCTCGACCTAGTGCTGATCATGAGCGTCAATCCGGGCTTTGGCGGCCAGAGCTTCATCGACAGTTCGCTGCGCAAGATCGAAGCGGTGCGCAAGCGGCTGGATGCCGCCGGCAGTCTCGCGCTCCTGCAGGTCGACGGCGGGGTCAATGCCGGTAACGCGCAAACCTGCGTTGATGCCGGAGCGACGGCGCTGGTGGCTGGTACCGCCGCCTTTAAGGGCGGGCCCGACGCCTATGCCGCCAACATAAAGAGCTTGAAGGGCCTGTAAGCATGCTGATGCAGGCCTATGAATCCTCGCCGCCGGTGGTGGAACTGCATAGCGTCCCGACGCCGTGGCCGCAGGTGGCGCTGGCCTGGGTCCAACGTCAGGCGGGCAACGAGGTGTTCGGCATGCCCGGCTATCGCCTCACCCTGCGCGGCAAGATTCCCGAAGGTTTCGTCGCTGCGCCGCATGAGGTGCGTCCGGCCAATGCGGCGGCGGGCAAGGCCATCCTGTCCGGCCGGTTCACCCTGGTTGGGGCGCGCATGAGCGTGCAGGGCTCGGGCGATCCGTGGAACCGGCCAAGCCCGACACGGGCCTTTGCCGTAGCGCTGCACCGCTTCGAGTGGCTGGGGTCGCTGTTGACCCAGGGCGACGAGGGCGCGCGCGAAGGCATGCGGCTGTTCCTGTTGTGGAACAAGACCTTCCAGAAGTGGACGCCGTTCGCCTGGAGCGAGGAGGTTCTGCCGCGCCGCCTGATCAATCTGGCGGTGTTTGCCCGGCGGCTGTCGACGCAAGGGAATCCGGAGGAAGTCACTGAGCTTGGTCAGTCGCTGGCCGAGCAAGGCCGGCACCTGATCCGGCTGGGGCTGAACCCGAACTGGCTGACCCACAAGGCGGTCGCGTTGACGGTGCTGGGCTGTGTGCTGGCAGGGGCGACCGGCGACGGTTTCCGCAAACACGGCCTGAAGCTGCTGGCCAAGATGCTGAAGCGCGTGGTGATGGCCGACGGGAGCCATGTGTCGCGCAGCCCGGAACAGGCGCTGGAGCTGCTCTACGACCTGCTGCTGATCGAAGACGCGATGAGCCAGCGCGGCTTTGCCCTGCCGGAAGGCCTGGATGCCCACGCCGAAAAGCTGGGCCGGTTCGTCCGCGCCATGTCGCATCCGGACGGGGCACTAGCGGCGTTCCAGGGCGGCGAGGGCCTGACCGAGGACATGGTCAGCCCGGCCCTGGTCAAGAGCGATGGCCGCCCGTCGGCGTCGAACCTGCCGGAGCAGCTGGACGACGCCCGCTATCAGCGCCTGCTGGGCCGGTCTTTGAGCGTCTTTGTCGATACCGGCGAGCCGCGGTCGGGGCCATTCGGCCAGGCGGGCGTCGATCATCCCATGGCGTTCGAAGTGTCCGGTGGCCGCGACCGGCTGATCGTGTCGCCGGGCTGGTCGCCAACCCAGACCGACCGGCAGGAATACCGGTTGGCCGGGGCGGGCAATACGTTGTGCCTGGCGGACAGCGCCATCCTGACGCCGATCACCGGCACGTTCGGTGAGTTGCTGAGCTTTGCCCTGCAAGGGCCGCGCTACAAAGTGCGCAGCCGCCGCGTCGAGGCCGAGGACGCCGGGTCGCTGCTCGAAATGGAGCACGAAGGCTGGAAGTCGCGCTTCGGCCTGAAGCACGAACGCCGCCTCTATGTCGACGCCCAGCGCGACGAGCTGCGCGGCGAAGAGCGGCTGACGCCGATGGACATCAAGGCGGAAGTGCCGATGGCGGCGCCCTTCACCGTCCGCTTCCTGCTGCATCCGGAAGTGCAGGCGTCGATGGCGCGCGACAAGAAAAGCGTGCTGCTGCGTGGGCCGGGCGGACGCGGCTGGTGGTTGCGTCATGACGCCAAGGAAGTGCTGATCGAGCCCGGTCTGGTATTTGAACGGGGCATGGGCCGCAAGACGGCCCAGATTTGCCTGCGTGGTGTCGGGCGGCTGGATTCCCCGACGCGCATCCGCTGGAAGTTATCGCCCGCTGAGGCGTAACAGCGCGCATCCCAACCGCTTTTTTATCGGTGAACGGATAAACTCTCGCCCCAAATGGGGAGTTCTAAACGAAGAAATAATGGAGAGAGATCATGTCGAACCTTCTGAACCGTTCTGCCGTGTTTGTGGTCGCCGCCAGCCTCGTTACCGTCGTACCTGCGGCGATCCCGAGTTCCGCTTCCGCCTATACGCGCTACGTCTGTAAGTATGAACAGAAGCGGCGTGAGCATAATGGTGCCGTGGTTGGCACGATTGCCGGCGCCCTGATCGGCAGCCAGGTGTCCAAGAACGAGCGCGGTCTGGGGGCTATTGCCGGTGGTGCGGCCGGCGCGGCCATCGGCAGCAAGATGGGCCACGACAGCGGCAAGAAGGCCTGTCTGGCCTCAGCTGCCTATCGCACCCGTGTCGTTTATTCAAAAGATTCTCACGGACGGCAGGTCAAGACGGTCTATCGTTATGTGCGTGGCTAAAAGCGCATCCCAAAAAGTGTGAAGCGGTTTTTGGATAAGATGCGCGTCACAATCTGACAAAAAACCCTGTTTCGGCAGGGTTTTCCTTGGTTAACGGAGCGTGTTTAACCCCTTCAAAAATAAATCGTTTTCTGAATGAATATGAATGCGGCTCTCAAATGCCGTTCATTTTCGGAGGTTTATAAAGGTCCTCATGAAGCCGACGGGATCAACCCAAAAGGCCAACACGAAGGACCAAGACAATGACTAAGATTTTCAAGAACACCATGGCCGCGATTGTCACCTCCGGCCTGATCCTGGGCGCCGCCGTTCCGATGACCGTCGAAGCCCGTCCGTACTCGCAGACCCAAAGCTGTGTCGCGACGAAGGCCAAGGACAAGAATACCGGTATGATCCTGGGTGCGGTTGCCGGTGGCCTGGTCGGTAGCCAGGTGTCGAAGAAGGAAAAGGGTCTGGGCGCGATCGTTGGTGCTCTGGCCGGTGGTGTGGTCGGCTCGAAGCTGGGCAAGGACCACGGCAAGCAAACCTGCAATAACGTTGAGAACGCTATTCAGGATGCCCGCTACGAACAACGGGGTTACCACCCCTATACGCCGTCGCGTCGTTACTAATAACGCGGCAACCTGGAGAAAGCCCCCGCCGGCCACCGGCGGGGGCTTTGCTTTTGTACCGAAGACGGATCATTTCCGGGGGTAGGCAAATCTTGGCGGCTGTTGTAAACGGCGCCACATTATTCAGCTCAAGCGCCGCATGGCTCGCCGAAACGTCGGCGGCGGGCGGTCGCCCTTGCCAAAACGTCAGTACGTTTTGGAGAACCTTATAAGGACTTGCCATGCCCGCCGCTCCCGATTTTCCGCCCGCCCCCGACCTCGTCAAGCCGAAGCGCGCCCTGATCTCGCTGTCCGACAAGGCCGGGCTGGTCGAAGCGGCCAAGGCCCTGGTTGCGGCGGGCGTGGAACTGCTGTCGACCGGTGGCACCAAGGCGGCGATCGAAAAGGCCGGGTTACCGGTCAAGGACGTGTCGGACATCACCGGATTCCCTGAGATGATGGACGGCCGTGTCAAGACGCTGCACCCGAAGGTGCACGGCGCGCTGCTGGCCTATCGTGACGCGCCGGAACACGCCAAGGCGTTGCAGGACCACGACATTGCCCCGATCGATATCGTCTGGATCGACCTCTATCCGTTTGAGTCGACCGTCGCGGCGGGCGGCACTTTCGAAGCGGCCATCGAAAACATCGACATCGGCGGCCCGGCCATGATCCGCTCGTCGGCCAAGAACCACCCCTATGTCAGTGTCTGCGTCGACAAGGCGGGCATGGACGCGGTCCTCGAAGCCATCGCCAGCGAAGGCGCGACCGATATGGTGTTACGCAAATCCTTGGCTGCCAAGGCGTTTGCCCGCACCGCCACTTACGACGCCGCTGTATCGTCGTGGTTCGCCGGTCAGCTTGGCGACGCCTATCCGGAGCGCAAGGCCATCGCCGGCAGCCGGCTGCAAACCATGCGTTACGGCGAAAATCCGCACCAGTCGGCGGCTTTTTACAAGACCGGTGAGACCCGCCCGGGCGTCGCTACCGCCAAGCAGCTGCAGGGCAAGGAGCTGAGCTACAACAACGTCGCTGACACCGATGCGGCTATCGAGCTGGCCGCCGAGTTCGATCCGAAGGCGTCGGCCGCCTGCGTCATCGTCAAGCACGCCAATCCGTGTGGTGTCGCGGTCGGGCCCGACCTGATCACCGCCTACAAGCGCGCCCTGGAATGCGATCCGGTGTCGGCTTTTGGCGGCATCGTGGCGCTCAATCGCCGTCTCGACAAGGCTACGGCCGAAAAGATCGTTGAAGTGTTCACCGAAGTCGTGGTCGCGCCGGAAGTTGATGACGATGCGGTGTCGGTGTTCGCCGCCAAGAAGAACCTGCGCTTGCTGGTTACGGGCTCGCTGCCCGATCCGCTGTCGGGCGGTCAGGTGTTCCGTTCGGTGGCGGGCGGCCTGCTGATCCAGTCGCGTGACACAGCGCGCATCACGGCCGCCGACCTCAAGGTCGTCACCAAGCGTCAGCCAACGCCGACCGAGATCGAGGACATGCTGTTCGCCTTCACCGTCGCCAAACACGTCAAGTCGAACGCCATTGTCTACGCCAAGAACGGCCAGACGGCGGGTATCGGCGCGGGCCAGATGAACCGGCGGGATTCCTCGCGGATCGCCGCCTTGCGCGCCAAGGAAGCGGCCGAAGGTCTCGGTCTGGCGGACAGCCTGGCGAAGGGTTCGGCCTGTGCGTCGGAAGCCTTCTTCCCGTTCCCCGACGGCCTGCTCGAAGCGGCGGCCGCAGGAGCTACGGCGGTCATCCAGCCGGGTGGATCGATGAATGACCAGGCGGTGATCGACGCCGCCGATGAGGCGGGCCTTGCGATGGTGTTCACGGGCACTCGCGTCTTCCGCCATTAAAAAAAGCCCCCTCCAACGAGGGGGCTTTTTCTTTAGTTACTTCGGAGGTTAGTTCGGCGCAGAGACTTCGCCGGCGAACTTGCCCTTGAAGGCCAGGTTCGACAGGGGTTCGCGGCCTGAAGGGGCTTCGCGTTCCTGCAGGAAGTCCGGCAGGGTGTTGATCTCGCCCTTGTAACCCAGCGCCAGGCCGACTTCGAGGCGGACATTGTCCGGCAGGCCCAGGATCAGCGGGGCCTTTTCGTAGTCGAGGCCAGCCATGCCATGGGCGATCAGGCCCATCTTTTCGGCTTGCAGGGCCAGCGACATCCAGGCGGCGCCGGCGTCGAAGCTGTGAGTCGGGATCTGGCGCTCACCGTCGAAGCTGGTCACCGAGGCGACAAAGATCAAGGCGCCGGCGTTCTTGGCCCAGCCTTCATTGAACGGTACAAGCAGGCTCAGGAGCGTATCGAATTCCGGTTCACCGCGCAGGGCGTAGATAAAGCGCCATGGCTGGAGGTTCGAGGCCGACGGCGCCCAGCGCGCGGCTTCGAGGACGGTCAGGACCTGCTCTTCGCTGACCGGCTGCTGCGTAAAGGCGCGCGGCGACCAGCGATTCAGGAAGATCGGGTCGATAGGGTGGTCGGCGGTACGAATGGCGGTGCTCATGGCGAATGCTCTTTCGAATAAATAACTGGCGTTCCCGGGCAAACTCTGATTGATCAGGGGTATAGCTCAGAACCGTAACTAAAATAGTATCAGTTACAGATTATGCAAGAGGCATCTCGTTGCTAAATACGCTCAAGGACCGTTTTTTATTTTTGCAACCGCATCTGACGGTCTACGGCCCTAACGACAGCACACCACGACCGGCGGTTCTGCTGTTTCACGCCTGCAATGGCGTGCGCGATCACATCCATACCTATGCTCAGCGTGCGGCCGACGCCGGCTTTCGGGCCTTTGTCGTCGACTCGTTCACGCCGCGCGGTTGGGACCACACGGCGGCGGTCAGCCTGGTCTGTTCCGGCCTGGCGCTGCACGGTTATGAGCGGTCAGGCGATGTGCTGGCGGCGGTTTGGGGGATCTCGCAGCGGCCGGACGTCGATGCCGGTAAATTGGTGCTGGCGGGCTGGAGTCACGGCGCCTGGTCGATCATGGACCTGATGACCGAGAAGCTGACCCGGTCTGGCGAGGCGCGGTTGCAGGATCCCGACCCGGCGGTCATGGGCGGCGTGAAGGGTGTTTTCCTCGTCTACCCGTACATAAATTTCCCGGCGCGCAGCAATACGCATGGCTGGCAATACACGCCGAAGACCCTGGCGGTGCTGGCGCGCAATGATTTCCTCACGGCGCACGCCCATTCGCTCAATGTCGTCAATCGCCTCAAGGAAGAGGGGGTGCCGATTGAGACACTGGAATTCAACGCCACCCATTGTTTCGATGAGGATGGTATGCATTTCGGGCCCTTCATGTCCTATGACCGATCCGCTCACGATCAGACCGAGACGGCATTCGTGCGATTCCTGACCGAGGCCACGGTTTAATATTGAACGTTGTTCAAAATTGAGCTAAACCTGTCTTGCTCTTTAGTGGTCGCCTCATGTTTATCCAAAAAGTGCGATTTGGTTTCGCGCCACTTTTTGGAATGAGGCTTAGCAGGGGAACAGCCAATGGACACGATGGCGCAGCGCTATGCGCTTCTGAAACCTTTCATCACGGTGTACGGTCCGCAGGATGATAAGCCCCGGCCGGCAGTGGTGTTGTTCCATGGCTGCGGCGGCTTGCGGCCGCATGTTCATACCTATGCTCAAGCAGCGGCCGATACGGGCGTGCGGGCCTATGTGGTCGACAGTTTCGGGGCGCGGGGCTGGGACCGTCTGTTTGCCACCAGCATGATCTGCACTGGCGTGGTGATGCAGGGCTATGAGCGGTCCGGTGATGTGCTGAGTGTGTTGTGGGGTCTGCGTGAGTCGCGGGTGGTCGACATGGATAATGTCATACTGGTTGGCTTCAGCCATGGTGGCTGGTCGATCATGGACCTGATGACCGAGCCGCTGACGGCCAGCGGCGAAGCCAAACTGGCCGATGCGGACAAGAGCCTGGCCAATGTGCGCGGGTTGTTCCTGGTCTATCCGTACATCAACTTCCCGGCGCGCTCGAACAGCAATGGCTGGGTCCGCCATCCGAAGGTTTTCGCGGTGCTGGCGGAGAAGGACCACCTGACGCCGATAAAGCACTCGCGCAAGATCTTCGACAAGGTGAAGGCGGCTGGGTCGGAGGTTGAGATCCTGTCCTTGAACGCGTCACATGCCTTCGATGAAGAAGACAACAAGGGCGGTGTGATGCAGTTTTCAGCGGAGGCCATGCAGCAATCGATTGCGGCGATGCTTGGCTTCATGCAGGCCACTTTAGCGCAAAGCTAACGGGGCGTGGGGTCTCAGACCCCCATCGCTGGCGAAAGCTATACTTTCGCTGGCGCTCTACCCGTTAGTTTTTCGACAGCGGTGCGTCCGAAACTGGCATCTTCACCACGATGGGCCCGGCTTTCTCAAAGGTCAGCGTCATCTCGCGGCTTTCGCCATCGTGCGGCGGTGCCTTCAAACCTTCCAGCATGATATGATCGCCGCCCGGCACAAAGGTCAGCACCTGGCCCGGCGCGATCGGAAAGCCTTCCGTGATCTCGTTCATCCGCATCATGCCGCCGCTCATCGTCATGGTGTGCAGGGTCACATGTTCGGCGCAGGCACACGACGCCGACACCAGCCGGTCGGGAATCGTGCCTTCGTTGGAGATGGTCACATAGGCTGAGGTGTTGGGATTATTGCCCAGCGCTGCGCGCATAGCATAGGCCGTCAGCACAATCTTGTTCTTGATGACCGAGCCATTGTCATAGCTGTTCTTGGTCACGGCGACAGCTGCCCCGCCCACCGGCTTGGCATTGTCGCACGCGGCCAACCCCAGGCACGCCAGAGTAAACAGCAGGGCTGTCTTGTAACGCACTCGTTTCTCCCTTCACGCGCGGGGTTGCCGGAGTCCCTGCCCCGGCCTTATTATCAGCCCCAAAGCCCGACGATCTTCTTGGTCTCAGCGACCACGGGTTCCGTGACCGCTCTCGCCTGAGCCGCGCCTTCGCGCAATATAGCATCGATTTGTGCCGGATCGCCAAGCAGCATTCGCAGCTTTTCTGACACCGGTGCCATTTTTTCGACGACGACCTCGGCCAGGGCCGGCTTGAAGGCGCCGAAACCCTTGCCGCCGAACTGATCGAGCACGGCCTGCGCTGACATGCCCGACAAGGCCGCATAGATGCCGACCAGGTTCTTGGCTTCAGGCCGGTCATTGAGACCGTCTTCCGCTTCGGGCAACACCTCGGCGTCGGACTTTGCTTTCTTGATCTTACCGGCGATGGTGTCGGCGTCGTCGATCAGGTTGATGCGCGAATTGTCCGACGGGTCGGACTTCGACATCTTGGCCGTGCCGTCGCGCAAGGACATGATGCGCGCACCCGGCCCCTGATAGAGCGTCTCTGGCACGGGGAAGGTCTCGACACCATAGTCGTGGTTGAACTTCTTCGCCACGTCGCGGGTCAGTTCAAGGTGCTGGCGCTGGTCCTCGCCGACTGGCACGTGCGTGGCCTTGTAAACCAGGATGTCGGCGGCCTGGAGCACAGGATAGGTGTAAAGCCCGATCGAGGCGCGTTCCTTGTCCTTGCCGGCCTTGTCCTTGAACTGGGTCATGCGATCCAGCCAACCGAGGCGGGCGACGCAGTTGAACAGCCAGGCCATCTCGGTATGCGCTGGCACGGCCGACTGCGGGAAGATGATCGACTTCGCCGGATCGACTCCGGCAGCCAGGAAGCAGGCGGCGATCTCACGCGTCTGCGACAACAGCTTTTCCGGCTCCTGCCAGACGGTGATCGCGTGCAAATCGGCGATCATATAGAAGCGGTCGGCGTCATTGGCCTGCATGTCGGCGAACTTCTTCAGCGCGCCGAGATAATTGCCGAGGTGCAACGAGCCGGACGCCTGGATGCCGGACAGAATCCGCATGCGATTAGGTTTAGGAGCAGTATCGTTCATCTTATTTGCGCCGCATGACGGCTTTCAATTCCGAGGGGCGGAAGGCCCCGGTCACAAAGAGAAGGGCGATATAGAGGAAAAGCCCGCTCAGTGAAACTGTTACCACGGCGATTTCCTTGGCGCCGATGGCCTTGTGACCCATAATCGACAGGGCGTGCTCGCCGTTGTGCAGCGGCAGGATGGAGTCGATGGCGCCCTGGATGGCGGCGCGTTCGTGCGAGGCGAAGGCGCAGAAGGCGGCCATGGCGGCGCCCGCCACCAACACAAGCAGCAGTCGGCGGAACGCCTGAGGACCGATGATCCAGGTCTTGCGCTTGGCCAGGGTGATCATCATCAGGATGGCGTTGACCCAGGCGGCGGTCGAGGTGCCGATGGCGAGGCCGGGCACGCCGATGATCTGGAACATCCCGACGCCGACCACGACATTGACGATAACCGAGACGATGGCGAACTTCATCGGCCCGAACGTGTCCTTGCGGGCAAAGAAGGCCGGGTTCAGAATCCGGGTCAGCACGAAGGCCGGAACGCCCCAGCCGTAATGCAGAAGCAACTGGCCGGTCTGGATGGCGTCGCCGGTGTGGAACTCGCCGCGGGTATAGACGCCGTCGACCAGAAAGAACGGCATGGCACACAGGGCCATGGCGGCGGGCAGGGCAAAAATCAGAGCGAAAACGAAGGCCGTGTCCATGGTGCTTTGTGCTTTTTCATGGTCTTCGGCGTGGACGGCGCGCGACAGGGCGGGCAACAGGGCCGTGCCGATAGCGACGCCAACCAGGCCCAGCGGCAGCTGATAGAAGCGGTCGGCAATGGTCATCCAGGCGGTGGCGCCGGGGACATTCGATGAAAAGGCCTGTGACACCCAGACATTGATCTGCGTGGCGGCGGCGGCCAAAGCACCGGGCACGGCCAGCAGGAGCAGGGCGTTGATGTCCTTGGAAAAGACCGGGATGAGCGACAGGCTGACATGGGCGCCGGTCTTGCGCGCGCCCCACATCAGGAGGCTTGCCTGAAGGATGCCAGCGATGATGGTGCCGATCGAGGCCCACAGCGCGGAATCGAAAACATTGTGCTGCGGCAGGACCATGATCAGGGTCACGGCATTGAGCAGGATCGGCACGCCCGCCGAGATGACGAACTTGCCGCGCGCATTCAGCACCCCGGCCAGGTGGGCGACGATGGCCATGCACGGCAGGTAGGGCATGGTGATCTGGGTGAAGATCACCGTCCATTTGAACTTTTCCGGGTCCGAGACGAAGCCGTGTTTGAAGACGAACATCAGCCACGGCATGGTCAGTTCGCACAGTAGGGTCAGGCAGACGGTCAGGAACACCAGAGTCGCCATGGCGTCGTGCGCCATCTTGTCGGCCTTTTCCTTGCCGTCGCGTTCCAGCGCGGCAGAATAGGCGGGCACGAACGCGCTCGAGAACGCCCCTTCAGCGAAGATGCGGCGGAACAGGTTGGGGAACTGCTGGGCCGTGGCATAGGCGTCGGCCATGATGTTGCTGCTGGCACCGAGATAGGCGGCCAACACCAGATCGCGCGCAAAGCCGGCGAAACGCGAAATCAGCGTGAAGGCGGCGTTGATCAGTGAATTGCGCAGCAGGCCCGACTTTTGAGCGGGTTTGGCGGTGGTGACAGGCGTGTCGGAATCTGAAGTCGGAGGGCCGGACGTCACGGGGCTGGGCGTCTCTGTTGGCGTCTCGGGCGTGCTGGACACGGAAATGGAACCTGAAAATGAGGAACCGGTCGCAAAGTCCGGCGAGCCAGCATTAGGCGGAGGTCATCTTGCAGGCAAGAGGGTTTATTAGGCGTTACTTCCTAACGTGCCATACTGGCGCGGGCACGGGCCAGATGCGCCTTCTGTGGCGTGGCTGACGGCTGATCGAGCACGGCCAGCAGATGCTTGCGGATGTGCTGCTTCTGGCCAGGCGTCAGCTGGGTCTTGCGGAAGTGATCGGTGACATAAAAGGCGTCGACGGCGCGTTCGCCGTAGCAGTCGATGTGCGCCGAAGCGATGTCGAAGCGCTCCTTGGCCATGACGCCGACCAGGTCGGCCAGAAGACCCGGCCGGTCGCGGCCCGACACTTCGACAATGGTCATGTTGGTGTTGGCGCTGTCGTCAAAGGTGACAGTCGGGGCGATGGCAAACGCCGCCCCTCGCGATGCCAATGACGATTGATAGTTGGACTGCGGCGGCAGGTGGCCGAGCGCTGCCTGGACCAGCTGTTGTTCGGCCTGTTCCAGGCGATGCCGGTCGTCGTGGGCGAACGGCAGGCCTTGGGCGTCCTGAACATAGAACACGTCGAGCGCGTTGCCGGTCCGCGAGGTGAACACCTGGGCGCCGACGACGTTGGCGCCGAGATTGGCGAAGGTGCGCGCCAGATCGGCGAACAGGCCGTGGCGGTCGTCGGCCGAGATCGAGAAGGCGGTGGCGTTGCGTTCCTTGTCGATACGCGCCTTGGCAGCCGGTTCGGATTCAAAAGTCGACCAGACCAGGGCGGCGTGGCTCTTGATCTCTTCCGGCGAGAAGGAGAACAGATAGCTTTCGTCCATGGTTTCCAGCCAGGCGGCCATGTCCTTGCTGTCTTCGCTCAAGGCGGCGCGGCGTTCCTGGGCGCGCTCGGAAATGTCGAGACGGACGCTTTCGATGGCGTCGGAGCCACGGCCACCGCGGAAGGCGCTTTCGGTGGCGGCGAACAAGTCGCGCATCAGCTGGCCCTTCCAGGCGTTCCACACGCCCGGGCCGACGGCGCGGATATCGGCGACGGTCAGGATCAGCAGCTGGCGCAGACGCTCCGGAGTCTCAACGATGTGGGCAAAGCTGGCGACGGTTTCCGGATCGGAGACGTCGCGTTTCTGGGCGTAGTCGGACAGAACCAGGTGGTGGCGAACCAGCCAGGCGACCTGATCGACCTTCCATTCTTCCAGGCCCAATCGTTCGCAGGCCTTGCGTGCTGCGATCTCGCCGCCGATTTCCTGGCCTTCCTCACCGCCCTTGCCGGTGTCGTGCAACAGCATGGCGAGATAGAGGGTTTCCTTGTCGGCCAGCTGCGGCATGATCTGGCTGGCCAGCGGGTGCTCGTCCTTGTAGCGGCCGGTATCGATGCCATGGATGACGTCGATGGCGCGCAGGGTGTGCTCATCTACCGTGAAGGCGTGGTACATATTGAACTGGGTCTGGGCGACGATGTGGCCGAACTCAGGGATATAGCGGCCAAGCAGACCGGTCTCCGACATCATGCTGAGAATCCGGTACGGATTCTTGCCGCGCACCAGGAGATCAAGGAACAGCCGCGCCGCTTCCGGATCGCGGCGCAGGGTCGGCGTCACCAGCTTCAGGTTACGCGCAATGGCGGTGAAGGCGTCCGGATGCAGGTCAAGATCGAGCCGGTCGGCCATCTTGAACAGCAGGAACATGGCGACCGGCGACTTCTGAAAGATGTCGGGGCTGTGCACGCTCAGGCGCCCGCCGGTGACAACGAAGCCGGGGTGATCGGCGCGGGTCAGGTTCATCAACCCGCTCTGGATCAGGTTGGACAGCTTGGTCAGCGGCTTGGCCTGCTGGGCTTCCAGCTTGGTGCAGAAGGTGCGGGTCAGCGCGCCGACTTCCTTGGCGGTGACGAAATAGCGGCGCATGAAGCGCTCGACATTGGGCTCGCCGAAGCGGTCAACAAAGCCCATGCGGCGGGCGATCTCCGGCTGGATGTCGAAGCTCAGGCGCTCCTCGGCACGGCCGGCTGTCAGGTGCATCAGGATGCGAACTTTCCACAAGAAGTCGAAAGCGCGAATGAAGATCTGCCGTTCCTTATCGGTCAACAGGCGATCGAGCACACCCCAGGAATCCTTGTTCGGCTTGGCCTTTGGCTTGTCGTCCGACTTGATACGCGCGTTTGGGTCGGGCTGGGCGCCAGCCAGGTATTTGGCGATCCAGAACAGGGTGTGCAGGTCGCGCAGGCCGCCCTTGCCTTCCTTCAGGTTGGGCTCGACAACGAAACGCGTGGCGCCGGATTTGACGTGGCGGGCGTCACGTTCCTCGAGCTTGGCGGCGACGAAGTCGAACATGTTCGACTTGAGACCCTCGGCAGCCAGTTTCTGATCAAGCAGCTCGACCAGTTCCTTGTCGCCGGCGATGCGGCGGTGCTCGAGCAGGGCCGTCATGATGGTGTGGTCGCCGCGAGCATATTTGATCGCTTCATCGACGGTGCGCGACGAGTGGCCGACCTTCAGGCCGAGGTCCCACAAGGTGTAGAGGATGAACTCGATCACCGATTCCGAGTGCGAGGTTTCCTTCCAGGCACGCAGAAACAACAGGTCAAGATCGGAATAGGGGGCCAGCTCACCGCGGCCGTAACCGCCGACGGCCAGCAGCGCCAGGCGTTCGCCTTCGGTCGGGTTGCGGGCGCGGTAGACGTGAGTCAGGGTAAAGTCCCACAAAGCGCTGACAATCTCGTCGGCGCACTTCGCCAAAGCCTTGGCGGTGGTGTGGCCTCCTTTGGTCTCATTGACGCCGTCGAGCAGCGAGGCGCGGGCGAGGGTCCAGGCTTCTTTCAAAATTTTGACCGCACGGTTGCGCAGGTCGGACGTATCGCCGCTCGAGTCCTCATAGGCCGCCGTCAGCGCCTCACGCAGCTGGGCGCCGTCAATACGGTAAGCCGGCGCAGCCGGGTGGGTCGGGGTTAGCATTGGGGAGGGCGCGTCCATGATACTCAGGGTACTCGTCAGCCTTCGTTTATAAGGAGCTTGTGTAAATTATAGATAACTTCCAAGGCTTCTTTGGGACTTAAATCGTCAGGATTGAGCGATTTTACAAGGGATTCGACCTTCGACGGAGCGATTTTGACTGGCTCTGGTGCCCGAACCATGGAAAACAGCGGCAGGTCGTCAAGCCTGAGCTTGGTCTGGTTGTCTTCCTCGAGGCGCTGCAGGATGTCGCGGGCGCGGCTGACCACGCCGCCCGGCATGCCGGCCAGACGGGCGACCTGAACGCCGTAAGAGCGGTCGGCGGCGCCGGGTTTGGCCTCGTGCAGGAAGATCAGCTCGCCGTTGTGCTCGCGGGCCTGGAGGCTGATGTTGTTGAGCGCTTTCAGGCGTTTTTCCAGCGCCGACAGCTCGTGATAGTGGGTGGCGAACAGTGTGCGGCACTGGATGCGTTCGTGCAGGTGCTCGGTGCAGGCCCAGGCGATGGCCAGGCCGTCATAGGTGGCGGTGCCGCGGCCGATTTCATCGAGAATGACAAAGGATTTGCCGGTCGCCTGGCTTAAGATGGCGGCGGTTTCGACCATCTCCATCATGAAGGTCGAGCGGCCCTGTGCCAGGTCATCGCCGGCGCCGACGCGGCTGAACAGGCGATCGACTACGCCCAGATGCATCTCTCGCGCGGGCACGAACAGGCCGGCCTGGGCCATGATGATCAGGAGGGCGTTCTGGCGCAGGTATGTCGACTTACCGGCCATGTTCGGACCGGTGACCAGGCTCAAGCGGGCCGCATCACGTCCTTCGGCATCGAGGCAGACATCGTTGGGCGTGAACGGCTTGCCCTGGCTTTTCAGGACGGCGGCGACGACCGGATGGCGGCCGCGTTTTATGTCGATCCTCAACGAATGGTCGATATGTGGGCGGACGGCGTCGAATTCTTCCGCCCAGCAGGCATTGCCGCAAGCAACATCAAGCGCGCAGATGGCGTCGTGGCTGGTCTGGATTTCGGCGGCGACGCTGCGCACCTGTTCGCGCAGTTCCTCGAAGATCTCCATCTCCAGCGACAGGGCCTGGGCGGCGGCGCGCTGGATGCGCGAGTCGAGGTCGACCAACTCTGTGGTGACGAAGCGCACCTGGTTGGCCAGGCTCTGGCGGTGGATGAACTGCTTCTGCGTGTCGGCGGCCGTGAGCTGATCGGCCTGTTTCTGGCTCAGTTCGATGAAGTAGCCGAGGACATTGTTGAACTTGATGCGGATCGGCACGCCGGTTTCGGCGGCTAATCGGGCTTCGAGCGCCAGGATA
Source organism: Pseudomonadota bacterium (assembly GCA_048497915.1). GTDB lineage: Bacteria > Pseudomonadota > Alphaproteobacteria > Caulobacterales > Caulobacteraceae > Asticcacaulis. The sequence continues at coordinate 102,421 of JBEHYZ010000010.1, forward strand.
ATCTGGCGGCTGTCGTCGCGCAGGCCGCGCGCTTCATCGAGGCCTTGATGGAAGCCTTCACGGATGTACCCACCGTCGCGCAAGGACAGCGGGGGTTCCTGGATGACGGCGCGTTCAAGCCGATCGCGGACACGGCTGACGTTTTCCGCCGGGACAAGCGTGGCAATAAAGCTCTCGATTTCAGACGGCACTGCCGGATCGATGACCGGATTCTGTGTGGCGTCATTCAGCGCGTGGGCCAGGCTTTCGCCGATGCTCAGGGCCTCATGGATGATGGCGAGATCGCGCGGGCCGCCGCGATTGAGCGACAGGCGCGACAGGGCACGCGCCTGGTCGGACAGTGAGCGCATCAGGTGGCGCAAGGCTTCGCGCAGGTCGCGTTTGGGCAAGAGCCAGTCGACGGTATCAAGCCGGGCATTGATGGCGGCTGGATCGTAGAGCGGCCGCGACAAACGCGCCAGCAACAGACGCCCGCCGCCGGATGTCACCGTCTGATCGAGCGCTTGAATCAGGCTGCCTTCGCGGCGACCCTGCTGGGTGCGGTCAAGCTCCAGTGAATTGCGGGTGGCGGCATCGATGCTGAGGTAATTGGCCTGAAGCACGCGCGCCGGCGGTTTCAGGACGGGGATCTTGCCGGCCTGGGTCAGGTCGATATAGGCGGCCAGAAGACCAAGCGCCGAAATCTCGGCCGGACTGAATGTGCCGAAGCCATCGAGGGTCTGGACACCGTAGAGTTTCAGCAGCCGCGCTTCGCCACCGGCGGGGTCGCACAGGCTGGCCGGTTGCGGCTGGAGGACGCCGCCGACGGCTTTCAGCAAGCCGTAGACCGTTTCGTCCTGCAAGATGCGGTCGGCGACCAGGCTTTCCGACGGCCTTAACGCAGACAAATGGGCGCTCAAGGACTCCGGTTCGATCTCCAGGCATTCGACCTCGCCGGTCGACAGCTCGACGGCGGCCAGAGCCATCGCCCCACCGCGTTGCGACAAGGCGATCAGGCGGTTCGACGCCCGGCCTTCGAGCAGCGAATCCTCGGTCAGCGTGCCCGGCGTGACGACGCGGACGACGCCCCGCTTGACCACGGCCTTGTAGCCGCGCTTCTTGGCTTCGGCGGGGTCTTCGAGTTGATCGCAGACAGCGACGCGGAAGCCCAGCCGGATCAGCTTGGCGACATAGGCGTCGGCGGCGTGGGCCGGTACACCGGCCAGTGGGATGTCCTCGCCCTTGTACTTGCCGCGCTTGGTCAGGGCCAGCGACAGGGCCTGAGCCGCGGTGACGGCGTCTTCGAAGAACAGCTCGTAGAAATCGCCCATGCGGAAGAACAGCAGCGTATCGGGATATTGCGCCTTCGTTTCGATATACTGCGCCATGACGGGCGTGGCGCCTTCGATGTCGGCTTTTGTGTCTTCGGTCATGATGTTCATGATCCGACGTTAATGATTCTTAACGCCCGAGAGAAGAGGAGCGGCAATTAAAACCGACACAATCCCCGGCTAATTCTGTTCGTTGCTTTTAATCGTGCGCGGGCAGCAGAATCGGCTTGCCTGAGTATTTGTCAGACATTATAAATTTTTTTGGCGAAAAATTGATGCGCGGTCTTTTTAACTTATTGACTTTATTCTATAAGTCTAAAGAAAAAGCAGTCAAAAATCATATAAATGACGGCGCTGTTGCGGCAGCGCCCGGCGGATCGGGAAAACAGGCACTGATGCCCAGCGAGAAACAGAGTTTTAGTGACGACGAGGCGTTGGCGCTTCACCAGTATCCCCAGCCTGGGAAGATCGCGCTTGCGCCGACGAAGCCGATGGCGACG
>JBEHYZ010000011.1:0-93815 GCA_048497915.1 Pseudomonadota bacterium
ACTATTAACGACAAGTTAATATTCAAATTTAACCAAATCTATACGTGCCTGTCGAGAGTTCAAGCAGCTTTCTATTTCGGAACCAAAAACCTGGGATGAGTACGCGTGATGGCTAGGCGGGACATGGATTCGGGCGTCGATGAAGCGCCGCAAATCGAAATGACGGAGGCCGCTCCGGCGGAAACGCCTTCTGTAACGAAGGACGCAAGCCTCAGTGCACCCAGCCTTGGACTGCTCGGGGTTCTGGCCGCGGCCCTGAGCGCCTGCGGCGGTGGCGGCAGCGGAGGTTCCGGCAGCAGCAGCGGGGGCGGACTGTTCGGTGGCGGCACGACCACCCCGGTACCGACGGTCACCAAGACCTATCCGGCCAACGACACCGAGGCAGCGCGTTTCCTGCTCCAGACCCAGTTCTCGGTGGGCGATAACGACATCGCCTCCTTGAAAAGCCTGGGCCACAAGGACTGGCTTGACAGCCAGTTCAACGCCGCCCAGAGCCAGTCTGGAACGGCCTGGCTGGACTCCCACAACTTCGGCGCGGCCCAGGCCGACCTTATGTACAATCCGACCCCCGGCAACTGGATGGCCTGGCGCATGCTGATGACCGGCCCGGATCAGTTGCGCAAGCGCCTGGCCCTGGCCCTGTCGGAGGTGATGGTGGCGTCGCTCGCGCCGCTTGACGGCTTCTACCCGGACTATGTCATCGCCGGCTACTGGGACATGCTGAACAACAATGTCTTCGGCAACTACCGCACCCTCCTGGAGGAAGTGACACTCAATCCGGCCGTCGGCAGCTTCCTCAACACGCGCGGCAACCTGAAGGAAAATCTCTCGACCGGCCGCCAGCCCGATGAAAACTATGCCCGCGAGGTGATGCAGCTGTTCACCATCGGGCTCTACCAGCTCAACAGCGACGGGACGGTAAAGGCCGACGGCGCGGGCAAGCCGATCGAAACCTACACCCAGAGCGACATCACCAACCTGGCGCGGGTATTTACGGGTTATGACTACGACTGGTCGGGTGTGACCTGGCGCACGGTGTCGTTCAGCTCGGGCACGGTCCCGACGACGGAATTCGCCCGCGCCCGCATGACGCTGAAGGCGTCGAACCATTCAACCCTGGCCGCCACCTTCCTGGGCGTAACCGTTCCAGCCAATACGGACGGTGCGACCGCCCTGAAAACTGCGCTGGATACCTTGTTCAACCATCCCAATGCCGGACCGTTCTTCGCTATCCAGATGATCCGGCGTTTAGTGACATCGAACCCCTCGCCGGCCTATGTCGGCCGCGTTGCGGCTGCCTTCAACGACAACGGTTCCGGCGTACGCGGCGACCTGAAGGCCGTGTGGCTCGCCATCTTCACCGACACCGAAGCCCTGACCCTGCCGACCGCGGCGTCGGCGGGCAAGCTGCGCGAACCGATGATCCGCGTCGCCCAGTGGGCGCGCACCTTCAATGCGTCAAGCGCCACCAACCTATGGCAGATCTACGACACCACCAGCGGCGACTGGAGCCTCGGCCAAAGCCCGCTGCATGCGTCGACCGTGTTCAACTTCTTCAGGCCGGGCTACGTGCCGCCCAGTACAGCCCTGGCGACCGCCAACCTGGTGGCGCCGGAATTCCAGATCCACAACGAGAGCACCACGGCCAGCTATATCAACGCCATGACCTCGGTGATCCAGTATGGCTACAACGACATCAAGCCCGACTATTCCAGCCTGCTGCCGATCGCCCATGACGCCGCCGCCCTGCTGGCCTGGCTGAACCTGCACCTGAGCGCCAACCAGCTGTCCGGCGCCACGATTACCGCCCTGCAAACCGCGCTCAACGCCAACGCCCTCACCGCGGCATCCAGCGATGCGGCAAAGCTGAACCGCATCTGGGCCGCAACCCTGCTGGTCATGTGCGCTCCCGAATACCTGATCCAGAAGTAGCCGTCATGCATATCAACCGCCTTCCCGATCTGACCCGCCGCGCCTTTCTGCAACGCGCCGCCGCGCTCGGTGGCATGGGCGTCGCCGCCCCGATGGCGCTGAACCTCGCCGCCGCCGGTGAAGCCGCCGCCTTCGACGCCACGGACTACAAGGCGCTGGTCTGCGTCTTCCTGTACGGCGGCAACGACCACGCCAATACGATCGTGCCCTACGATCTCAACAATTACGGCCTGTACAGCGGCATCCGCGGCGACATCGCGATCGACCGTTCGGCGCTGGCCGCCACCGCCCTGACGCCGGCGGCCGGCCAGGTGCTGACCGATAACCTGCAATACGCGCTGGCGCCGCAGCTGACCGGCCTGGCCTCGCTGTTCCAGGCCGGAAAGGTGGCCATCCAGCTCAATGTCGGCCCGCTGATCACGCCGCTGACCCTGGCGCAGTATCAAAGCCAGGACCGCGTCAGCAATCCGTTGCCGCCCAAGCTGTTCTCGCACAACGACCAGCAGTCGCAATGGCAGTCCGGCGGCAGCGAAGGCACGACCGTCGGCTGGGGCGGCCGTCTCGGCGACATGGCGCTCAGCGGCAACGGCAACAGCCTGCTCACCTGCATTTCGGCGGCCGGCAACGCCGTCTTCATGTCCGGCCGCTCAGCCCTGCAGTACCAGATCGGCACCGGCGGCGCGACGAAGATCACCGCCGCTACCGCCAATAACTATTACGGCTCCTCCGCCGTGCCCGCCGCGCTCAGGGCCCTGATCACCCAGTCGAGCGGCAACCTCATGGAAGACGAGTTCGCCAGGGTCACCAAACGGTCGATGGACCTGCAGGGCACGGTTAACACTGCGCTGAGCGGCATTACGCTGACTACCAACTTCGACCCGGACGGCAAGCGCAACACCCTGGCCGACCAGCTCAAGATCGTCGCCCGCCTCATCGCCGCGCGCAACAGCTTTGGCGTCAAGCGCCAGGTCTTCTTCGTCTCCCTAGGCGGTTTTGACACGCACGACGGCCTGACAACGACGCATCCCGGCCTGATGACCAATCTCAACGAAGCCCTGACCGCCTTCTACAACGCCACCGTCGAGCTTGGCGTGCAGAACAAGGTGACCACCTTTACCGCCTCGGACTTCGGCCGGACGCTGGCATCGAACGGCGACGGTACCGATCATGGCTGGGGCTCGCACCACTTCATCATTGGCGGTGCGGTCAATGGCGGCCGTTACTACGGCACGGCGCCACACGTGTCGCTGTCGACGCCGGATCAGGTCGGCCAGGGCCGCCTCCTGCCGTCGACCGGCACGGACCAGATGTCGGCGACGCTGGCCAGGTGGTTCGGCGTGTCGGCCTCGGAGATGCCGACTATCCTGCCCAATATCGGCCGCTTCGGTACCCAGGACCTGGGCTACTTCTGATCCGGTAACATATTGCAAAATTACGCTTAATTGCGCTTAACCGCGTCTTTACAGGCGCCCTTAAGCTTTCAGGCGTAATTATGTCCGTGATTAGTTCAATAAACGCGGACGGCGCATCATGTCAGCGATCAACACGGCCCTTTCGGGCGCAACCATGGCCATGCAGCGGTTCGACCGCGCGGCCACTTCCACAGTCCAGGACGCATCGCGCGGCAACGACCTGGTCAGCGATTTCGTCGAGCAGATCGACGCCCGCACTGCCTTCGCCGCCAGCATTTCGGTCATCAAGACGGCCGATGAAATGACGGGTCGCCTCCTCGACCTGAAGGCCTGAGTTGTCTCAGGGTCCAAGTTTTTCCGGGAAAAGCCCCCTGCTCCCGGAACCAGCCCGGTTCTCCGCCCGGCAAACTATAAAGCCCGCCTCCAGCCGGAGACGGGCTTTTTTGTATTCAGGCGCACGCCAAAGCGAAGATCAATCTTCGTCTTCGTCGTCGTGCTGCACCGAGCCACCGCCGGCACCGAAGACGTCCTCGGCGGTCAGGTCGCTCTTCTTGGCGTAAGGATTGTCGTCCTCGTCCTCGAAAGCCGGCTGCACGGTCTGGGCGGGCTTCAGCGACGGATCATCCAGCGGGATGCCGAGCTTTTCGGCCTGCTTGCGCTTGGCTTCGGCGGCCTTCTTGACCACGGCGTCCAGCTCGATCTGCGACACGAGGCCGAGCGTCACCGGATCGACCGGCTTGATGTTGGCCGAATTCCAGTGGCCGCGCGAACGGACCTGCTCGATGGTCGACTTGGTGGTGCCGAGCAGCTTGGAGATCTGCGCGTCGGTGACTTCCGGGTGGTTCTTGACGAACCAGGCGATGGCGTCGGGGCGGTCCTGGCGGCGCGACACCGGCGTGTAGCGCGGGGCCTTCTTCGACGGCTTGAGCAGCTCAGCGTGGCGGCTCTTCTGCGCGACCATGCGGTAGGCCGGCTTGGCCTCGGCCTTGTCCAGTTCTTCGCGGGTCAGTTGGCCGTTGGCGATCGGGTCGGCGCCGCGGATATCGCGCGCCACTTCACCGTCGGCGATGCCCTTCACTTCCAGCAGGTGCAGGCCGCAGAAATCAGCGATCTGATCGAAGCCGAGCGAGGTGTTGTCGACCAGCCATACAGCGGTGGCCTTCGGCATCAGGATATCGGACATGGGGTTATCCTCTGATTTTGGGAGCTTTTCAGCGTCCAGAAATAGCTACGCCCGGCTTTTGCAGCCGGGCGCGGGGTTTGGCCGATGGTATAAAATGATTTTCGCCGGAAGGGAAGAGGATTGATACACTGTGATTGCGCAAGCCGCCGGAACCGTTAAAATGCTCGAATCTTGGGGAGAAAAGTCCGTGTTCGGCTGGTTTAAGAAAAAAGAAGCTGTCGTAGCACCCGCGCCTGCTCTGCAAATAAGAATGGTGCAGGCCGAACTTATCGACCTTTTGCGCACACATGGCCTCGATGTCGCCACCCACGAAGACTGGACACTTGTTGACAACAAATTACCTGTTCTCCGCGGCGGTTACCATGTGACCCGGAATGAACCGGCCTCAAGCATGATCCAAATGGACCTCGAGTTACGCTTGAATGCGGAAAGGTCGATCTATGAACATTATGCCGGCACTGGAGAAACTGAAGAACAGGCAGTGGCACAAGCACTATTCAAGTTTTGCATCGGCGCCTTTCATGTGTTCCTGTCGGCTTACTGGGACCATCATGAGGCGGACCAAGTAGACCTGACGCACTGGTCTCTCCAGGGGGGTCAGTGGGATGTTTTTATTGGAGCAATGTTCAACTTTGCTAGCGAAGGTCAAGCTGCGGGCTTTCCAAAAGACTATATATCTACTGTCCAAGAAGCAATAAGCGGGCTCGTCTTAACACCCGAAGATCATTGGTTTTCCTTCTATGGAGCCAACCTCAAGGGCGAATTGACAATGGATGCCTACCTCGACAACGGTGCGTGGCCTGAATTGAACAACCGTCTCAAACAGCTTGATTGGCCACCCGCCAACGGATTTTACAGCATCCGCAATTTCATTCTCCTTCGTCCGGCGCCCCTGTTGTAAATCCCTGAACCGCGCTATGTCTCGACGACAGCGTTGCCATAAGAGCTGGGCACTACATGGAGATGGACATGAAACTTCTGGTTTTGGCCGGCACACTGCTGGCCTTGCTAAGCGCGCCGGCGGCGCTGGCGGGTCCCCACGATCCCATCACCCTGTGGCCCAAGGGCGCACCCGGCCCCAAGTGGGACAACAAGCCCGAAACCGTCCGCGTCACCGACCAGGGCGACCATGTCTGGGCCCATATCCAGCAGCCGACACTTATCCCCTACCTGCCCGCCCCCGGCACAGCTACCGGCGCGGCGGTCGTAGTCATCCCCGGCGGCGGCCACAAGGAAATCTGGATCGACCACGAAGGCTACCGCGTCGCTGAATGGCTAAGCCAGCACGGCGTCGCCGCCTTCATCCTGAAATACCGCCTGTCGAAGGAAGACGGCTCGCCGTACAGCCTGGAGGGCGACACCCTGGCCGACGCCCAGCGCGCCATCCGCGACGTCCGCCACAACGCCAAGGCCTGGGGCATTGACCCCAGCCGCGTCGGCGTCATCGGCTTTTCTGCCGGCGGCAATCTTTCGGCCCTGACCGGCTGGCATGCCGACGTGCCGGTCGCGGCACCAGATGCCATCGACGCCGAAAGCGCCCGGCCCGCATTCACCGGCCTGGTCTATCCCGGCCAGACTCCGCAGCCAACTTTTACCGCCGACACGCCGCCGGTATTTCTGCTATCCGGCGAGAAGGACCAGATCGGCGAATGGCTGCCGTCACTGTACCTGTCGCTGAAACAAGCGAAAGTGCCGGTCGAGATGCACATGCTGGCCGGCGTCGGCCATGGCTTCGGCATCCGCGATACCAACAAGCCGCAGGTCGCCATCTGGCCGCAGCTGTTCTACAACTGGATGGATGCGCAAGGCTTCCTGAAGCCCAAAGCGGCCGCAAAGCCATGATCACCTGGCTGATGGCCGCGGCCCTGGCCGGCCCCTCGGTCAGCCAGGCCATGCGTAGTGACCTGCCGGATGCAGCCTACGTCGCGCGTTACACGCCCGCCCAGCGTCTCAAGGCGGCCCAGGGCGCCCTACACATGTCCGCCCGCTTCAAGCCCGGCCCGGCCATCTCCCTGACGCCCAACCAGCCCTATGTTGGCGGTGCCCGTCTTGAGATCTGGCGCCCGGCCTTCGTGTTGGGCACGGCCTACGGCGGCGAGGCCGGCTTCAATTTCTGGGGCCTGCATAACCAGGGGCACATCAATATCGGCTTCACGTCTACCAGGCACGAGGTTCGCCTGCTCGACTGCCGCATAGTGTCGCCCGAGCCGGTCCACTATAAGCTCTACAGCACCAAGGACACGCCCGATACCGAAGGCGACATCTCTCTGGCCGACGGCCACCTGTTCCTGCTGCTTCCGGCGGTTCCGGTCGGCCAGCCCGCACTGATCGAACTGTGGCCGCAGTCGGAAACCGCCGTCATGGGTGTCTTCGGCTGCGACCTCGGCCCCCTATCCTAAACAGAGGCCGTTGCGCGCCGCCAATCCTTCACCATCGGGAAAGAACGTCGCCTGCAGCGGCAGGGACCGCCGGGTCGCGGCACTGTAGATCTCGACCAGATAAACCTTCTCATCCATGCGGAAGCAGTCGGTCTCCTGACGGAAACCCCAGTTGCGCCCGGCCAAAGCTGGATTGGCCGGCAGCCGCTCGACCTTGAGCCCGGTCTCCGCCAGCGTATTGACCACCACCTCACGCAGCGTCGCCGGATCGCCATAGCGCGCGCGGATATAGCAACCGCCATTGGCATCGGCCCGCACCGACACGTGCCCCAATCCATAGACCTTCTGAGCAGGCTTGCCATCTTCGGTGACCGGACGGGCGGCCGAGCCGACATAGTTCTCTATATCGCCACCGGCGCGCAGCCAGATCAGACAGCCGGGATCGATGGCATAGGCCAGGGAGGCTTCGCCCGAACTGAACGGATTGGGCTTTTGCCGGGCCACGGCCGGTGCCGCCGACAGACAGATCAGGACCGAAGCCAGAAAGACTTTGAACCGCATACACTCCCCCATGAACAACGTTCACCGGGAATATCACACACGCTAACTGTCGACAATCAGAAAATGAACATCGTTCATTTACAGCTTCAACACCACCTTGCCCTTGTGGTCGCCGGCTTCCAGCCAGGCGTGCGCTTCGGCTGCGCGTGAGAAATCGACGGTCTTCGACAAGATCGGCCTGATCTTGCCCGCCGTGATGAACGGCCAGACATGCGCCCTCACCGCCGCCGTCAGCCGCGCCTTCTCGTCGGCCGACCGCGGCCGCAGCATCGAGCCGGTCAGGACCGCCTGCTTTTGCATGATCCGCCTGAGGTCGATCTGCACTTCGGGCGATTTGCCGGTGCCGACCTGCACGATTCGTCCGCCGTGGTTCAGGCACAGCAGGTTCTTCGGCGCGAAATCCCCGGCGACGATATCGAGCACCACATCCGCGCCACCTGCCGCCTTGACCGGCCCGACGAAGTCCTCGGCGTCGCTATCGATCACCAGATCGGCTCCCAGCCCTTTCGCATAGGCGCATTTGTCGGCGCCGCGGGCCGTGGCGATGACCCTGGCGCCGAACGCCTTGCCGATCTGGATGGTCATCGCGCCGATGCCGGAATTGCCGCCGTGCACCAGCACCGTCTCGCCGGCTTTCAGCGCACCATGCTCGAGCAGGTTGGCATAGACCGTCAGGATGTTCTCCGGCAGGCTGGCCGCCTCGGCCAGCGACAGCCCGCGCGGCACCGGCAGCAGATGACGCACATCGACCGCCACATATTCGGCGTAGCCGCCGCCATTGACCAGCGCGCACACCTGGTCACCGACCTTCCACGCGACGTCATCGCCGTCCTTCAGATCGAGGTTCAGGCTCTCGATTACCCCCGACACTTCCAGCCCCAATCCTGGCGCTGCCCCCGGCGGCGGCGGATAAAACCCCCGCCGTTGCAGGATATCCGGCCGGTTCACCCCGGCGAAACTGGTCCGTATCAGGACAAATCCGCGTCCCACTTCGGGCCGGGGGGCCTCATCGATCACCAGATCGTCCGGATTTTGCCCTTGCCCCCGCACCGAAATGATTTTCATGCTGATTCGTTTTCCTTGATTTCTTCGCGCAAGAGGCGTTTCATCGCGGGTCTGACGATGGCGCTTACGGGGCGAAATTGTCCAGCACAAAGCCAACACTGGCAATAAAAGGGGTTAGCGATGAACGAGGAAGATTTGCCTCTGAGTTTACGTAACGCCAACCGTGGCGCCGGAGCGCTTGCGGGCCTTGCCAGGGAAGACCTCGACCCATACAGCGTCGAGGATCTTGCCGAACGCGTCAACCTGCTGGAAGCCGAGATCGTTCGCGTCAAGGAAGCCATCGACCGCAAAAAAAATCGCCTGTCCGCTGCCGAAGCTTTATTCTCTTTTAAAGGTAGTTAAGAATAAATAACCCTGTTTCGACTGAAGTATCGCCGGGTGCCATGGCATGCGGGTTGCAGATGCCGACAGGTCTTCGACACGATCGTGTCCAATTCTGGCGTGCGCCGGGTTTGGGCGTCCGGTTCGGATAGACGACACCGCCTAACCGTTACCAAGGTGCCAAGAAGGCCCAAAAAGGTCCCAAGAAGGTTCAAGTATGTCAGATAGTTCCGCCGCCGCTCCGAACACCCGCGTGCACGTCGTCCGCGACTTTGCTTCGAGCGACCTGTTCGACCGCACCTTCAAGGAAGGCATGGCGCTGGTTGAGGAAACCGCGAGCTATCTCGACGGCGACGGCCGCCGCGACTCCCGCCTGCTCAGCCGCGAGGACGCGCTGATCTATGCCGGCGAAAGCATGCGCCTCACCACCCGTCTGATGCAGATCGCCTCGTGGCTACTGGTGCAGCGCGCCGTCCGCGAAGGCGACATGGATGCCACCGACGCCTGTGACGACAAGTACCGCATTTCGCCGCTGCGCGCCGATCCGGCCGAGGGCAACAAGGCGCTGCCGGGCGGTCTGCTGAACCTGCTCGACCGCTCGAACCGTCTCTATGAGCGCATCTCGCACATGGACAAGCGCATGTTCATCGACGAGGACGCGACGCCGGGCGAAAACGCCGTCATCAGCCAGCTCCAGCGCCTGCAAAGCGCCTTCGGCCTCGACGCCTGACCCCGATTTCCTGAACAGACAAAAGAAAAGCCTCCGGTTGGTACCGGAGGCTTTTCTAAGTTCGTGACCTTACGGAAACGACCTTTTTGGCCCGCACTGAATAACACCATCCTCGCTGTTCCGCAAATCCTTTTTGCAGAAACAGTAGACGGCTAGTTCTCAGCCATGGCTCGAAAGACCGGGGACCACGATATCTGAAAAACCGGAAATGCGCAACGTGGTATACACCACCGGTGCTCAATCGACACAGTCGTTAACCATATACCTAAGCTTCATTATACTGTCATGTTGGAGGACGATGATGAGTATCGAAAACGCGCGCTGTGCCGCCGCGTCTTCCGGAAACGAAGCGACCTTTTTGGCGAAAGAAGCTCCTTCCGACATCGTTGGCACGATACACGGCTGCTCTGACCGGCGGCCAAGGAGCGCCCTCTTGCGCCCCGAAGCCGCCTGCCTGGGCCGCCGTGTCCAAAGGCAGGAGTCACTCAATGCCCAGGCATTCTCTGGACATGCAGGCCCGCTTGTACCCCAGGCGCGGCGCTGAGTCCCCGCACCCTCTCGATCGCACGCAAGCGGGAGGTGGCTGATGTTCAAGGCCATTTTTCTCGCCCAGGCGCGCTTTTACCGCAAGGCCGGCGACGGCAGCCGCAAATATGTCAACCGGCTGCTCAGCAGCACTTCAATAAGCTCCGGCACTCAGGACGAAACAGATGAATACGGCTTCGTCTGGATGAAGGACGTCACTTTGCGGGACGACGCGCCGCGCCGGGCGGAGCTGGACCTCACCGGGGACAGTGACGCCATCGACTTCGGCGCCGGTCCGGGCGCCATGGTTGAGCTGTCGATCTTCGATCCGGTGGCCGATGACAGTTCGCTGGAACCGGGGGGCCTGAGCGCCTCCCCGGGCGCCCTGGTCGAGGAGGCCCGCGAGGTCATCGCCCCCAGCCAGGGCGAAACAAACGTGCTCGACTTCCCCGACAAGGACGCGCACGACCTGATCGATCGCTGGGTCGCGCACTTCGACGCCAACCAGACGCGGCTCGACCGCCTGATCTTCGTTGCGGCGGAAAGCCAGATCGCCACGGTCCTGGTGGCGTACCTGCTGTTCGCCGTCCTGAACGGCTTTCAGTTGCCCTTCCTGACCCGGTCGTACGGAAGCACCGTCGCCACGGCCGCCACCGCAGGCCTGGCGCTCCTCGCCCTGCTGGCCATGGTCGCCGCCTTCTTCCTGGCGCGCGACCACATCAGGATCGTCACCCACTTCTTCAAGACCGCCTGCAGCAACAGCAGCGCGGTCATCGCCAAAAACATCCCGCAGCGCCAGGACGCCGTCATCAGCGACATGCACAGCCGGTTCGACGCGCTGGTCAGGGCCTGCCTGGCCTCCCCGCCGGACGAAGCCGGGCTGGCCACGCGGGTCAACAACAGCATCCGCATGATTTTCCGCGACCGCCGGCGGCTCAACCGCACCCGCGAATATCTGCGCCTGGCGATGCGCACCATCGGCATGAGCCACCTGGCGCGCAGCTCGGAAGACCGGATGGCCTGTATCGGCTGGTCGTGGCAGGCGGGCAATCTGGCGCTCGGCCTGGTGCCGCGGATCGGCGTCTGGATTGGCCTGCTGATCGCGTTCGCGGTCGCCGCCCTGGTGCCGATTGCCCTGCCGGTGATCCCCCTGCTACACGCCCCGGCGATATGGAGCGATCCGAAGGTCGGGTGCGCGGCCGTCCAGGCCGCGACTGGCCTAGTGCTCTTCTTCGTGGCGCTGGGTCTTATCCTGGCCGCGCACGCCCGGATCATGCACCCGCCGGTCTCGCCCGACGACATCCGCCAGATCGCCCGGGAAGAAGCGCTGCGGCAGGTCAAGGGCGCGCGCGAGGCCCAGGTCACCTCACGCTTCGTTGACCTGCTGGTGCTGCTGCTGTTCCGGCTGCGCAAGGAGGAGGACCGGCAGCACTGACGCGATTTTGCACCGCAGCATCTTGTGAACCACCCGCCCAGGGTCTATATGAAAGCCGCCGAGGTCACTTACCCCCACAGCGACAGGCGGCGCCCAAATGCCCCCCGATCTTGCCCCGTTGCTCGCAACGGAAAGGGGGCTATTGTGACTACGCCAACCACGTTCTACAGCCTTCACGTCTTTTCCAGCTACTGGAAGACAATCGAGGACGGCACGCTGTGGACCCTGCGACGGATCAACCAAAAGGGCGAGGCCCTGGCCGCGTTTTACCGGCTCGAACCGTCCAACTTCCTGCATATCGTGGCCAACGACATCCGCACCCGGCGGCTGGACGATTACCGGCCGCTGCTGCAGGACGACGAACAGTGGCAGGTCTTCGAGCGCGACCGGCTGGCGCCCTGCTTCCTCTATGAGCCCGACTTCCGCCCGTTCCAGGTGCCGGAACACGACGAAGACAGCGAAACCCTGTCGGTGTCGCCGGCACACATCATCGACCTGGCGCTGGAGAAGATCGAGCACCGCTTCCCAGGCGGCGGCGGCGAGCCGGGCGACAAGGACGTCCGCGACCTGATCGCCACCCAGACCTTCCTGTTTCAGCACAATTACGACCGGTTCAACCTCTACCGCCGCCAGACGGTTCAGCGCTGGATGCGTCTTGGCCTTGCCCTGTCCGCCTTGTGGATCTGGTGGGCGCTGGAGGCGGTCACGCCGGGCGGCATCCGGCCGCTGCACGCCGGGGTCGATGGCGCCTTCGCCTATGCCGGTTTCGACCTTGCCGGCGCGCCATGGCTGGTCCGCGGCGTGTTGAGCCCGTTGACGATTGCCGTGCTGACGCTTGGCGCCTTTGCCACCATGCTGGCCTGGGCGACGCACGTCCAGAACCTGTACCGGCTGCGCTTTGCCGGCGCCTGCCGAGGCGCCTCGACGACCGTCACCAAGGCCCTGGCCTCGCGCCTCGACAACCTGCTCTATCTGACGCGCGCCCTGCTTGAGGAGATCGACCGCGGCAAGGAGGACGCCTGGGACCGGGGCACACTCAAGCCGTGGGCCTCGGAAACGCAGAAGCTGGCAGCGCTGGTCTTCTGGTGCGACCAGCGCATCTACGCCATCGAGGAGTTCTTCCGCATCCAGATGAAGCTGATCGGCCTGTGCAATGACGGCATCCGCGAGTCCGCCGCCTTCCGGGCCCTGATGCTGATGTACCGCAATACGGCCCTGGCCATGCTGCTGCCGGGGCTGTTCTGGGCGGCCGGCGCCATGGTCCTGGGTTGGACCGCGCCGCACGCCATGATCTCCACGGCGTCTCTGCTTGACCTCGGCTGTTTCGCCCTGGTGGCCGCCGGCTATTTCGTCCTGCTGCTGCGCCTGCACGGCCTGATCCGGAGCGGCGAAACCCACGAGTCGATCCAGGCCCTGATCAACCTCAACGCCACCCGGACCATGAAAGGCTATCGCGACAGCCAGCTCTACAAGGAAATCGCCGCCTTCATCACCCGCGAGAAGCGCCGCCTGCTGCGCGAGGAGGAAAAGCGCCGGGCGTAGGCAATGCGCCTGTTCCCCCCAAAAGGGCATAACAGCGTATCGCCTTCCCGCCGCATTAGAAGTTGGCATGCCGTTTGAAACCCCTGACGCGAGCCGTCCCACTCCGGGACACCCGCGAAACACGAAACTCAGGGGTTTTTGAACCATGGCTACCGATATCGACCTGCACCTCGGCAAGCGTCTGCGCCGCCGCCGCCGCCTGCTCGGCCTGACCCAGCAGCAGCTGGCCCTGGCCGTCGGCATCCGCTTCCAGCAAATCCAGAAGTACGAATGCGGCGCCAACCGCATCTCGGCCGCCCGCCTGTTCCAGCTGGCCAAGGCGCTGGAAACCCCGATCAACTATTTCTACGACGGCCTGACCGACGACAAGACCGAAGTCGCCGCCGTCAACAACGAAGGCATCGAAGTGTTTTCGCGCAAGGAAACGCTGGACCTCATCCAGGCCTATTACCGCCTGTCGGAGCGTCCGCGCCGCCGCCTGCTCGACCTGGCCAAGTCGCTGAACGGCGACAACGAACAGGCCGCCTGAAAGGGAAAGCCGGACTGAGTGACTTCCTGGGCATCTCCGCTGGGAAGGCTCGCGGGTAGGTAAAATCTCCGACGGCAATGCCCATCACGAGTGTTAGTAGCATACCGCGTATTGAGTACCGAGTACCTATTAAGGTAGCGGCCGGACCTCACCCCGGCCGCTACCACTAACAATTTTAAACTGACGCTAGACCCGCCTGCCGGACCACGGTATGCGGGTCTTATGTCGTCGCCAGATTATGCAAAACTCGAAACCTTCGCGCTGAGCCTTGCCGCGGCCGCTGCGGACGCTGCCCTGCCGCTGTTCCGGCTGCGTGGGCTGGATGAGATCAACAAAGGCAATGCCAGCCGCCCGGACGTCCATTTCGATCCGGTGACCGAGGCCGACAAGGGCGCCGAGCGCGCCATCCGCGCCCTGATCAATCAACATTTCCCGGAACATGGCATTATCGGCGAGGAATATGGCGAGGAAAACGCCGATGCCGATTATGTCTGGGTGCTCGATCCGGTCGACGGCACGCGCGCCTTCATTTCCGGTTTGCCGCTCTGGACGACGCTGATCGGGCTGCGTTTCAAGGGCCGTCCGGTTTTGGGCGTCATCGCCCAGCCGTTCCTGCGTGAGATTTTCCTTGGTTCGCCGCTCGGATCGCGGCTGATTACGCCCGACGGCAGCACGCCCTTGCAGGTCCGTTCCTGCTCGGGGCTGAGCAACGCATTGATCGCCACCACCGACCCGCACCTTTATGTTGGCGCCGAAGACGACGCCTATACGGCGCTGCGCAAGGCGGTGAAGCTGGCGCGCTATGGCTGCGACGCCTATGCCTTCGCCATGGTGGCGCAAGGCACGATGGACATGGCGCTGGAAACCGGCCTGAAGGCCTGGGACATCGACGCCATCATCCCGGTCATCGAGAACGCCGGCGGTGTGGTCGTCAACTGGCGCGGCGAAGACGTCGGCAACCATGGCGGCCAGGTCGTGGCCGCCTGCTCACGCGAACTGGCCGAGGAAGCACTGGTCCACCTGCGCCCGGCGGCGGACTAGGCCTCGTCCTTCTTTTCCGCCACCTCGTCTAGCTTCCCGGCCTCGCCCTTCGCAGGCTTGGCCTTGGCCGGCTTGGCGCCCTGCTCTTCGACCTGACGCGGTGCGACAAAGTCCATCAAGGCGTCGAATTCCTTGAACGCCTCGCGCCGGTACTCCTCGGCCTCGATCAGGATTTCGTGCTCGGCGCCGCCGACCTCGATGTACTGCGCCTTGCCCAGCCGCTTGGCGAACAGCTTCGACGGCTGCTTGGCGATGACCTGGTCGTCGCCGGAACAGAGGATCGTCACCGGCGTCTTGATCTTCTTCAGGACCTTCAGCTTGTCCTTGATCAGCGTTTCGCCGAGCTTCAGCGCGAACGACAACCAGCCCCAGGTCGGCGTCCCGACCGCCAGGTGCGGACAGGCGAACAGCTGCTCGCGCCAGATCTCATAGCGCGTCTTGTCGTGGGTCAGGGCGTCTTCTTCGTAGGTGTGCTCGAACGGATCGTCGAACAGCTCCGGCACGTAGTCGGTGCCCCGGCCGTGATTGACCTGCCAGTTGGTCTGGAAATTGACCGCCCACAGCGCGTGCTTGCCCGTCCGCACCCGCAGCATCGGATTGGTCAGGAAGGCGCCGGCGATGCGTTGCTCGCCCTTGGCCAAGGTGGCCAGGTTAAGCGCCGCCCCCATCGAATGGCCCAGCATGACCCATGGCTTCGGCGCCCGGTCCTCGAAGCTGTCCATCAGGCGCTGGAAATCGTCGAGAAACTCATCTGCCGCGCGCGCGTGGCACTTCAGCCGATCCGGCAACAGACGGGCCGACAGCCCCTGCCCGCGCCAGTCATGCACCACGACGCAGAAATCGCGCGCCAGCAGGTCCTTGACGACTTCATAGTACTTCTCGACCGGCTCCGACCGGCCGGGGCTGACGAAGACCGTGCCACGCGCCGGACGCGTGGTTTCCCAGTAGCCGACACGCAGGCGTAAGCCCCCGGCGCCGCGGTACCATTCACCCGTCCCGCCTTCGGGCGGCCGCGACTCGGGGATAGACATCAAGGGCGCACTCTGTGACAGCGCGGCGATCCGACTCAACTCACACTCCCCATACGCATCATTGCGGCTTCCTGAACTTCATCGTCATGCGGTCGCTTTCCCCGATCGACTCATAGAGCGAGCCGTCGAATTCCGGATTCGGCGACTGTCCCCTCGGGGCGGTTAACCTTTGTGGAGGCAATGTCCATACCCCAAACGGATGATCTTTGTCATCCTTTGGATTGGCGTTGATCTCGCTGGAGGCGACAAAGGTGAAACCGGCCTCCCCGGCCAGCTGTTTGACAAAGGGTTCCTGCACGTAGCCATTGGTCGCCGCCGGGTCCTGATGGACGTGGCCGATATCGGCGCGATGCTGCTCGATGCCGAGGATCCCGCCCGGCTTCAGGGCGGCAAAAGCGTCGGCAAACGCCTTTTCGGCAATGCCCGCCGCCATCCAGTCCTGGATGACCAGCAGGAACAGCACGCAGTCCGCCGACCCGGCCGGCACCAGCGCCGGGCTATTCGGGCCGAATTCGGTATAGTCGACCGCGCCGAAAAGCTTCTTGTTGCTGCTGAAATGGGCGCGATAGCGGTCGGACAGCGACGCCGTCGCCTTGTCGGCCAGGCCGCGCGTCTCGAACAGCGCCGCCAGATAGTCGCCCTTGCCGTGCGTCAGGTACGGCGCCAGGATTTCGGTCATGTAGCCAGCCCCCGGCCACATATCGATGACCGTGTCCTTGGGCTTGATCTCGAAGAAGGTCAGGGTTTCGATGGGGTGGCGATAGGCGTCGCGCGCCTTGTCGGACGCGCTGCGCCAGCGGCCGGAGACTGCCCATTCCAGGCTGCCTTCCTGGCTGGCCGACGGCTTGCGCGCGCAACCGGCGAGGAGCGCAGCGCCCCCCAGACCAAGGCCAAGACCTAAGGCGCCCAATTGTCTGCGGTTGAAAGCGCTCAAACGCCTGCCCATTCCCGTTTCAGCGCCGCCGCCTCCTTTTCGGGGGGATGGCTGGCAAGCGAATATTCGCCTCACAGGTTATGCGCTGCGCAGCAAAAGGTCAAAGCAGTGGGAGAATTTTTTTAGTTAATGCCGTTTCTCCTCCCCCTGCGAAGTGGGGAGGAGATAATTATCCCTCGCCTTCGATTTCCTTCATGGCGCTCTGGATGTAGTTCGGTTCGCCCATCAGCTTGATCAGGCCCAGCTGCATTTCCAGGAAATCGATATGGTGTTCGGTGTCCTCAAGAATGCGGCGCAGGATTTCGCGGCTCACATAGTCCTTGTGGTCGTCGCAATATTTGACGCCTTCGACCAGGGTGCCGTGGCCGCGCACTTCGACGCCCAGGTCCGATTCCAGGCATTCGCCGATCGTCTCGCCGATGCGCAGCTTGTGCAGGTCCTGCAGGTTGGGCAGGCCGTCGAGGAACAGGATGCGCTTGATGAGGATGTCGGCGTGCTTCATCTCCTCGATCGACTCTTTGTAGACGATGCGCCCGAGGTGATACATGCCCCAGTTCTCGATCATCCGGGCATGCAGGAAGTACTGGTTGACCGCGGTCAGCTCATTGGTCAGGACCTTGTTCAACAGCTTGATGATTTCGGGCTGACCCTTCATGGCGCGACTCCTGGCATAGTTAAGATATGCCGGACCATAAAACGCTCGCGCCGCGCTGTGAAGCTATTTTTTCATATTAAAACAAAAACTTATGCGAATGACAGTGAGACGAATTCGCAAGGGTTTTAGAGCCGGCCTATTCGGCGGCGAGCTTCAGGGCAACCTGAGCGTCGTCGATCATCTCGCGGATTTCACAGACACACTTGGCACACTGCGGACGGCACTGGGCGTGGTCAAAGACAGCCTTCGGAGTCGAAGCACCATTGCGGATCGCGGTGTGGACTTCACGTTCGCGGATGGCGTTGCAGTTACAGATGTACACGGGTGACCAGAAACTGTGAAAATGAGAATGCCTCTCATATATAACACGGTAAAAGTTAAATGCAAGTCATTCGCAATGGTTAAAAACAGTCAACGACAACGCCCTCAACTCGCCATAAACAAGAGGTACGAACACGTATGGCGCGACCGGGCGCCGACGGAGGGGGCGAATCGATGAAACACCTGGCTTTGTTGTTAGGGCTGCCGCTGTGCGCGGCGATGTTGATGGCGGCGGCGCCCTCTCCGGAAACACCGGTAAGCATTGCTGCCGACCTTCAGGCCAATCCGCCGGCCGATCTCGACCGCTTCTACGCCATCAAGACGCAGCTGGGCTACGATGGCCTCAAGGCGGTCGAGGTGCAACTCGGCGAACTCCAGAGACAGGAAACGGCCGGCGATACGCGTGTATATGGTTGTGTCACGCCGCAATGGTTGGAGCTCGATAGAGCCGGTCTGAAGTTGGCACGCGCCGCAACCAGCGATGCCGAATGGAAAACCAGCCGCGATCAGATCACCACGGCCATTGCCGACCGCAACCGCCTGCGAGATCGCGTCATGGCCGGACAAAAGGTCGATCCGGTGTACGACAACAGTGCCGTTCCGCCCGCAGTGCGCGCCGCGACCTACCCGGTGGGCTCACGAGCTCTCGAACTGGCTGTGCGGATCGCCGACGACCAGTTCCAGCGCATCGGTGTGATCGTGCTGCAGAACCGGAGCCTTTGGGCGGCAAATCTGTCTCCGGCGGCCTGGGCCTATATGTCGAACTACAACGGCGTTGAGATGTGTCGTGTCGATCTTGCCAATACAGCATGGCTCAAGGCCGATGTAGCGGCGCATGGCTGGCCGAAACAGTCGGTCGATGGTCAAGCGACGGTTCATGATGCCTGGGGGCTGGTGCAACATGCCGACCACGACATCGCCTTCCAGCGCCAGGTCCTGGTGCTAATGGAGCCGCTCTTGGCAACGAAGGAGGTAAGCGGCCTGGAGTACGCTTACCTCCACGACCGGGTGGCGCACAACAGCGGCGGACAATCGCGCTTTGGCACTCAAGGGGGATGTAACGATCAGGGCAAGTGGGAACCGGACCCGCTCGAAGATCCCGCCAACCTCGACGCCCGCCGCGCCAGCGTCGGCCTGGGTCCCGAAGCGTCTTACGCCGCACGCTTCAAGTGCCCGGCCGCCAAATAAAAGCGGAGGGAACAATCAAGCTCCCTCCGCTGCCTAAACTTTAATTGCTGCCATACCCGCTGTTGTTGCTCGGGCTCTGGTGCCAGCGGCCACCGCTGTCGCGCCAGCCATAGGCCTGGACCTGGCCTTCGTGCCACTGGCCGCGCTCGTCCTTCCAGCCGAAAGCGACCGGACGGCCGGTGTACCAGGAGCCGCGATCGTCTCGATAGCCCTGGACGCTGCTGCCCGGACGATAGCCGCTATCGTTGGCGTAGCCGCTGTTATAGCCGCTGTTGTTGTCGTAACCGCTGGCGTAGCGGTCGCGCGCATTCGGTCCCTGGGCGTCATAATAGACAGTCTGGTACATCGTGCTTTCCGGCCGCGTCTTGTAATAGACCGGCACGTAGCCTTCCGGCGCGGGGCCCGGCGAATAGGCGCCCTGCTGGTAGGAATAGTACTCGCCGTTCAGGCACTTGACCGAACTCTTGCCGATCTGGCGGCCCAGGGCACCACCGGCGACCGCGCCGATCACGGTGCCCAAGCCCTTTTCATTCTTCGATACCTGGCTGCCGACCAGCCCGCCAGCCACGGCGCCGATGATCAGGCCATTACGCTTGGCATCGGTTTCCTTGGCATAGCAGTAGCCGTCATACTGGTTGCTGTCCTGGGCGGCGGCCACGACCGGCGCACCCAGCGCCAGCATCAGGGTTACGCCCGCCATCAGTTTTGTCTTCATACGCATCGTGCACGCTCCTCAATTCACTCCCGGCCCGGTGCGGAAATCATAGATTTCGCAAAGTATTAGGCAATGTGAAGTCCGGCCGTGGCGATAAAATCCGCATAAGATATTTAATGTCTCCGGCTTGACCCGGCACGATGACTGAGGCACTTCCCGCGCATGACAGATTGCCGTCTTTATCTCATCACGCCGCCGTCCATCCCCGATGCCGAAGCGTTCGCGCGTCAGCTCGAAGCCGCCCTGTCGGCCGGCGATGTCGCCGCTTTGCAAATCCGCCTGAAGGACATTTCGGCCGACCAGATCCGCGCTGTGACGAAGGTGCTGGCGCCGATCGCGCATCACCACGACGTTGCCGTGCTGATGAACGACCATGTCGATCTGGCCAGGGAGTTGGGCCTCGACGGCGTTCATGTCGGCCAGTCGGACATGGCCTATAAGGATGCCCGCCGCATCCTGGGGCCCAAGGCGATGATCGGTGTCACCTGCCACAACAGCCGCCATCTCGCCATGGAAGCCGCAGAGGCCGGCGCTGACTACGTGGCGTTCGGGGCGTTCTTCCCGACCACGACCAAAACGGTCGAACACATGGCCGAGCTGGAAACGCTCAGCATCTGGCAGGAAAGCATGGAAACACCGTGCGTCGCCATCGGCGGCATCACGGCGGACAACGCGCGTCAGGTGGCCGAAGCCGGCGCCGACTTCATTGCGGTGAGCGGCGCGGTTTGGAACCATCCGGATGGCCCGGCCACTGGGGTGAAGGCGCTGTTGGCGGCGATAGCCTAACCCCTTCTCCTCCCCATTCTTCATGGGGAGGTGGCATCGAGCCTCTTTGGTGAAGATGACGGAGAAGTCACTTGCGACGATAAGTGCCCCCTCCGTCGCTTCGCGACACCTCCCCATGAAGAATGGGGAGGAGAGAGAATTACACCTCCGCTTTCGCATACACCGCCCGCAGCGCCTTGGCCGCAGCCACCATTCGCTCCAGCGCTGGCCTGGTCTCAGCCCAACCGCGCGTCTTCAAGCCACAGTCCGGATTGACCCAGATCTGCCGCGCCTTCAGCCGCGCCGCAGCGGTCAGCAGCAACTTCTCCATCTCGACCGTTTCCGGCACACGCGGACTGTGGATGTCATATACACCCGGCCCGACCTCGTTCGGATATTTGAAGCTGATGAACGCATCCAGCAGTTCCATGTTCGACCGCGACGTCTCGATGGAAATGACGTCGGCATCCATCTCGGCAATGGCTTCGATGATGTCGTTGAACTCCGAATAGCACATGTGCGTATGGATCTGCGTCTCGTCGGCCACCCCGCCGGCGGCCAGTTTGAAGCTGCCCACCGCCCAGCGCAGATAGTCAACCCAGTCGGCCTGCCGGATCGGCAAGCCTTCGCGCAGGGCCGCCTCATCGATCTGGATGATGCGGATGCCGGCCGCTTCCAGGTCGAGCACCTCGTCGCGGATGGCCAGGGCGATCTGGCGGCAGACCACTTCGCGCGGCAGGTCGTCACGCACGAACGCCCATTGCAGCATGGTCACCGGCCCGGTCAGCATGCCCTTCATCGGCTTGTCCGTCAGAGACTGCGCATAGATCGCCCAATCGACCGTCATCGGCTTGGGCCGCGACACGTCACCGAAAATGACCGGCGGCCGCACATAGCGCGAGCCGTAGGATTGCACCCAGGCGTGCTGCGTGAAGGCATAACCGTCGAGCTGCTCGGCGAAATACTGCACCATGTCGTTGCGCTCGAACTCGCCGTGCACCAGCACGTCGAGGCCAATGTCTTCCTGCCAGCGCACGGCCTTCTCGGTCTCTTCCCTCAGGAACAGGGTGTAGAGATTGTCGCTCAACTGGCCGCGGGCATGACGCAGCCGGGCCTGGCGGACCTCGGCGGTTTGCGGAAACGAACCGATGGTGGTCGTCGGAAACAACGGCAGGCTCAGCTGCGCCTGTTGCTTGAGAATGCGCTCGGCGAACGGGCTTTGGCGCTCGCTCATCGGCGGCGTGACCTTGGCGGCACGATCAGTGACGGCCTTGTTGTGAATGCGCGGCGACGCCTTGCGGGCGCGGATAGCATTGAGATTTGCCGTCAGTTCATCGGCCACCGCCTCGCGGCCGTCGCGTAACGCCGTCGCCAGCACACGCAACTCATCCAGCTTCTGCACGGCAAAGGCCAGCCACGATTTCAGCTCGGCATCGAGCTTGTCTTCCTGGCCCAGGTCGATCGGCACATGCAGCAACGAACACGACGGCGCCAGGATCACCTTATCGAGCCCAAGCTCTTCAACGGCCGGTTCCAGCCGGTCAAGGATCGCGACCAGATCGGCCTTCCAGATATTGCGGCCATTGACGACACCCAGCGACACAGTCTTGCCGTTCGCCAGTTTGACAACGTCGTTGAGGTATTCCGGGCGAGTGATCAGATCGACATGCACACCGGCCACCGGCAGCGAAAACGCCAGGATCAGCCCTTCTTCCGATGCCTCGAAATACGAGGTAAGTATCAGTTTCAGGTCAGGTACATCCTTGGCGAAGCGCTCGAACGCCATGCGCAACGCGTAGCGTGTCCGGGCGTCGAATTCGAGCGCCAGGACCGGCTCATCGACCTGCACCCACTCGGCGCCAGCAGCCTTCAGCGAACGCAATACCTCGACATAAACCGGCAGAAGCTTCGGCAGCAGGCCCAGCACGTCGAAATTGGGCTCAGCCGACTTGGCCAGGCTCAGGAACGTCACCGGCCCGACCAAAACCGGGCGCGTCTCAAACCCTTGCGCCTTCGCTTCTTCGTAATCGGCCAGAGGCTTGTTGTGCAGCAAGGCGAACGCCTGCTCAGGCCCCAGTTCCGGTACCAGCACATGATAATTGGTGTTGAACCACTTGGTCATTTCCAGCGCCGCCACCCCGTGCGAATGCGCGTGGCCGTGACCGCAGTCTGAATGATCGCCACCCTCGCCGCGCGCCATGCGGAAATAGACATCGAGGTCGCTACCGCCGCGATGCCGCTCCGGGATGGCCCCGACCATGAAGGCCGTATCGAGCAGGTGGTCGTACAGCGAAAAGTCGTTCGACGGCAGGATATCGACGCCGTGTCCGGCTTGCAGCGCCCAGTTCTGCGCGCGCAGGCCCTTGGCGGTGTCGAGCAGCTCGGCCTGACCGGTCTTGCCCGACCAGCAAACTTCCAGCGCGATTTTCAGCTCGCGGCGCGGACCGATGCGCGGGAAACCGAGAGATGCGACGCGGGGCCCGGCCGCAAGTGACGGAGTGGACATAGTGACCTCAAAAGGTTCGGCGGATATGGCAAACCTTCGGCGCCACGCTGTCACAGAAGCGCGCTTTCAAAGACATAAGCCTTTGAACCAGTGAAAGGTTTTCGGGATCTCCGCCCGTTGAATGGGAATCGAAGGCGCACGCGCCTCCGGCCGGTTTACGGCACGATGACGCTACTCCCGCCACGCGCAGGAGTCAATAAACATAAACATATCTTTATATGTTTATATGATCGTCATTAATCCGCCGACGGCTTCACGCCAAACGGCAGCGCCCAGCCGACCGACATTTCCGTCACCACCGGCGCGAACTTCTGCACGCGCGGATCGTCGGAGCTGACCGTCACGCCATCGCCGCTGATCCCTTCCGGCATCTCGGCATTGTCGCGGTCGAAGCGCAGCATCAGCTTGCAACCGCCCGGCAGGTGATCGAGCCGCCCGCCCTTGAAATCGGCAACATAGCCGCCGTAATCCCAGCCGAAGCCGGTGATGGTGAATGGCTTGCCGTTGACGCCTTCGATATATTTCAGCGTCGAGCCGACATGCACGCCCTGCGGTCCGGTCCAGGCCACCGCGCCGTCGCCCGGTGAGACGATCGAGACGTGCTCCATGGCGTCGTCCCAGAAGGTAATGTCGAGATGGCGCGACTTCAGCCGATCGAACAGGATCACGCCCTTGGCCACCGTGCCTTCGGCGCCGGGGATATTGCCGAGCTGGGCGTCGTTTTTGAACCGCGCCACCAGCGACTTGTAGGTGCTGTTCTTGTCGACCGGCGTTTCGCAGTCGAGCAGGTTGTCCTTGCCGGCCTTGGCCAATATCTTGGCGGCTTCCGCCGTGGCGGCAGCCGGCGCATTGGCACCAACAGCAGCGCCGGAAGCCGACGCCGATGACGCCTCCCCTTCCGAGCCGGTCTTCGGCGAACAGGCCACCAAACTCAACATGACTATCGACATTACATGTATATTAATTTGCAACGTGATCACTCCAAATCATATAAAACAGTATTTGCCAATTGCTGCGTCCAAAATGCATGCTGAAGACCAGCTTTATAAGAATAATCTTCTTTCATTCGAATACGCTTTAGCTCACTAATTGCCTCAGTCCTGAGAGCTCTCATAGCATTTCGTCGCGTATCCTTGTTAATCTTCTTCACAACGTTTTTACCTATTAAATGTGCTTTCAGGCGACCATCACGTTTCTGACTAATAAGAAATGATCCCAGATCTTCATTACCCACATCGAACAATTTCTTAATTTGATCTGTATTTAGGACAAAAAAACCATGTTCATGTGCTCGCTCTCCTACGGGTATAGATTGATCTTCAACAATAAGTAAATAACCATGCTCACTTAAGGACCGCATAATTAGTGAATCCGTTGAAAATAGCTCTAACCACTCCCTCGGATGTATCTCGTGCAGCACATTACATAGCACAACCACGTCAATGGTCCCATCAGGCTCAGATTCATAGTATTCTTTTACCGTAGAAAAATATCTACTTTTTCCATTCCCATAATACTCGCATATCAATGAATTACACACTTCCGAATCCTTAGAGTAGGAATCGTAAGCATAGTAGTTAAAATTGTCAGAAACTTTGTCCGGCCCCATCATAGAGACCAACCCTTCAAGCACCCTTCCCTTTCCAGCCCCAAAGTCCAGCACGTTTAAAGGACGGCCCGACACAATGCCGTGCAATCTTTCAGAAATCTGCGCAATTTGATCGTCTCCCTCTTCTGCGGAGAGGGTTTGGGGAGGCAGCAGACTTTCGGCTGCAAAATTTGACATTGCCAATACAGACGGTAAGTCTGCAAATCGGCGCAGTTGTCCTATCCGTTCCTCATCACCAATTAAACTTTGCAAAACCCTTTCCGGATGACGCCCAGCATTGCTGACGCTGCCATTCTCTGCAAACCAGATCGACATGGGATCCTTGCCAGCAATATATGCAAGCAACGGAACGGAATGAGTCGCAATCCAAAATTGTGAAGACGACGATATATTGTCCAGCTTCTCGATTAAATCAATGAGGATGGAAGGGTGAAGATGATTTTCCGGCTCATCAAGCAAAATTACAAAGCTTTTGTCTGAAAACGTTTTCTTGTGTGCGTGAATGGCCACGACAATCTGCAATGCGATCTGCTGACCTGCCGAAAGATTTGCCTCAGCAATCGGATTGCCAAAAAGTGTCGCCATGCCATTGGCATTTCTCCCCAGCCTCTCCCCCAAAGACTGATATATAAGATCTTCCAGTCTATCATAATCAGAGACATTTTCAGCTGCCTCTTCTTGAGAAATCATCAATTTTGCATGCGTACTCTCTCTGAATACATTTTGCAAATGCTGAATATACCCCAAACATATATGCGAATAACCCTCAGGGCTACTCGACAAAGCCAACATATATTTATCTATTAAATTTCTTTGAGTGTAATGATCCGGACTTTCCAACAAATTATGCTTAGGAACAAATGGCATTACATTTATAAATATTGCATCCGAATCTATATAATCCCGAGATGCAGACAAAGCTTCTTTATACTTTACAATTTCCTTCGCATAACTCCTTTTAGCCTCATTTGAAATATCGGCGACAATAGATGTTTCTAAGGATTTTATAGCTCTTTCGGCATCAGAATGCCTTGGATATGCTTCGTTGCGCGCAACACAATAGTCACGCAACGCATTCAACAGCCTGCTCTTTCCCGCACCGTTTTTCCCCGCAATCGCGACAAATCGACCTAGCCGGGACATTTTAAAAGACTCAAGACCGTACCGCTTGGCGACGGCACCGCCGATTGTAAGCTTCTTAATGACCATCAGTCCCCTCCCGAAGATACAACTATAGCATTAACCGTTGCCTAGCATAGCCCCCTTGCCTTTGCCCACCCAAACGGCTAGGAAGCCCGCCAGCCAATTTCTATCTTTGACAAGTCGAATCTCATGAAAATCAACGCCAATCAGATCAAGCCGGGCATGATCCTGGAATACCAGAAGGGCCTGTGGACGGTCGTCAAGACCGAGCATGTCAAGCCCGGTAAGGGCGGCGCCTTCGCCCAGGTCGAAATGAAGAACCTGATCACCGGCACCAAGCTCAACGAACGCCTGCGCTCCGAAGAAACCGTCGAGCGCATCACGCTGGAACAGCGCGACCATTCGTACCTCTACGAAGACGGCGATATGCTGGTTTTCATGGATCAGGCCAACTACGAGCAGATCAGCCTCAGCAAGGAATGGGTTGGCGAAGACCAGATCCAGTACCTGCACGACGGCATGATCGTGATCATCGAATTCCACGAAGAACGCCCGATCGGCATGACCCTGCCCGACACCGTCGTGCTCGAAGTCATGGAAACCGAGCCGACCATCAAGGGCCAGACCGCTTCGTCTTCCTACAAGCCCGCCAAGGCCTCCAACGGCATGCGCGTCATGATCCCGCCGTTCATGGGCGTGGGTGAAAAGATTGTCGTCTCGACCGAGACCGGCGAATACATGAAGCGCGCTGACTAATTTCTCACGAAAAAGTTTGGCGCAGGGCGCCAATACGTTTTTCGTGGCTCACTATCGACAAACCTGCGCTAGGGGCAGCCCGTCGCGCAGGTTTGGCATTTTTATCGAGTGCTTCGCACTTCAGGATTTCCCGGTATGACCGTTCTTCAATCCTCCCTTCTCCAAGTCATGACCGGCGCCGTGCGCAAAGCCTGCAAAGGCCTGGCGCGCGACTTCGGCGAAGTCACCGAACTTCAGGTTTCCAAGAAAGGTCCGGGCGACTTCGTCACCGCCGCCGACAAGCGCGTCGAAGCCGCCCTGCTTGAGGAACTGACCCGCGTCCGTCCGGGCTATGGCTTCCTGGGCGAAGAGTCCGGCGAGATCATCGGCACCGACAAGACCCACCGCTGGATCGTCGATCCGATCGACGGCACCACCAACTTCATGCACGGCATCCCGCACTTTGCCTGTACGGTGGCGCTGGAACGCGACGGCGAAATCGTCGCCGGCGTGACCTATAACCCTGTGCTCAACGACCTCTACTGGGCCGAAAAGGGCAAGGGCGTCTATCACAACGACCGCCGTCTGCGCGTCTCGTCGCGCAAGGCGCTCGACGAATCCCTGATCGGCATTGGTGCGCCGTTCATCGGCAAGCCCGGCCATGCCCAGTTCCTGAAGGAACTGCACCAGATCATGCAGCGCACCGCCGGCGTCCGCCGCAATGGCGCCTGCTCGCTCGACCTGGCCTATGTCGCTTCGGGCCAGTTCGACGGCTACTGGGAACGCGGCCTGAAGCCATGGGACATGGCGGCTGGCCTGCTGTTCATTCACGAAGCCGGCGGCAAGGTAACCGCGCTCGAGTCGGAAGAGTCGCCGTTGACGACCGGCGACCTGATCTGCGGCAATCCGGATATCTATCCGCAACTTCTGGAAAAGTTGAAACTGGCGCAATAAGCAGCCAGTTGACAGTTCGTATAATCCGGCGGTTATCCTGAGGGCAAAATCATAAGCCCCCAATACAGGCAAAGGAAACCGCCGTGTCACTATCCCTGTCCCGCCGCGCGGCCCTGGCCGGCCTGTCGGCTGTCGCCCTCCCGTTGAACGCCATGGCCGACCGCGTGCTAAGCCCCTCGCCCCGTTCCGATCCCGGTGCCATCCTCGGCGAAGGTCCGCTGTGGTCGGCGCGCGACAACTGCGTCTACTGGGTGGATATCCGCGGCAAGAAACTGCATGCCTTCAGCCTCCGCGACACCCCACCGTCCGGCAGCGATTCCTGGAGCGGCCGGTCGTGGGACATGCCGGACATGATCTGCTGGATCGTCGAGCGCAAACAGGGCGGTTTACTGGTCGGCATCCTGCGCACCGTCTATGCGTTGACGCTGGAACCGTTCAGCCTGAAACCGTTGCTGACCATTGAAGGCGACAAGACCGGCAACCGGCTCAATGACGCCAAGGTCGACGCCAGGGGCCGACTGTGGACCGGCACCATGGATATGGCATTCAAGGACCGCACCGCCGCGCTCTACCGCATCGATCCGGACCTGAGCGTGCACCAGATGGACACGGGTTATATCTGCACCAATGGCCCGGCGTTCTCAAAAGACGGCCGCACCCTCTACCACAATGAAACCCACGACGGCATCGTGTACGCCTATGACCTGGCGGCCGACGGATCGATCTGCAACAGGCGCGTCTTCACCAAGTTCGCCAGCGATGTCGGCCTGCCAGACGGCTGCACAGTCGATGCCGACGACGGCCTGTGGGTGTCGCACTACGGCGGCGGCAGGGCCACGCGCTTCAAGCCCGACGGCACGGTCGACTTCGTGGTCACCATCCCGGCGAAGCAATCGACCAGCCTGACCTTTGCCGGCAAGGGGCTCGACCGGATGTTCAACACCACCGCCGCCCAGCCACCGGTCGGCAACGACGATCCGCAGGCCGGAACGTTCTTCGAGACGCCGACACCGCTGCTGCGCGGCCACAAGGGCCTGCCGACCAACCTGTTTAAAGGCTAGTTTTGCCGGCCCGGATCGTTGAAGTAGAACAGGCTGATCGCCAGCACTGCCACGGCATCGCGCTCCTCGCCCTTGGCCGCCGGCAGGTAGAAGGTCGGCTGGATCGACGTCTTGCGGATAGCGCCAATCGGCGTGCCGTCTTCGCGGGTGATCAGGTAGTCCGCCGTCTGGCCGTTGCTCAGCGTCAGCCCGCCCAGCAGTTCGGTCCGAACGCGCAAGGTCGTGTTGCCGTAGTGAAATTCCCCGGCACGCTGCGGCTGGGCCAGCTTGTTCAACAAGGAACCGCCGCCGCCCAGCGCCAGGTCAAATTCCGCATCCTTCGGCGCCGTGCCGCCATAGACACAGACATAGGACAGCTTGTCCTGCTTGAAGGTGATCCAGGCCAGCCGGATCCGTCCTTGCCCGCCGGCGCAGTCCGCCGTCACGCCTTCACCCAGGCTCGGTGCATTGACCGTGAAGCTGGTCTTGAACTTGTTGCTGGTGAAGATGTTCATGGTGTTGCTGCTGCTGGCGGTCGCCTTGGCTTCGCCGGTATATTCACCGACGGCATAGCCCGGCCGCAGCAGGCTTGAGCCCTTGCGGCCCTGCAGTTTCAGCACCTCTGTCGTGGGCTTCAACTGGTCGAGATAGGAGTCCGCAGCCAACGCCGGACCTGCCAGAGCCACACCAAACGCAACCAGACCCAACGCTATCTTACGCATCACGTAGCCCCCTTTGGTTGAAGGCCCAAGACTTCGCACACCCTCGAAGGATGGTCAACAAAAAGGCCCCCGCCCTCGCGCCCTGAGGTAGCGCGACAGCGGGGGCGCTTTGCCGCCCAAACCTGGAATTGCGACGGCGAAGCTCTTACTCGGCGGCCATCAAAAGCGGCGCCTCAACGTCCTCGATCTGCGAAAAGCGCATCCAGCCTCTCACCGCCGTCACCGCTTGCGCATCCAACGCGTTTTTCAGGGCCTGCCGTGCCAGCCAGTCCTTGCGCTTCTTCGGCGCCACGTCCTCGAAGGCCTTGCGCTCCAGCTTGAGCGGCAGGGTGAAATTGCCATCTGCCGCACGGCTGCCGCCGCACTCTTCCCAGAACGCGTCATTGTTGGCGACCAGGCCGCGGCCCTTCTTGTTGAGCGGGTGGTTGGCGATGGCGACGGCTTCGATGCGCACCGCCTGGAAGGCCCGCGCCAAGCCATAGAACAGATCCAGCACCGCCGCCTTCGGACGCAAACCGTTCAAGTCGCGCGTCACATCGATGATGATCTGCTTGGCGTCTTCAGCCAGCGGTCCTTGCAAGCCGCCAATGCGCATCACCACGTCATGGCGCGGCGTGAAACCGAGATTGAAAGTCACCGCCGCCAGCATCTGGTCGTCATCGGCGCGGTGCATGAAAATCGTCAGGTCGCCCTCATAGCGAAAGCGCTCATGGCTGGCGATGGTAAAGCGATAGGCCGCGCCGGACTTGCCGGAAAGCGTCGCCAGATCAAGGCTTTGCCCCGCCATCAACTGCGCGATCAGACCCGAGCGCAGATAGGTTTCCAGCACCGAATAGTGCGATTGCAGCAGGTCCAGCCGGCCCTTGGCCGCCACCGTCTTGGAATAGAAACGGCGCATGAACTTGGTGCGGATCATTTCGACCGGTGCCTGCTCGCCGGTGTGGTGCTCGCAGAACTGGTCGATGAAGCGGATCCACCGCTCCGACAGCGGATAGAACTGCAAGTACTTCGTTACAAAAAAGCGCGTTTTCCCGAGCCCGTGTGTCGCATAGACACGGGCTGCGCTGCGCATAAGCAGGCGTACCATAAACTGTCTCTTTTTTTTCGTCCCTTGGGGTGTCCGGACCGCGCGAGGGGGGGATGCGCGGCCCGGACGATTGAGGCTTTATTCCTTCCGTTCGGCGCCGCCGGGGGGCGACGGGGCCGGACTGGGTAGTGGAAGGGGGGCTTCTGATAAGGAGACACCGCCGGTCAGGGATGACCGTAACAGAATCGTCAAATACATCTCATGAGGGAAATCCCGCCTGAGCGGTGCACGTCACAAAGCGTGCGTCCGCGCCGGACGCCGGTGATAGGTCAGCGCCATGCCGATCGCCAACCTGAGCGCCTCCTCAGGCAGCGGCCGGTCGACCGCCACCAGCAGCGCACGGTTGCCTTCATAGCCAAAAGCATCGCCGAACATCTCCCGGCACTGTTCAATCAGCGTGGTCTGGCAGTTGAGGAAAATCGCCGCGTCTTGCGGAAACGCCCGTGATACCCCGAGGCGGATGGTGCTGCCGCTGCGCGACTGCTCCGTCAGATAGGCGGGCTCTCCCCAGCGTAGCGCCTCGGTCAACGGCCCGACCACAGGCGACTGTACGGCCACCTCGAAGATCAGCGCCCTTATCGTCATGAGCGTCGGATTGATCGCGGGCGGCAGCCGGGAAAAGGCAACGGCTACATCGTCCGGCATCGCCTTCATTTACGAGCTCCACAGCAGATCTTCGAGGCAAGCGCTACCACGAAACGCCGTTCAGGTCATCAGCCCTCGAATTGCAGCCGGGCCAGGCGCTGATACAACCCGTCGCGCGCCGACAGCTCGGCGTGGGTGCCGATATCGACCACCTGACCGTGGTCCATCACCACGATCCGGTCGGCCTTCAGCACCGTCGCCAGCCGGTGGGCGATGACCAGGGTCGTGCGCCCTTTCATGGCTTCGTTGAGCGCCGCCTGCACCAGCCGTTCGTTCTCGGCATCGAGCGCCGAAGTCGCCTCATCGAGCAGCAGCACCGGCGCATCCCGCACCAGGGCGCGCGCGATCGACAGGCGCTGCTTCTGCCCGCCGGACAGCGACTTGGCGCGTTCGCCCAACGGCTGTTTGAACCCCTGCGGCAGCGCCTCGATAAAGCCAAGCGCCTGCGCCTTGGCGGCCGCCAAACGGATATCGGTGTCGGTCGCCCCTTCACGGCCGAAGCGGATATTATCCTCGGGCGATCCGGAAAACAGCGCCGTGTCCTGCGCCACAAGGGAAAGCCGTTCGCGCACCGCCTTCGGGTTGGCCCGGCGGATGTCGGTGCCGTCGAGCGCGATCGTGCCGTCCTCGAATTCGTAGTAGCGCAGCAAAAGCTTGAACACGGTCGACTTGCCCGCGCCCGACGGCCCGACCAGGGCGATGGTCTCGCCCGGCTGGACGTGCAGGCTGAAGCCATTGAGTACCAGTTGCTCCGGCCGCGACGGATAGGCAAAGGTCACATTGTCGAAGCGGATATCGCCACGCGCCGGCTCCGCCAAAGCCACCGCATCAACCGGCGCCTTGATGTTTGGCTCCGACCGCAGCAGCTCATCGATGCGCGACATGGCGCCTGAGGCCTTTTGCACGTCACTCCACGTCTCATTGAGATTGGCCACCGCGCCGGCGGAGAACACCGCCAGCCCGACGAACTGGATCAACTGGCCATTCGTCATCCGGCCGTGCAGCACATCCTGCGCCCCCAGCCAAAGCACGAACGCAGTGCCGCAGAACACCAGCGCGATCACCATGGCCGTCATGGTCGCCCGCGTCGCCATCCGCCCCAGCGACTTCTTGTAGGTCGCCTCGACGCCCTCGTTGAACCGCCCTTGCGTGAAATTTTCACGCACGAACGCCTGCACGGTTTCCAGCGCATCCAGCGACTCGCTGGCAAAGCCGACGGCGCGAGCGAAGACGTCCTGCGTGTCACGCGTCACCCGGCCGACCTGCCGACCGAACAGGATCAGCGGCACCAGCACCACCGGAAACACCAGTAGCACCAACCCGGTCAGTTTCGGGCTGACGATCAGCATCATGATCAGCCCGGCCACGAAGGTCAGCAGGTTGCGCAGGGCGATGGAGATCGAAGACGAGACAAGATTTTCGATGATCTGGATGTCGGCGGTCAGGCGCGAGATCACTTCGCCGGTGCGGATTTTCAGGAAAAAGCCGGGATCAAGGCTCAGGATATGCGCGAACACGTCTTCGCGCAGATCGGCCACCACCCGTTCGCCCATGCGGGTCACAAAGTAGTAGCGCATGGCCGTCGCCATCGCCATGACCAGCGCGACCGCCACCAGAATCAGGAACCACTTGTCGAGCTCGGCCAGATTACCCGAGGCAAAGCCCTGGTCGATCAGCTCGCGCGCCACGAAGGTCATGCCGGGCGTCGTGGTCGCCGAAATGACCAGGAACAGCAGCATCAGGCCGGCGATTGCCTTCTGCTTCCAAAGATAGGGCCCCAGTCGCGCCAGCGGTCGCAGGTCCTTGGTCTTGCCGCGCCCGCTAGCCGCCTGACGGATTTGTCCGGCCAGTTCGGCGCCGGAGCTGGGGCGGCCTTCGGTGTCTTGGATGTCTTGGGGGGAGGATTCGGCCATGGTGCGAGGTGTTTAAGCGATGTGCGAAAAAGTGTCAGCGGTTTTTCGCGTAGACATCGCGACTAAGCAAAAATCTATGAAACGCTTGCGCTGCAACGCGCCTTACTGTATGAGCGCCGCTTCCCATTTACGTAAAGGCGTCGGCGCCATGCTGGCTGACGTTGAAGGACCAAGATTATGAAAAAAGAAGGCCACCCCGATTATCACTGGATCACGGTGACGCTGACCGACGGTTCGACCTATCGCACGCGTTCGACCTACGGCAAGGAAGATGCCGTGTTGAACCTCGACATCGACCCGCGCACGCACCCGGCCTGGACCGGCGGCCAGGGCACGCTGCTCGACCGCGGTGGCCGCGTTTCGCGCTTCAACAACAAGTTCGCGGGCTTCCTCAAGAAGTAAAATCAAACGCTTTCAAGATGTTAGATTGCAAATCCGGTCAGGTCCGCCTGGCCGGATTTTTGCATAGCAACATATTGACAACTTATTTCGAAGCCGGGAATTTGGCCGGGACCGCCATTTCAGGAGGCTTGCCCCATGTTTAGAACGAACATGTCCAGAACGAACACGCTCATGGTTTCCGCCGGACTGGGGCTTGCCCTCGCTCTCACCGCCCCCGCCTTCGCCCAGACGGCCTCCCCTGCATCCCCCGCGCCGCTGGCCGTGCCCGCTTCCCCCGAAGACGCCGGCAACCTGCTGAGCCAGGCGGTCACCGCCTACAGCGACGCGAAATATGACGAAGCCGCGCCCCTGTTCCGCCAGGCAGCCAAGCTCGGCAATGCCCAGGCGCAGTACATGGCCGGCATCATCTACCTGCTCGGCCAGGGCGTGGAAAAAGACGACACCAAAGCCGGCATGTGGCTGGACATGGCCGCGGCGCAAGGTTCGGCCGACGCCCAGTTCAATCTCGCCGTCCTCTATGCCTCCGGACGCGGCATGACCGCTGACAAGATCAAGGCCGCCGACCTGCTGTCGAAAGCCGCCGCCCAGGGCCTGCCCGAGGCGCAGTACAATCTCGGCCTCGCCTATGAGAACGGCGACGGCGTCGCGGCCGCGCCCGACCAGGCGGCGAAATGGTACCAGAAAGCCGCCGACCAGAACTATGCCCGCGCCGAAACCAGCCTCGGCATCCTCTACCTCAGCGGCAAGGGCGTCGCTCAGGACAAGGCCGCCGGGCTGAAGTGGCTGACCAAGGCCGGCCAGTCGGGCGAACCCTATGCCCAGGCGGCGCTCGGCAACCTCTATGAAACCGGCCAGGGCGTCGTCGGCCGCGACGCCAATACCGCCAAGGACTGGTATGAAAAGGCCGCCGCCCAGGGCGACACCACCGCCAAGGACCGTCTGGCCGTTCTCGAGCCGCCCAAAACAACTCAATGACGGCCGGTTACGACCGCGCCTCGCGGCCGTTCACCATCGGACTGAAACCGCTCGACCTCGCAGACTGGATCGACGTCGATGACCAGCTGCGCGCCTATCTCGACGAAAAGGACCGGCTGGCGGTCCGTGCCCCGTACGACATCTTTGCCACCCTGCCCGGCAGCGAAGCCGCCCAGGCCGAGGTGTTAAGCTTGCTCAGCGAGCATTTGCCACAGCGATATCCTGACATTTACCAGCATTTCGGCAGCCATATTGCTATCAATTCGGCCTTCCGCCGGGTACGGCTCGATGACCCGTTTTTACCGCCGCTGCTGGTGGCGGCCAGCCTCGTCCAAGAAGATCTGGCGATCCTGCAAAAAGACGATTACTGGCGGTTGACGGCGGCAGCCCTCAGCTTTCCATCGTCATGGCGCCTGAGCGACAAGATCGGCAAGCCGATGCACGATGTCCACGCGCCGGTGCCGGGTTTTGGGTCAGATACCCGCCATGCCGGCCTGATTGCCCGCATCTTCGACAACCTGCGCCCGGAGCAACCCGTCGTGCGCTGGAACGTGTCGTTCTATGGTGACGACGCCCTGGATCATCCCGAACCACCGCCGCCGGATCGGTTCCGCGACGGCGAATATCTGCGCCTGGAGCGGCAAACCCTGCGCAAGCTGCCGGACACCGGTGCCATCCTGTTCACCATCCGCGTCTCCGTTGAACCGTTGGCGACGGTCGCCGCTCGCCCCGAAGGTCCGGAGTTGTTGCATGAACTGGCCGGTCAGATCGCGGCTTTGGATGAGGCGCAACTGGCCTATAAAGGCCTGACGCAGGATCGCGACCTTCTGATTTCGCGCTTGACTAAGCTTTAGCGAACACGGAAACCTGCAGCATTACGCAGGGGTTTCAAAAGCTTGTCCGACCGTTATTACAACATCGCGCGCCATGACGTGCTGCGCCTCATCCCCGAAGCGCCCGAGTCGGCGCTGGAAATCGGCTGCGGCGAAGGCGCGACCATGGCGGTGCTGCGCGAACGCGGCACGAAAAAAGCCGTCGGCGTCGAACTGGACCCCAAGTCGGCCGACATCGCTCGCCAACGCTTCGACACGGTGCTGCAGGGCTTCGTCGAACAGGCCGATATCGAAAGCCATGTGACGCCGGGTTCGCTCGACATGATCCTGGCGCTCGATGTGCTGGAACACCTGGTCGATCCGTGGACGCAGGTGAAGCGCCTGTCGCCGCTGTTGAAACCTGGCGGACGGTTTGTGCTGTCGGTGCCGAACATCCGCAATTCGAAGTTCATCTTCAAGCTGCTGTTCAAGGCCGATTTCCACTATCAGGACGACGGTCTGCTCGATCGGACGCACCTGCGTTTCTTCGTGCGGCAAACGGCCGAAGAACTGGCGACGTGCGGCGGCCTGAAACTGGTGGGATCGTATGACGCTAAGGTCTATAAGCCGACCTCACCGCGCCGTTTTCTGAACATGCTGACCTTTGGCTGGACCGAGGATCTGGTCGCCAAACAGTGGGTGGTGATCGCGGAAAAGTAACGGGGTTTGGGGCCCGCGGCCCCAAGACTTCCTTCTTCTTTTTTCCTCGCCCCTCCTTGGGCGAGGAAAAAAAGAATAAAGACGTCGAGTTAAGCGAACGCCAGTCTCCCGTCCGCGTCGCTGCTTTCGTTATCCTTCCCGCGGCTAGTCGGCCGCCGCATTCGCGGGGCGCGGACAGCCCGGCCGATACCCGGCGATCTCGAAACCGTCTGCGCAACCCGCCTGAAAACGCGGACCGCGCCGTCAACCACCTGCCGCAGTCGCACCTGCGACACGACCAGAACCAGCGCCACCATCAGCTCCGTATAGGCGCCGAAATCCATCAGGAGAACCAAGTCCAACGGGAAAGCCGTCGTAAAAGCCAACACAACGACTGCCATTACCACTAAGGCAACGATCCTGGCCAGGCTCAGCGGCTTGTCGCCGCGCCGTATGAACAAGCCGGCGACGAACCGCCCCACAGAACTGTTCGGAAAAACGATCACAAACAAAACGATCGTGAAAACAAAAGCCATGAACAGCATCGGCACCTCCCAGGATGTCTATAATGGGAAGCGGCCGATGCGATTCCAACCGTCAGTCGCTCTCCGGCGGCGGAATATCGAAGCCCAGCGGCCGCCGCGACATCCGCGCCAGTTCATCGGTCCGCGACTTGAACATCACCACGCAATTTGAATAGTTCATGACCACGCCGGTTTCCTCGTGCGCGTCATCGGTGCCGGAGCAATAGATCATCCCGCCGTCCATCGGCCGGATCAGTTCCAGGTAGAGATTGTCCTGGGTGATCGGGTTGATCAGGATGGCGACGGCGGCATCGCCGGTTTCCAGCTCCGTCTTGAACGCTTCGTAGCTCGCCTGGATGACTTCGACACGCACCCGCGCCGGATCACTGGTCGCTTTCATTCGCCCCTCCCAAAATCTTCCCATATCCCTGAGTTCAGGTTCGGAGCAAGGCCGTTCCCGCTATGGGCGGCGCGGCCGCTGTTTGGCCGAGACGGACTTGATGATCATCCGCCCCTCCCCGCCTCCGTCCAGTGGCACCTTCGCATTGGCCACCGCCTGATCGATCATCGCGGAAATCTCCGGGCGATCGATATAATTCGCATTTTCAAGAATTATATGCTTGACCACCTTGCCGCTGCCTTTCAGCAGGCCATGTGGATCGTCGACCGTCGCGGCTTGCAGGAAAAACAGGCTGGCCCAGCGCGGATAGAACGCCACGGACAGGATGGCCTGTGTTGACTTTTCGCCAGGCGCGAACCCGGCGGCCAGCGCATTATAGTTGTCGTAAACCAGCACATTGGCTGTCGGCAACCGCGCCCTCAGCTTACGTGTCGCTTCCCGCCCGACCGCCGCGACTTCAGGCAAATAGCGACTGAGGAAGCCTTCGAACTCGGCTTCCGCATCCGTCATCTCAAGCGGCCAACTGCTCTTTCACGCGCTCCGCCAGCGTCTTGATGTCGAGCGGCTTCGGCAGGAAGGAGACGTTCTTTTCCTCTTCCAGCAGGTCGGAGAACTCCGATTCCGCATAACCGGAAATGAACATCACCGGCACATTGCCGATCAGCGGCCGGGCGCGCTTCAGCATCGACGGCCCGTCCAGACCCGGCATGATGACGTCGGAGATCAGCAGGTCGAACCGGCCCTCCTCCATCTCGATGATCTCCAGCGCCTGTTCGCCATCCTCGGCCTCCAGCACCTCATAGCCGCGCTGACGCAGCAGATGCGCCGCAATGCCGCGCACGATCTGCTCGTCCTCGACGAACAGGATGCGGCCGACGCCCGACAGGTCCTTAGGCACCGGCTTGGCCTCAACCACCGGCTTGGCTTCGGCCAGTTCCTTTTCGGTCTCGATCCACACCGGCAGGAAGATGCGGAAGGTCGCGCCCTTACCCGGCGCCGAGTCGATCAGGATGTGCCCGCCGGCCTGGTTGATGATGCCGTGCACGGTCGACAGGCCAAGGCCCGTCCCCTCGCCCAGCGGCTTGGTGGTGAAGAACGGCTCGAACACCTTGGCGACGATTTCCGGCGGGATGCCCGGACCGGTGTCGCTGACCTCGATCAGCGCCGCGCCCTGCGCCGGCGCTTCGGCCCAGCCGCGCGACTTGGCCTCGGCCTGCGACAAGGCCTTGGTCGAGATCATCACCTTGCCGCCGCCCTGCGCCTTCATGGCGTCGCGGGCGTTCACGACCAAGTTCATCATGACCATTTCCATCTGCCCCTTGTCGACGTGGACGTTGGGCAGGTTGCGGCCATATTCGGTCTCGAGCTTGACGTCCTCGCGCACCAGGCGGCGCAGCAGCACCTCGGCCTCCGAGACCATCTCGCCGGCATTGAGCGTCACGCGCTTGACGGTCTGCTTGCGGGCAAAGGCCAGCAGGTTGCGCACCAGATCTTCGGCGCGGGCGATGATCTGACGGATGCCGTTCAGGTCCTCGTACGACGGATCGCCGAGCGGGTGGTTGAGCAGCAGCTGGTCGTTGCGGAACTTGAAGCCGGTCAGCAGGTTGTTGAAATCGTGCGCCATGCCGCCGGCGACTTGGCCGATGGCCTGCATCTTCTGCGCCTGAACCAGGTTCTGCTCCAGCTTCTTCTGTTCGGAAACGTCGAACAGGTAGACGCTGAACCCGCCCGCCACCGGCGAGACATAGATCTGCACGTCGCGGTCGGCCTTGGCGCGCAGGTGGATGTCGAACGGCCCGGCTTTTGCCGAGCGCGACACCGCCAGCCGCTCGGTCAGATCGGCGCGCGAATTGTCGTGAACCAGGTCCCCAAACGCTGCACCGGACAAACTGTCGGCATCCTTTTCGACCAGGGCGGCAAAGGACGCATTGAACTCCGACACCCGCGCCGAAAACAGATCGTCGCCCATGATGAGTGCCGCACCGAACGGCGCCGCTTCGGCAAACACGTCAAGCGCCGCTTCCGGCAGATCGGCCGGCGCCGCGGTTTCCGGCTCAGCGACCGGCGCAGGCGCCTTGCTGTCCTGACCTTCATGTTTCAGCAGCATGCCGTTGCCCAGCACGCCTTGCGACGCCGCCCGCACCAGCGCCAGATCGTCGCCCAGCTTCGACGTCACCATCTCAAAGTCGAAATTGCCCAGCCGCACCAACGCCCGGCCGGTACCGATCTTGCGGGCCTCGCGCAGGGCCACGAACAGGGCCGGCGCGCCTTCGCCAGAAGGCAGCCGCCGCGTGCTGGCCCCGGTTTCCTTCCAGGCGGCGTTGGCAGCCAGGATATGGCCGTCATAGGCGGCCACCGCCGCCGGTTCCGACAGCGCGCCGGCGATGTCGCCCGCGTTGAAGCCTTCGGCATTAAGGATTTCATCGTCGGTCGCAAACGCGAACATGCCGAGAAAGATGACCGCCGCAAAGGTGATCAGCATGATCGCCAGCATCAGTCCGACCGGCACTTCGCCCGCCACCAGCCACACCGCCACGCAGGCGCAGGTCACGATGACCGCGACAATGCCGATGGTCCAGATATTGGCCGCGGCGCGCAGGCGATTGAAGCGCGCCTTCAGACCGGCCATGCCGCCACGCGGTGCCTGTGGAGCGCCCTCGCCGGCGCTTTCCAGCCGGATCACATTATCCGCGGCCCTGGGGTCAACGGCTTCGGACGCCACATCCGGTTTCGGATTGGGCAGCGGCGAACCGGCAATCGAGTTGAATTTGCGCGCGGACACTGGGACACCTCTTCGAGGGGCAATACTTCGGACTTTTTAGAACAAGCGCCACCGCGCGTTTCGCGCAGCGAATCACTCTTTATATATTAGCCGATTTGGCGAAGTTGCACGCATCAAGAAAACATAAGGAAACTCAGGGATTTGAGGCAAAAATCCGACAATTTCGCATATCATTGCGCGAAACCTTACGCCGTCACACGCCAGGATTTTAGAAACCCCGCCGCTTCTTCGTCAGAATGAAGCTGATCAACTTGGCCACTGCCGCGAAGTGCTCTTCCGGAATCATCTCGTCGATATCGATGGCCGCGTAAAGCGCCCGCGCCAATGGCGGATCTTCGACGATCGGCACGTCGTGCTTGGCGGCCTCTTCCCGGATCTT
Organism: Pseudomonadota bacterium; assembly: GCA_048497915.1. Classification (GTDB taxonomy): domain Bacteria; phylum Pseudomonadota; class Alphaproteobacteria; order Caulobacterales; family Caulobacteraceae; genus Asticcacaulis. The sequence continues at coordinate 39,591 of JBEHYZ010000011.1, forward strand.
CAAAGCCACGGCGTCGACGCCCTTGGCGACGCAGACCGGCGCAGTGGTCTCGCCGACCTTGTAGGTCAGGGCCACGGCGTAGTGGGTCGGGTTGGTGACCACCACGGTCGCGGTCGCGACGTTCGACATCATGCGGCGGCGCGACTTCTCCATGCGCAAGGCGCGCAGCTTGGCCTTGATGTGCGGATCGCCTTCGGTTTCCTTGTATTCTTCCTTCTGTTCCTGCTTTGACATTTTCATCTTTTGCAGGAACCGGAAACGTTGCAGCATGTAGTCGGCCCCGGCCCCGACCGCCAGGAAAAGGCATACCGCCATGGCCAGCGCAATGCAGATATCGCGCACATAGGGCAGAATCAGCACTGGCGACGCGCCCGTCAGCGCCAGCATCTCGGCAACATGTCCCTTGAGCACCAGCCACACGATGAACGCCGTGATGATCAGCTTGATGACCGTCTTGCCGAACTGGATATAGTTGTCGACGCCGAACAGGCGGCCGAAGCCCGCCATCGGGTTGAGCTTGTCCAGGCTGGGCTTGAGCTTTGACGGCGTGAACATCAGGCCGGTCTGGAACACGTTGCCGGCTACGCCCATGAGCGCCGCTGCCCCCAGAACCATGATCAGGATCGGCACAACATCCATCACCAGGGCGCGGAAAATACCCATGCCGCCGTCGCCGTTGAGCGCCTGGATGAACTGCTGCGGGTGGGCGATAAACGGCACTAGGTCCTCGACCAGGCTCTGGCAGATCGACGGTCCCTTGACGGCGACAATGGCGCAGGCGCCGATCAGCGACAGGGCTTGCGGGACGTCGCTGGACTTGGCGACATCGCCCTGCTCGCGGGCCTGCGAGAGTTTTCTGCCAGAGGCCTCTTCTGTTTTGTCTTCGCCATCGGCCTCTTCAGCCATTTACATGGCCTCCGATTTCCAAACCGGTTGCGGTTTGGCAAGCGCGACCGCGCGCCCGAGCCGTTGCGAGGAGCCTCGCGGCGTTTGAGCGACAACAACTACCCATGTCCATGCCTTATGAAGACAGCGAGCATGTCCTGGTAATGATCGATGAAGACCATTCCCGAGGCGCCGAGACCAAGCGCCATCAGGCTGAGGCCCAGAAGGACACTCAGCGGCGTGGCGGCGAAGAATACCGGAAAGGCGGGCATCATCCGGCCGACAAAGCCGACCGCGATATTGAACACCGTTGAAAACACGATGACCGGCGCGGCCATCTGCAGGGCCAGGGTCATCGCCTGGGTCGTCGTCCGAACCATCAGCGTCAAGGCGTCGCCCAGCATGACCGGCTTGGTCGCCGGAAAGACCTGGAACGAATCGACCATGCCACGGATGAACAGGTGGTGCAGGTTGGTGGCGTAGATCAGCACCAGCCCCAGCATGGCCATGAAGGTGCCGAGCGAGGTCGACGGCTGGGCCTGGGCCGGGTTGGCGGTCTGGGAGAAGGACAGGGTCGTCTGCAGCGACAGGATTTCACCCGTCGTCACCAAGGTGAACAGCAGCGCCCGCATCAGGGTGCCGAGCATCAGGCCGATCAGCACCTCGTGCAACACCTGACCGGTCAGAGCGCTCATCGATGCGGGCATGGCGGGTAAGGTGCCGCGCACCACCGGCGCCACCACCAGGGCCAGCAGGAAAGCGAATCCCAGCCGCACGCGCGGCGGCACGGCCTGATCGCCGATCCCTGGCAGCAGCATGACGATGCTGGCCAGCCGCAGGAAGATCAGGCCGATCGCCCACAGGTCGCCAGACGTTCCGAAATAGGAAACAAGATCAGCGCCGGGCACACTGGCGGCAGCCGAGGGGTCGGCGCTGAGCGGTATGGTCCGCAGCAAAGGCGCCGCAAAAATCATAGCTACATCAACGCGATCTTATTGACGACCTCGTGCATGAAACCGGCCAGCAGCGAGCCCATCAAAGGCAGGAACAGCAGCAGGGCGACAAAGATACCGATGATTTTCGGCGCGTAGATCAGCGTGGCTTCCTGGATCTGCGTCAGCGCCTGGAACAGGCCGATCGCCACCCCGATCACCAGGCCGACCAGCAGGATCGGCGTGCACAGCTGTATCGTCAGCCAGATTGCATCGCGTCCGAAGGACAGCACTTCCGTTCCGTTCATCACTCAATCATCCTAAACCGGCCGGCAAAAATTGCCGCCTTACCCGGTCGAAATTGCCCTGCTCAGGGTTAATTTCGGATTAAGCTTTGCAGGGATTCTGTGGGAAAGCGAAGGGATATTGGCGCCGCCGGTGACCTTATGGGACGACATCGGCAACCCGGCCTGGGGAAAGGTCAGATTGCCGATGTTGTCTTCCGTCAGGCCGTAAGACGCTCAGCGGTGAAATCCGTCGACAGGGCCAAGGCGCGCCATTGCTCCAGATCACGCATGACGTCACGATTCTTGTCTTCGATCTTGGCCACAGTGTCGGAGCCCAGCGGCAAGCGACGCGGCGGCGTCTCGGTGTCAGCGAGGCGGAGGATAGCTTCCGCCAGGCGCTCAGGATCACCGGGCTGCTGACGGTCGGCGCCTTCGGCGAACAATCGCATGGCGCCGACGGTTTCGCCATAATCCGCAATCGTCCGCTCCGTGCTGGCAAGTGAGTTGGCGCTCAGGAAATCGGTCCGGAAGAACCCCGGCTCGACAACAGTCGTGCGGATGCCCAGCGGCGACAGTTCGATATCGAGTGACTCGCTGATGGCCTCGACCGCGAACTTGGTGGCGCAATAGATGCCCCAGCCGGCGTAGGACGCATAGCCGCCGATGGACGAGATATTCAGCACCCGGCCGGATCTGCGCGCCCGCATATACGGCAGCACCGCGCGGGTGACGTTCAGCAGGCCGAACACGTTGGTGGCGAACTGGGCTTCCACCTCCTTGGCGCTGGCTTCTTCGACCGCCCCCAGCAGGCCGTAACCCGCGTTGTTAAGCAGGACGTCGATGTGGCCGAACCGATCAATGGCCGCTTTGGCGGCTTTTTGGGCCTGTGCCTCGTCGCGGACATCGAGCGACAAGGCCAGCAACCGGTCGGACGTGCCCAGAGCTTTAGTCACATCTTCAGCTTTCCGGCCCGTAGCCACGACCTTATCACCCTGAGCCAGGGCGTCGCGGGCGACCAGCGCGCCGAAGCCACGCGATGCGCCCGTGATGAACCAGATCTTTTGCATTTGTGCCTCCTTTGGCTCTGTTTGGGTTACTGAACGGATTCCGCCAGCTCGATCAGGTTGCCGAACGGATCGGCAATGAAGGCCAGCTTGCGGTTGATGGCGTCGAGGTAGAAGGGCTCGGTCACGATCGTGACGCCACGGCTGCGCAGTTCCTCGACTGTCGCGGCGATATCATCGACCGACAGACAGAAATGGTGGTAACCAGCCAGGCGCAGGCTGTCGCCCAGGTCGGTATAGACCGGCTTCGGGATAGGCAGCGGGTCGCCGCCGGCCAGCAGCTCAACCATGAAATTGTCGTCGGTGGCCGGCGCCACATAGGCGAGTTGCTCGTCGGCGTAGGGCCAGCGGTGGACGACGCGGAAGTCGAGCTTTTCGGTGTAGAACGCGACGGCCTTGTCAAAGTCAGGCACGCGCACCGCGACATGGTTGCCGGCCATCGAGGCCAGCTTGCTTTGCGGGTTCTTGGCGGGGAAGGTTACAACGGACATGGGTTTCTCCTGAAATTGTGATGGCATGAACGATGGCCGTTCACGGGATTGAACATAGGCCAAGCGCTTTCATGATTTAATCTTCATAAAAATCTTTACTGAATGAAATAAAAGTTCATAATTGCAGGCCGAAGGATACGCATGACCTCACGAAAAGCCCCGGTTGAAATCGCCATCCGGCATTTGCAGGCGCAGATGCCGGGGTTGCTGATTTTTGATTGCGTGGCGCGGCACATGAACTTTGCCCGCGCCGCCGAGGAACTGATGGTGACGCCGACCGCCGTTTCCAAAACGATCAAGGGGCTTGAGGCGCAGGTCGGTGTGCGGCTGTTCAACCGCAACACCCGTAGCGTGGCGCTGACCGAAGCGGGGCACACCCTGCTCGGGAATCTCAAACCCGCACTGGAACAGATAAAGTTTTCGCTGACCGATGTCGTTGAGCACGCCGACCGCCCGGCAGGCCTGTTGCGCCTCACCACTTCATATGTCGCCTACGCCACGCTGATCGAACCGCACGTACAAGCATTTCTGGCGCAATACCCGGAAATCACGCTGGAAATTTCGCTCGACAGCAGTCTGGTCGACATTGTCGACAAGGGTTTCGACGCGGGCATACGCCTCGGCCACGCCGTGCAGCGGGACATGATTGTTGCGCCTTTAGGCCCCATCCAGACACTGGTTGCGGTCGCATCTCCGGACTATCTGGCCCATGCTGGAACACCACAGCATCCGAACGATCTGCTGCAGCACATCTGTGTGCGCCAGCGCCTGTCAAACCAGGCACGCTTTTTCGAGTGGTCGTTCCTGATCGAGGGCAAACCCGCCGTCATTGACGTGCACGGTCAGTTCATCGTCGACGAAATGCGCCTTGCCGCTGCCGCCGCTCAAAATGGCGTCGGAATCGCCTACGTCTTTCGCCATTTTATCGATGAGGCGCTTCAATCAGGCAAGCTTACCGCGTTGCTGCCGCAATACAGCCAGCCCCGCGGCGCATTTCATATCTATTACCCGAGTAAACGGCACATGTCCCCGAAGCTGCGCATCTTTATCGATCATATCCGGGCCGCCAACTGGGCAATGCCAAGGTAGATTGGCCACCGGCAACAACCTGGACGCTTATTACGGCATCGCGAAGACGAACACCCGGTTCGGGTTGGCGACCGGCTTGCTGTCGGCGCCATTGACGGTCGCCAGGAAGTCATTGTCCGTGGCGATCCACAACGTGCGGTGCTTTACGCCCTTGATATCGACATCCGGGCCGAAGGTCATGCCTTCGATCTTGGCCGGAATGGCTTCGAGCGCCATGCCGGACGCCATCAGCGCCGCCGCCACATCGAGGAATTCTGTCTTGGCGATCGCCTTGGCCTTCAGGGCCGCCTCGCCTTGCGCGTCACCCAGTTCCTGAGCGCCAGTCAGATCGATGCGGAAGACCTTCTTGAACTCGGCCTTCGAACCGTCGCCCAAACCCTTGCTGTCGCGTTCATCGAGCAGGAATTCATGGTCGCTGAGCGCCAGGATCTCACTGACGCCCGGATATTTCGGCTTGCTCTCGCTGCCGATATTGCTGAGCGGATAGGCATATTGCGTGACCTTGCCGGAGGCCAGATCGACCGCCACCAGACGCAGGAAACCGGCTGCCTTGCCGCCGTCCTGGATCACCGGCCCCTGGATAATGCCGACCAGCGTCTTGCCGTTCGGCGTCAGGGCCAGGCCTTCCATGCCCTTGTTGGCTTCGCGGCCGACGGTGTTGCCGCTGATTTCGGCGTCGCCGGTCGGCTTCTGCGTCGGAGCCGCCAGGCTGTCCGGCAGGGCAATGACCTTGGTGCGCGCACCGGTCGCCCGGTCGAACTGATAGATGTGCGGGCCGTATTCGTCCGAGATGAACACGCTCTTGCCGTCGGCCGTGAGACGCAGGCTTTCCGGATCGAAACGGCCATTGGCAGGGTCGAGCGAATTCTTGGCTGGATCATAGTTGTCGGAACGGCCGCTGAAATAGAAACGCTCGGCGCTGTTCAGGGCCGGCTGACCGGGCGGTAGGCCATACGCCTTGCCATCGCCATAGGCCAGCGGCGTGGCGCTGTAGAGCAGCGTGGTGGCGGTCACGCCTTGGGTTTCGACCTTCCAGCCGCCGGCAGCCGGGACCAGTTTCATCTTGACGGTCTGGATGCGCGGAATGAACGAGGCCGTATTGTCGACGGCGGTATTATAGACCGTGGCGTTCGGCCCGCGATCCGGCAGCATCAGGAAAGTATCCCCGCCCGCCCAGGCAATCCCCGAGCCGAGGCCCGCCGCCAGGTTGCCCGGCACGCCGTTTTCCAGCGGCGCGGCGGTCTGGGTCGACTTATCCGCGCCCGTCGCATCGATTTCCGCCGTGGCGATCAGGACCGGTGCGGCGTTCGCGCCGGTAGCCAGAAGAGACAAGGACAGGATAAGAGCGCGACGCATGACGGTTCTCCGGAGTGGGAAATGCCTCATGGCGTATAATTAAGACAGGTCCGTGACAACCACCCGCTCGGAACTTAAAGCCTTCAAATTGGATGAGATGCTAGCCGGCAAAAGACCATCACCACCCGCTGCGCGCCTAAACCCGGAGATTTGAGTCGAGTAGCAGGAGGCTAGCGCCGCAGATATTCTTCATACCTGCAAGTGACGTCGACGCACTAATCGGCCAAAGACCCGGGTTTAGATGGGCATGCGCATGATTTCTTGGTAAGCCGCGATGACCTGATCCCGGATGGCAATCACGCTTTGCAGACTGGTCTCGGCGCTTGAAATCGCCGTCACGGCGTCGATCAGGTCGACCTTGCCCTGCTGCTGCTGGGCCATCATGGTTTCGGCCGATTGCGTCGCCTTATAGGTCTGATCAAGCGCGCCGGTCAGCATCTTACCGAAGTCGGCCTTGGCCGGGCCGTCGCTGTCATCGATCCCCTTGAGCAGGGAATCGCCTTGTTTGATCGCAGCGCCATAAGCGCGGGCAGCTACCAGCGGAGTCATGCTCTAACCTTTACTTTTGCAGGATATCCAGCGTCTTGGATGTCATGGCGCGGGCGGTGTCGATGACATTGAGGTTGGCCTCATAGGCGCGCTGCGCCTCGCGCATATCCATGGTTTCAATCAGCGGATCGACGTTCGGCTTCTTGACATAGCCATTGGCGTCCGCCGCCGGGTGAGTCGGATCGAGCTCTTCCTGGAAGGGCTTCATGTCAGGCACGACCTGAGCGAGCTTGACGCCGGTGGCGCCGGCGACCGGCGCGGCGGTGAACACCACCTGCTGGCGGCGGTACGGATCGCCGCCTTTCACGCGCGAGGTCGAATCGGAATTGGCGATGTTTTCGGCGATGACGCGCATCCGCGCCTGCTGCGCCTTGAGCGCGCTGGCTGCGACCGCCATGGTCTGATCTGCATTTACCGGCTTGACCATTGGTTATTCCCTTACTTACCCGGCGCCTTGGCGGCCATGCGGATCATGTTCAGCGACTTTTCGTAGAAACCGACCGCCGCTTCGAACTGCATGCGGCTTTCGGCCATCTTGAGCATCTGTTCTTCGAGGACGACGCTGTTGCCGTCCATGGTGGTTTCCGAATCGAGCGAGGTCACCTGCCGTGCCGCGCCCGGCTTGAAGCCCTCGGCCTGGATGAATTGGCCGCCACTGGTCGGCGCCAGCCCGAGCTGGCCGCCCGCCGCCGCTTCGCCCTTCATCAGCGCTCCGAAATCCTGCGCCTGCAAATCCTTGGGTTTGAAGCCAGGCGTCGAGGCGTTGGCGACGTTTTCGGCCACCACCTTCTGCCGCCCGCTCAGCCAGCGCATGCGCGACTGCAGGGCGTCGAGAAGATTGATCCCCTGGCTGTTCATGACGGCTTGCCCTTCCAAATGAGGCGCTACAAAAGCCGCGACTCGCCTTAACAGGACATAGCACGGCCTACAGGGCAAATAATGCCCACCTTTTGGTTAACAAACGCTGAAAGTTATCAGCCCGTTAACCATCGCGGCCGCAAGTGTATGAAAACCCCTTTTCGGGATCTGTCTGGCGTATGGATTTTTTGGGACTTTTGCGCGCGGTATTCGCCTTGGCCATCGTGCTCGGGCTGATCCTGGCGCTTGCCTATGCCTTGAAGCGTTATGCCCCGCAGCTGATGGGCAAGCTTCAGGCGCCGCGCGGCAAAAAGCGATTGGAAGTGGTCGAGACCCTGGTGCTCGATCCGGTGCGCCGGCTGGTGCTGGTGCGGCTTGACGACGAGGAACGGCTGATTCTGCTCGGCGAAGGCCGCGAACTGGCCGAGCCGCCGGTCGAACGCAAGGCCAAGGCGATCGTCGCCGCCCGCTCCCTGAACGAGGTTGCGGCAGCGCCCGCCCCTGCCCCGCGTCCGGCGCCGGTTGCCGGCAAGCCGAAATTGGTCGTCCCGCAGCCGCGTGCCCAGGCACCGCGCGAAGAATTGCCCAAGCCGCGCCTCTATCGCGCCCCCGAAGTGGCCCCTGCCCGCCCCGCTCAGCCGCAACGCGCAGCGCCCAAGGTCGCATCAGACGAGGTCAATGATGACCTCTTCTGAACCGGCGGATAAACCCGCCAAGCGCAAGGACCAAAAGCAAAAGGGTCTGAGTCCGCGCGCCATGAATATCGTGGTGCTGCTGACCTTTATTCTCGGCTTCGCGCTGATGATCATGCCGCACGACGTCATTGCCCAGTCGGTCAATGTCGACCTGGGCAAGGATGGCAACCTGTCGGCGCGCGTCATTCAGCTGGTCGGCCTGATGACCGTGCTGTCGCTGGCGCCGTCGATCGTCATGATGACGACGTCGTTCATCCGCATCGTCGTCGTGCTGTCGCTGCTGCGCACCGCCATGGGCATGCAGCAGAGCCCGCCCAACGCCGTCATCATCTCATTGGCGCTATTCCTGTCGGCCGTTATCATGGCGCCGACCTACGAAGCCGCCTACCAGGCCGGTATCAAGCCGCTGATGGACCAGGAAATGGAACTGCCGCAGGCCTTCGACGCCGCCGCGACCCCCATCAAGGCCTTCATGCTGGCCCAGGTCAGCCACGACAACCCGAAGGACCTGGCCCTGTTCGTCAAGCTGTCGAAGCTGGAGATGCCGAAGGACAAGATGGAACTGCCGGTGCGCGTGGTGACGCCGGCGTTCATGATCTCCGAGCTGAAGATGGCCTTCCAGATCGGCTTCATGCTGTTTATCCCGTTTCTGGTCATCGACCTTGTCGTGGCCAGCGTGCTGATGAGCATGGGCATGATGATGCTGCCTCCCGTGACCGTGTCGTTGCCGTTCAAGCTGATCTTCTTCGTGCTGGTCGACGGCTGGCACCTGGTGGTCGGCGCCCTGGTCGAAAGCTTCAAGGCCTCGGCGGGCAGCGGCTGATTTTTGCATTGCAGTGCAATAGGGATTCGACAAGCCGCCCGCCGTTAACTATTCTGCTCGCCGTTATTTCAAACGCGGATATTTCGGAGGGCAGATGTCAAAGACAACTATTCTTTTGATCGTGGTCATCGCTACCGTGATCATCGTGCTGGTCGGCATGATCGCCAAATACGTCGTCGGCCGTAAGCGCGAAGCCCATTGGGCGCAACGCCGCACTCAGCTGTTCAATAAATACCGTGACGAGGACGTCGTCGAAAAGATCATGTCACGCATGATCTGGAAAGACATGACCCGCGATCAGCTGGTGGATTCCTGGGGCCGGCCGGCGCAGGAAAACGAGCGTCGGGACAACGGCAAACGCAAGGAGGTCCTGCATTACCGCGCCTTGCCCGGCCGCCCGTTCGGCCAGCGCGTCATTCTCGAAAACGGCAAGGTCAAGGGCTGGGACACCAAGAACGCCTGAATCCACACGAAGAAAAGGGAGGTCCGCGGTCAGCGGCCTCCCCTTCCCCGTCTGTCGCCCCACGTGCAGCCCCCCGGCTGAGCACGTTCCCTCGACAGACCCCCCAAGGCGGACCGGCGGCCCCTTTGGCGCTGCCCCCCGGAAAACGCACCCCCACGGCGGTTTTCCGTTGCGCCCGAGCCTCATGCCCAAAAGTGCCTGACTGATACGCGCGCACTTTTGGGAAACATGAGGCGTCAAAAAGGTTCCGACCCCATCCGGCCTTATAGTTGCTCCGGCGCATAAGGCATTATAATACCGTTTCACGGCGGCAGTTGCCCCGCTTCGGGTACCTCCTCAAGCTTCCGGGAGAGATTTTCCGGCCGCAGTAGAGCGTGCCCCGGGGGATGATCGGGGTCAGCAAAATCCATAGCTGTAACGACAATACTGATGTGTCGGATCAGATTTCGGGCTTATGCCGGGACTTTTATAAAGTTCTGCCAGAGTTTCTTTACACTCGATGGCCGAAACTTAACTGAAGTCACACGCCTGCTTATGCAGCGGCAATTGACGTCTATGTGGCGATCATTTCCATTCGCTCAATCTGTCGCAGATTAAAGACTTAACTCAACATTGCAACGCACACATATTACGCTTCTGCGAAATAACAGAAAAGCGAAACCGGTCAATCATCACGTGGATGTGATACGTGGTTAATGGAAATAAGGGCGCTCCCACGACTGGAAGCGCCCTGCAAAGCCCGACCTGGATTGGGACTTAGCGCTGGTTGAGATTGATAAACGGCGTCGAACCGCCCGTGACCTGCGGCAGGTGGCCGTCCCACTTCTCGACCGCCTTTAGTTGCACCACTTCGGGGTTCGAAGCGATCGACTGGGCCAGCAGCCGGTTCGCTTCGGCCTGGCCGCGCGCGACTTCGATCTGGGCGTCGGCCTGGGCCTTGGCCACGGCCACCTGAGCTTGGGCGGCGGCGGCATCGGCGTCAGCCTTGGTCTTGGCCTGGATCGAGTCGAGAATGACCTGCGGATAGCGGATGGTGCCGATCCAGTCGAGTTGGCTGATCTCGACGCCCTGCCCCGCCCACTTGCGGTTGACGCGCGCCAGGGCCTTCTGGATCACCTGCTGGCGGCCGCCGCGGTAGAGGTATTCGACGCTGACCAGTTCGGTCTCCGCGGCAACCGCCGTCCGCACGTCATTGCGCAGCGGGCCTTCGAACAGCTGATCGAAGTTCAGACGATAGCGCTTGTAGAGAGACGGCGCCTTGGACGGATCGATGCGCATCACCAGTTGCACATCAGCGGTCATCGGCAAGGCGTTGTTGTCGGAGAAGGTCAGCTCTTCGTTCTCCGGCCCGCGCTCGTCCTTTTCCGCCGTGTAGGTATAGGTGCGCTGGATGGCCGGAAACTCGACGATGCGCTCACCGATCAGATTGATGTGCCAGCCCGACGGCAGCGGCGCGGCGTCGACGCCGGCATTGGGCCCAAGCGTGCGGATCTTTACGCCGACATTGCCCGGCTGGATGGTCTGGCCGCACGACACCAGAAGGACCAGCAGGACGATCAGCCCGCCGCCCCCCAGGATAAACGGACGGGCCTTGCTGAGCCCACCCAAAGGATTACCCGAACCCGGATTTGAAAGCGCCATATCCATTCTCCCCGAAAATATGAAATCTCGGGGTAAGGTATAGATCACGGCCTAATAAGCAATAAAAACGCGCGTTACGCCGATTTTGCCGGGGGCGGAACGGCCTTGGCAGCCGCCGCCGCGGCATTATCCTTCTGGCGGAAACGCTTCTTCATGCCCGACACCCAGCCGGTGAAATTGTCGGTCGCTGCCGCCGCCGCCGCGAAATCGCGCGCCGACAGCGAGCCGCCGTCGAGCGGCGCCAGCGCCACCCGCATGGCGTCCGGCGAAGACGACGTGTCGACGAACTTGGTCCAGCGCTCGGTCAGACGGCTCAGCGCCGGCTGGTCCTTCAACAGACTGTAGGCCACGGCGCAGCGGATCAGTTGCCCCTCCTCGGCCAGGCTCAGCGGCGTCGCCGATTTCCAGCGGTCGCCGAGGCGCTTTTCCAGCACGGCCGCCGCCTTGGTCCAGTCCTCCTGACGCCAGTAGATATCGGCGCGGACGTCATTGCCCTCCGGTGACGTGTCGTTGCCAAGCGCATCCAGCGCCTGTTCCGGCTGATTCAGCTCATTCAGCGCCCGTGCCTCCAGCACCCGGCGTTCAGCCATGATCGGCTTGGGCAGCAGCGTCGTGCGCGTGTTCCACAGCGCCTGCAAGGCCTTCTGCGGGTTGCGGTCCATCAGATAGATCGCCGCCAGGTCCGAAGCGACCGATGACTTGGCCACGCCCTGCAGCCGGTTGTCGATCTGGTATTGCAAGAGGTCGGCCGCCTGGTCGAGGAGGTCGACATCGACCAACCGGCGCACAATACGGCGCACCATCTCGTCGCCATCCGTCCCGACCGGCGTCAGGTCGCGGAAGTCGTTGAACAGCCCCAGGGCCTCGACCGGCTGCATGCCGTCGGCCATGCCGCCGAGGAACAGGCTGCGGAAGGCGGTGTTCAGCGACGCCTGGATCTGCACGGCTTTCGGATCGCTGCCAAACTGCTGACCGGCGGTCTTCAGCACCTGCAGGGCCTCGCGGTAGCGCCCCTGAGACAAATAGATCTGGCCCATATTGTTGATGATGTTCAGCTCGGTATCGTCTCCGCGCCAGCGATAACGCAGCGAATCGAGCTGCGCCAGCGACTGGGCTGCCGACTGCTTGTTGAGATCGAGCTTCAGCATGGCGGCGTGCATCATGGCCGGCGTGGCGATCCGGTCGTCGGACGCCTTGGCCACGGCGGTGTAGACCGCCAGCGCGCGCGGCTTGTCGCCGGCGGCTTCGATGATCTGGGCGTCGATCAGGTAGGCCCCCAGCTTGTCGAGCGGCGCCGCGTCCTGCTGGTTAACGGCATAGCCGATCATGCCCTGCGCCGTCTTCATGTCCTGGGTCTGCATGGCAGCGTAGGCATAGGCGGCCCCCAGCCGCGTCCGCCATTGCACCTGAAACTGGTCCAGCGCCCGGATACCGGCCTTGAAATCCTTGACCGCGTCGGCGAAGTGCCCAGCCTTGGTTTCGGCATAGGCTTCCCACAACCGGGCTGCCGGATCGGCTGCCAGTTGCGGCGACGACAAATCGCCGGCCGCGTCGGCGAACCGGTTGGACATCATGCGCGCCACGACACGCAGGCCGCGCACCTGCGGATCATCGAGAGCACGCGGCGACTGCTTGGCCAGCAGATCGAGCACGCCCTGCGCCTCAAAACTAAGCCCCTGTCCGACCAGGAACCGCGCCAACGCCAGCCGCGCCTTGGTCGCCGCGTTCGGCCCCAGCTGCGCCTCATCGGCGGCGGCGACCTGCAGGGCATTGTAGCGCGCCAGGAAGCCTTCCTGCGGCGGCACCGACCAGTCCGGGTTCATCAACGACGGATAGAGCGCGTTCTTGTATTCCAGCCGTGCTTCACTCAGCTTGGCATTGGGATTGACCGGCGACAGGGTCAAGCCGTTGGGTCTGGAAATCTCGATCAGATCGCCGTCGATGTCGACCTTGAGGTCCGGCGTCATGTGCTCGACCACCACGCCGTGCGCGGTCGAAGCCAGCGTCGCTTCAAGCGTGGTGCGCGCCGAACTGAGGTTCTTCACCGGCCCGCGCGCTGTCACCACCGCCATGCGGTCGCCGATCGACGGGTCCCTGATCCACGCGATCTTGGTCGCTCCGGCCAGGTTGATGTTCAGTCCCGGCACGCCCGCCGAGTCGTCGCGTGTGATCGATACCGGCGCCGCGTTGTTGTCGAACGGTTTCCCACCCAACCGCACCCGCCAGGTCATGCCGTCCATCGTCGCCGACAGCGAACCGGCCGACGACACCTTCAACCGCATGGCGGTAAAGCCGTCATTGTGCGTCCACTGCGCATCCTGAATGACTTGGCCGTCCTTGAGATCAGGCGGCAGGCGCAGCGCTACTTCGCTGTCGAAGACGATCCACACGGAATCGCCGCGCCGGAAAACGGCCGCGCCGGCCGGTCCCGAAAAATCAAAGGCCAGATTGGTGGTGCCGTCGGCGGTTTCCGCCTCGATCGGCACGACCGGCACATCGGCGGCCGGATTGATCTGAGGGCCCGCCGCGGCAACCTTATGCGCGTCCTGGCCTTTCAGGATGTCCTGCAGATTGACGCTGACCGGCGCATTCGGCGTGGGCTTGCCGGTGGTATGGGTCTTGTCTTCGGCCTTCGGGTCGATCTGGATGTAAACCGCACCGTCCTCACGGCCGAAGTGCGTATCATAGCCGTCAGAGACCTTCAGCCATAGCTCGGTGGCGCGCGGGTCGCTCTTGAGGTCGACGCCGGCGATACCCACCGGCGGATTGGAGCGAATGTCACCGAGGTCGGGCCTCAGGCTGCCCGGCATGCGGATGACCACCTGTCCGTCCTGACGGCGCACCGAAGCCCGGCTGCCAACTGTGCCGTAGATTTCGATGCGGCCGGACTGCTGGTTGCGGCCGATACGGATGTCGATGTCCGAGCGCGAGGCGAAGTTGAGATTGAGCGGATCGGAAAACGCCAGCCCGCCCAAACCAACACTGGCGGCGGTGACCAGGGCAGCTGTCGCACCGAGCACGCGGCCAATGCCGGATTTGGTCTGTGGCTTCGGCGCTTGTTTGAGTAACGCGCGCACAGCCTCGACCTCCCGCGAAGCGGGAGCGGCGGGAGAACCGTCCTTGGCCGGATCAGGTTTGGACACGCGAGTCATTACGGCCAAACATGCCTAATCGGCGTTTAATGGAGGTTAACAGCCTCTATATTTTAGGCATTTGTGTTTGCGGTCTTTTCACTTACTGGCTCATACCGCATGGCAACCGCGCCCGAACCCAGCGTCTGCTGGCCGACAAGTTTCAAGTCGATAGGCTTCGACAGGCCGTCGAACAAGATTCGACCATCGCCCACCAGCCTGGGGTGCACGATGAACTCGTACTCATCGATCAGCCCCAGCTCCGCCAGCGCCTGCGGCATCGTTACGCCGCCGACGTACAGTCCGCGGCCCGGCTGTTGTTTCAGCCGCTCGACCGTCGCCACCAGATCCTTCTGGCGCACCAGTTCCGCATTCCAGTCGACCTGGGTCAGAGTATCCGACACGACATACTTCTTGGTGGTGTGGATCGTCTGGGCAAAGGGCATCATCCAGTCGGCCATCCAGTCCGGCTTAACGCCGGTTTCGGCAGGCGCCCGCCAGGCGGACTCCATCATTTCATAGGTTATCCGGCCGAAAATAAGGGCATCGGCCCGTGCGATGATCTCAGCCGAATAACGATGCAGGGCCTCGTCGGCGACGACCGCTGTGTGATCGCAGCGTCCGTCCAGGGTGACATTGATAGAGTAGCGAAGCGGTTGCATGCCCGCATTAAAAGCGGAAATCGGGCAGAAGCGCCAGTGCCTCTTTCAGCGCCTTACTCCACTCGGTCGAAATCCTGGAGAAATAAGGATCGTCGCGTTCGAAGCGCCGCTTTTCGCTGATGCGCTTTTCACCGGCCGGAATGATGCGCAGGTCGATCGGCAGGTCCACCCCGGCATTGGCGCGGATCGTCGAGTCGAACGACACGCACAACAGCTTGATCGCCGCCTCGAAGCTCATGCCGGTGTTCAGCGCCCGCACCAGCATCGGCCGGCCGTACTTGGTCTCGCCCGTCTGGAAGAAGGGATTGTCATCGCCAGCCTCGATGAAATTGCCTTCGGGATAGATGAGGAACAGGCGCGGTTCGGCGTCGCGCACCTGCCCGCCGACGATGAAGGTGCCGGCGAACGGCGAGGACGACGACGCGACGGCGTTGGACGAATTGCGGATGGTGTCGCGCAGGGTTTCGCCAACAATCGACGCCACCTGGAACATCGACGGCGCCTGCAGGATTGACGGCGCCCGGTCTTCCGGCGCCTTGGCGCGTTCATCCAGCGTCGAGACCACCGTCTGGGTCGTGGCCAGATTGCCAGCCGACAGCAGGACAATGGCGCGCTCGCCCGGCACTTCCCAGCAATGCACTTTCTTCACCTGGGAAATGTCGTCGACCCCGGCATTGGACCGGGTATCGGACATGAAGATCAGCCCGCTCTGAAGTTTGACCGCCACGCAATAGGTCATCGCATTCTCCCCAACTGAGGGAATCAGCCTTAGCGCACGGATATTAGCTTTTCATGACCGGTTAGTCCTTTGGCCCCCAGTCGACCGGGCTGGGCGTCAGGTCGCCTTCACTGGCCGTCGACAGGTTCAGTTCCAGCGGCAGGCCGCTTCCGGTCAGGATGGTGTAGATGCCGCCGGTCAGGTTTTTCAGCTGCTCCGGTGTCGGTGCCAGCGGATTGGGCAGCGGCACGGCCTTGCCGTATTGATGGAAGCTGGGCGACGGCTGCGAACTCAGCACCAGCTTCAGGCGATGGCCGGCAGGAATGCGAATTACGGTCGGCATCAGCTCTATGTCCAGGCGGACCGGCTGCCCGACGGGAACCGGGCTGCGCTTTTCTTTCGTGAAGTCGTGGGCCGGGCGAATGAGCTTTCCTTCCGCGCTGTACCAGCTGGCCCCGATATCGAGTGCGCGCGCGCTGCCCAACAGGGCGCCGTCCGTCACCTTGCGCGCCGCCCCGTCCGGCGACACGTCGTAGAGCGTCGCGACCAGCTCGACCTCGGGGCGCGTCGAGGTCAGGGAAACCGTGACATTGCCGGGCCCGCCGATGATCAGGGGCGCGTCAAGCGGCGCGGAACTGAACGTCACCGAATTGCGCCCCTCGCCTTCCGGAGACCACAGGAGGGTTTGTGTACAGCCCTGGCAGGCTTTCGGTGCGTCGGTGCTGAGCGTACCGGCCGACAGATGATAACTTGTGGCCTTGTCAGTCAGGGGCCAGGTCGCCGAATCGATCCAGCGATCCTCGCCGATGACAAACAGGTGCAGCGGGCTGGCGGTATCCGCCATGCGCGTCGGTTGCGCCTTCAGCCAGGTATCGAACCACTGCAGCATGATGGGCTGCAAGCTGTCGTTCATATGTTCGCCATGCACCCAAGGCCCGACAATCGCCTGATAGCGCCCGGACACCGCGTCACCACTTTTCAGCGGCCGGTCGATCGCCCGGCCGCCAAAGGCATTCTGCGCCGCCAGATAGGCATCGATATTGCCACCGGGATAGATATCGTACCAGCCGCCCTGGTTGAGCACCGGAATGCCCGATTTGACGACCTTCGGCAGCATACGCGTGGTGTTCAGGCGCTCCCAGTTGGCATTGTAAAAGGCGTCGTCGCCGGTCGCGTGCGCCACGATCAACTGCATGTAAGGATCGGTGGCCGGGTCATCGTCCACGCCCGGCGCCGCCAAACCTCGCACTTCCGTCATGATCTGCGTGGGGATGCCACCGGCGACCGTGAGATCGCGATAGAAATTCGAGTCGACGCAAAACGGCGCCATTGCCTTGACTGGCGAATCCGCCGGCAACGCGTTGGCGGTAAAATACTGCGTCATGCCCAGCCACGAACAGCCCATCAGGCCGACCTTGCCGTTGGCCCCATCAAGATGCGCCGACCAGTCCGCCAGGGCCGCACCGTCCTGCCCCGCCCGGTGGCCGAACCAGGCCGCCTGACCGTGAGACGCGCCGAATCCGCGTATATCCGCGACCACCAGCATATAGCCGTGCGCGACGAAATAATTCGCCGTCCGCGCTGACGCCGGGCCGGATTTGCCGTAGGGCGTCTGGATGAGCAGCACCGGAAACGAACCGGCGGCCTTGGCGCCCGTCGCTGGGTCGGTGGGGTAAAAGATGTCGGCGCTCAGGTGTACGCCGTCATCCATGGCTATATCGGCATTCTTGGTGATGCCGACGCCGTACGGCTGCGCCTCGGCCTGGACCGGCGCGGCGCTGGATGGTCCGGCCAGGCCACAGGCCGCCGCAAGGAGTGTGGCCGCAAGAATGGCCGCCCCAATGTTCGTCAAGCCCGAGTGTGATCTGAACATGCCCTTCGCTCCCTCTGGTTCTTGCAAACAAGAGGACGCCAACGTGCCGAACGGATGCAGGCGCGCAGATTAAATTTATGTCAGGAAAGCCTAGCCCTTTGCCGGAGCGGCGGCCGGGGCCTTGGCCGGCGCCGGAGTCTTGGCCGCGGGCGCGCCAGCCTTGGCAGGTGCGGCGGGCGCCGTCGCCGCCGGGCCGTTGCTGGTCACCTTGTCGAGCTGCTGTTGCAGGCCACTGGCCGACTTCATCCGGTTGCTCAGCTTTTCCGTCAGCTCGCGCGCCGCATCCGGTGACATCGCCCCCAGCACCGAGGCCAGCGCCCGGTCCTTCATGCCCGCGGCGATCGGCAGGCGCACGGAATCGTCCATCGTCGTCATCACAGCGGCGGCGTCCTTGGGCTTCATCGCCGTGTAGACCGCGATCAGGCGGTTGGTGTCGTCCGACGACGTCTTGTTGGCCTGGTCGATCAGCGCCTGGATCTGCATCTTCAAGCCCGTCAGCTGGGTGATGCGGGCATCGAGCTTGTCGTCCGCCGCCTGGATCAGCTGGCCGCGTGAATTGAGCTGCGCCTCGCGCTGGTCCAGCTCGGTCCGGCGCTGCGCCAGGCTTTGCAAAACATTGAGTTCGTTGGGCGACATGCCCGCCTGGGCGGCCAGGTCGTTGATCGAGGTGGCGCAGGCCGGCGCGCCCGCCACGGCGGCGGCCGGTTTTGCCGACGCTTCGGCCGCGGTCGCCTTGAGATCGCTGTCGACCGAAAAGGCCTGGGTCGGATCGTCCTCGTGAGTCGTCTCGCCGCCACTCACCTTGGGCGCCTTAGCCGCCGGTTTGGCGTCCTTCTTGGCAGCATCCTTGGCGGCCGCGTCGTGCTTTTCAGCGGCGAACGCTTCGGCCTTGTGGAACAGGTCCGGCGCGACGTCGAGGCTGGTGACGACCTTGAGGGCCAGCACACCGCCGACGGCGACGAAAACGAGCGGCAACAGACGGGGCATATTCGCCATGGCTTACACTTATCTCTTAACGCTTCAGCGCTTTTTGGGGGCGTCTTCGCCGAACAGATCGTCCTCAAGGGACACCGGCTGCCGCGCGGGCAGGGTCAGCGAGCGGATCATTTCATTGAGGTTGGCGACGACCAGCTCGGACATCTGCACCTTGTCGAGCATTTCGCTTTCGTCCTCTTCCTGGACTTCCGGCAGCAGGCTGCGGCGCGGTTTGGGCTCGGAGAAGCGGATAACGTCACGATCGAACGGTGTCCGGCTTTGCGGTTTTTCCGAAGCCGCTCCGCGCGCCACATTCGGCGTTTTTGGCGGTTGTGACCATGCAGGATTATAGTCGGGCTCTTCCTCGATGCGCGGCTGAGGACGCGGACGGACCGTCTCCCGGATTATGTCCGGCGCAGCCTCGCGCACGACTTCTCGCAACACCTGGACCGGCGGCGGGGCGGTTTCGAGACGCTTGGCCGTCTGTTCGGCGCGCGCCTGCAAAGCGGCAAAGGCGGCCAGATGCTTTTCCATATCGGCCTGCGCCTTGTCGGCGCGCCCGGCCTGGGTCTCCAGCTTCATCAGCAGGTCGCGCGCTGCCACGATGCGGCCATGCAGCAGTTCCTGCGACTCATCGCCGTCGGCCCGCAACTCTTTCAGACTGTGGTGTGCCCGGATCGCCGCCTGGTCGAGATCTGCCACGGCCTTGGCGAACCCTTCGTGCGCCCCGCGCAGCGCCTTCAGCTTCTTGTCGAGGCGCACGCCGAACCATAGGGCCGCGATCAGCAGCCCTATGAGCACAACATTCATAATGACGCTCGCCATACTCACGGCGTTCGGCACCCCTTTGTGTTGAAACCGTCCGATTTCTTCAGACGAAATGGCGAAGCTATCGCTTCTTGAGTTGCGCCAGTCTGCGCTTGGCGCTCGAGGCCAGAGGCGTATCGACCCGTACCGCGATCGAATGGCCCTTCCGCCCCATGCGCCCTGTCGTCAGCGGGATCGCCCCGCAGCGCAACTGCACCGGAGAATCAGCATTGGCATTGAGTACGATCGTCTCTCCGACCTGTAAATTCAAGACCTTGCTGAGCGGCATCTGCTGTTCGTCGAGCACAGCGCGCACTTCCATCTGAGTCGTCCACAGTTCCGTGGCCAGGTGGCTTTCCCAGATGTTGTCGCGGCCGAACTTCTCACCCATGAACTGCTGCAGCAGCATCTTGCGGATCGGTTCCAGCGTGGCGTACGGCAGAAGCAGCTCGATGCGGCCGCCGCGATCTTCCATGTCGATACGCAGCTTGACCAGGATCGCCGCGTTGGCCGGACGCGCGATGGCGGCGAAGCGCGGGTTGGTTTCCAGACGGTCGAGATTGAAATTGACGGCGGTCAGCGGCTCGAAGGCGGCGCGGGCATCGTTCAACACCACTTCGACCATCCGCTGCACCAGCACGCGTTCGATGGTGGTATAGGGACGGCCTTCGATACGCAGCGCCGCCGTACCGCGACGGCCGCCCAGCAACACGTCGACGATCGAGTAGATCAGGTTGGAATCGACCGTCAGCAGGCCGTAATTGTCCAGTTCCTCGGCGCGGAACACCGCCAGGATGGCCGGCAGCGGGATCGAGTTCAGATAGTCGCCGAAACGGATCGAGGAGATATTGTCCAGCGACACTTCGACGTTGTCCGAGGTGAAGTTCCGCAAGCTCGTCGTCATCAGGCGCACCAGCCGGTCGAAGACGATTTCGAGCATCGGCAGGCGTTCATACGACACCATCGCCGAGTTGATGATCGCCCGGATGCCGGAGCGTTCGTTGTAGTCGTCTTCCGACAGGTCGAAGCCGAGCAGGCTGTCGATTTCGTCCTGGTTGAGGATGCGTTCGGCGCCGGCGGGCATGTTGAAGCGCTCGCCCATCGAGCCGCCGCCGACCATCGCTTCCCATTCGGCGGCCAGGTCTCCGCCACCGTCGCCGCCCCCCGCGCCTCCGGTCGCGGCCTCAGCTTCGGCGGCAAGCTCCGCCTCCCACTGGGCCATCATGGCTTCCTGATCGACGTCCGATGCCATCTCTTATACGCGTCCTGGATACACTGGGGTGGATGACATTAAGTGATCAGCTTCTCTTCGATCAGCACGGCATTGATCTTGTGCGGCGCCAATACGAGGTTGATTCGGCGCAGGATTTCCAGCCGTAACTGGTAATCGCCGGCCGACGACGACAGATCCTCGGGCCGCAGCTCGCTCATGAAGCCCTGCAACACGTCGTTGACGCGCGGCAGGCTCTGGTCCAGCAGCTCGACGGTTTCCTCGTCGGCGCATTCGAAAGTCAGCTTGAGCTTGAGGTACGACGCATGACCGTCGGCCGAAGCGATATTGGCTACCACGTCCGGCAGCGTATAGTAGCTGATGCCGTTCGGCCCCTCGCTCTTGACCGGCAGGGTCTTGGGGTCGACCTTGGCGCCGCCCTCTTCCTTCTTGCCGTGGCCGCCGCCTTCCTTCTTCTTTTCCTTTTTCTCTTCCTTCTTTTCGCCGTGCGCCCCTTTGGCGTCCTTGCCTTCGGCCGCCGGCGGATGCTTGGGCGCCAGGAACAGGAAATAGGCCGCCGCCCCTCCGCCGCCGAGCACAAGCACGGCCCCGGCGATGATGGCGATCAGCATAATGGGTAAGCCCTTTTTCTTGGGGGCCTCGCCTTCCGCGCCTTCGGCTGCCGCTTCACCGCCCTCGGGCGCTTCTTCGGCTTCCTTCTTCTTGTCCTTGGTCTTGGCCAATTCTACCCGTCCGTCAAATGCGCTACCGGACCTCAAGACGAGCTTAGGTCCAAACCTTAAACAAAGCTTTCCGGACCATAGTCGCCAAATAGGGTTAACGATTGCTTGTTAACCGGCCTGCCCATCGGCATTTTTTGCCCGGCGGCTTTTCGGCGAATTTCGCCGTCAAGCGAAATTTTTCCTTAAAAATCAACAGATCGAATGGTTAATTTCAGTTGGCACGCGGATTGCTAATCAGGGTTAACATCGCCCGTTGCGCAAAATGCCGTTGGTCGAGCCCCCCTTTCGTATTTTTGCCAAGGAGCCGCCGGCATGGATAACGCCAGTTATGTCGCCCTGTCGCGCCAGATGACCCTGCGCCGTGAGCTGGACATATCGGCCAACAACCTGGCCAATATGAACACCACCGGCTACAAGTTCGAGGAACTGCTGGTCAGCGCCCTGCCCGGCGCGCCGGCGGTCAACGACCCGATCCGCACCCCGGCCAATTTTGCCTATGACAACGGCGTCGGCCGTAACTTCCGCCAGGGCTCGATGGAACAGACCGGCGGCACCTTCGACCTGGCGCTTGACGGCGAAGCCGCCTTCTTCGTGGTCCAGACCGGCAAGGGCACCGCCTATACCCGCGACGGCGCCTTTACGCTCGGGCCCGACGGCTCGCTTCAGACCCAGAATGGCCATCAGGTCCAGGGCGACGGCGGCCCGATCGTCATCGACCCGAAGAACGGCGCCCCCGTCATCAGTGCCGACGGCATCGTCAGCCAGATGGTGCAGGGCCAGGCCGTCCGCGTCGGCAAGATCCAGGTCGTCCGCATCGACGACCTGAGCAACCTGCAGAAGGACGGCGACAACAACTATACCCTGAAGGCGGGCGGCGCTGCCGTCCCGGCCACGGACGCCAAGCTCCACCAGGGCATGATCGAGACGTCCAACGTCAATCCGATGGTCGAGGTGACCAAGCTGGTGCAGATCAATCGTGAATACGCCCAGATCGCCAATATCATCCAGCAGACCAACGACCTCAGCCGTACCGCCGTCGAGCGGCTCGGCCGCGTCGCGTAAGGAGAGTAACCCATGCGTGCTTTGAGAACCGCGATCACCGGCATGACGGCCCAGGAGCTGAATGTCGACACCATCTCGCACAACATCGCCAACATGAACACGGTCGGCTTCAAGAAGCAGCGCGCCGAGTTCCAGGACCTGCTGTACGAAAACATCCAGCGCATGGGCGCCCAGTCGTCCGACGCCGGTACCGTGGTCCCGACCGGCATCCAGGTCGGTTCGGGCGTCAAGACCGGCTCGATCTACCGCATCCTGTCGCAAGGCACGCCAACCCTGACCGGCAACCCGTATGACCTCGCGATCGAGGGCAAGGGCTACTTCCAGATCCAGATGCCGTCCGGTGAAACCGCCTATACGCGCGCCGGCGACTTCGCCCGCGACGACCAGGGCCGCCTGGTTACGGTCGACGGCTATCTGGTTCAACCCGCTGTCACCATTCCGCAGGACGCTACCGGCGTCACCATCTCCAAATCCGGCGAAGTCCAGATCACCCAGGCGGGCGCCTCGGCCCCAACGACGGTCGGCCAGCTCCAGCTCGCCACCTTTGCCAACGAAGCCGGCCTCGAAGCCATCGGCGACAACTACTTCCTCGAAAGCGGCGCCTCGGGTGCGCCGAACGTGACCGTGCCAGGCGACACCGGCGTCGGCACTCTGCTGCAGAACTATATCGAAGCCTCGAACGTCGATGCCGTGTCGGAAATCACCGCCCTGATCGTCGCCCAGCGTGCCTATGAGATGAACTCCAAGGTCATCACCACGGCCGATGCGATGCTCCAGACCACCAGCCAGCTGGCCAGAGGTTAGAAAAGGGGCTAAGTAAATGAAAACGATCGGTATTTTTTTACTGGCAACATTGATTGCGTCGCCCGCGATGGCCAGCGATCTGGTGCTCAAGTCCAATCCGTCGGACGGAGACGGCCGCATCACCGTAGGCGACGTCTTCGACAATGCGGGTTCCGCAGCGGGCGTCCTGCTCGGCTACCGCAACGGCGCCACCGCCGTGCTTGACGCCGCCACCGTGCAGATGGTCGTCACCCGCAACGGCGCCTCGTGGGACAATCCGCGCGGCCAGCGCCGCATCATCGTCGGCAGCGGCGTTGATGGTTCCTCGCCTGCCGACAATGCCCCCGCTCCGCAGCGGGCAAGTGCGCAAACAGGTTCCCAGGCGGGGGCCCGCAACCGCGACGTACTGACCTACGCCCATTCGATGAATGCCGGCGAAGTCGTTCAGGCCGAAGACCTGACTTTCGCGTCGGTCGCCGCTGACGGCTCCGACCTGCCGAACGACGCCCGGCCGCTGGTCGGCAAGGTCGTCCGCTTCCCGGTCCGCCAGGGCGCCGTCGTCCACACTGGCGACCTGACCTCGCCGCTGGTCGTCAAGCGCGCCGAAACCGTCAAGGTCACGTGGTCGAACGGCAACCTGGCCGTCAGCATGTCCGGCCTCGCCACCAAGGACGCCGCCCGCGGCGACTTGATCCAGGTGCAAAATCCCAGCTCCAAAAAACTGATCGACGCCGTCATCACCGGCCCGGGCGAAGCGCTCGCCGGCCCTGCCGCCGATCAACTCCGCTCCCGTATGTACCTTTCCTCGCGTTAAAGGCCTGATCCCATGCGTAAAATCCTTACCCTGCTTCTCGCTGGCGCCGCGATCTCGGGCCTGAGCGCCTGTGGCGCCGTCAACCAGGCCGTTAATGGTCCGACCCTGGCGCCGATGGGCTATCCGGCGCCACTGGTGCCGCAGCAACAGATGGTCATGAACCAGCCGCAAGGCACGCCGGCCGGGGCCAATTCGCTGTGGCGGGCCGGGGCACGCACCTTCTTCAATGATCAGCGCGCCCGGAGCGTCGGCGACATTCTGACCGTCGCCGTCGACATCAACGACAGTGCCCAGACCAGCAACCAGACCAGCGGCTCGCGCACCAACGCCTATAACGCCGCGACGCCGAACGTCTTCGGTCTGGAGTCGTCGCTCGGCAAGGTCTTCCCGTCGGGCTACGATCCGGCCAATGCGCTCAGCAGCTCGGGCTCAGCCAGCAATTCTGGCTCAGGATCGATCAAGCGGGCGGAAAAAATCTCGGTGACCATCGCCGCCGTCGTTACCGGCGTGCTGCCGAACGGCAATCTGATCATCCAGGGCAGCCAGGAAGTCCGCACCGATCGCGAGGTCCGCGTCCTGACCGTTTCGGGCATCGCCCGGCCGGAAGACGTGGCTTCAGACAACACCATCAAGCACTCGCAACTGGCTGAAGCGCGCATCTCCTATGGCGGACGCGGTGACCAGTCGGATATGAACCGGGTCCCCGCCGCTCAGGCCTTGATGAACAAGTACAGTCCGTTCTGATTCGGACTTGAATTACCGGAAAATATGCGCCCGGAGCTGCGATTCCACTTTAAAAGTGGAATCGCAGCTCCGGGCGCCGCATTATGGTTAATGCAAAATCTTAAAATCACGATCTGAATCGCAATTCATTAAATTCAATATTTTCAATTGGATATATGGTTAATTTGAGGCGAATTTGACCACACTCTATTCGGTGCCGACCGCCTGCCCGATCGCGGTGAAGCCGTCAGCCTTGAGCCGCGCCACGAGGTCGCGGCGGATGGCGTCGACCAGCCCCGGCCCGTGATAAACAAGCGCAGAATAGAGCTGCACCAGCGACGCGCCGGCGCGGATCTTGGCATAGGCCGCCGCTCCGGAATCGATCCCGCCCGCTCCGATCAGCAGCAGCTTGCCACCGGAAGCCTGACGGGCGATGCGCAGCGCCTGGGTCGACAGCGCAAACAATGGCGCCCCCGACATGCCGCCCGCTTCGTCCTTGGAGGACGACGTCAGCCCGTCACGCGACAACGTCGTATTGGAGACGATCAGCCCGTCCAGCCCGTGCGCCAGGGTCGATGCCACCGTGTCGGCAATTTCTGCCTCGGTCAGGTCCGGCGCGATCTTGAGGAAGATCGGCATATTGGTGCCCGACTGCGCCCGCAGGCCGGTTCGTGTCTCATTGATCTGGCCCAACAACTCATCAAGGTGCGACTTGCCCTGCAGGGCGCGCAGGCCCGGCGTGTTGGGGGATGAGATATTGATGGTGAAATACGAGCCCCTGCCCCACAGCTTTTTCAGCCCGGTGACATAGTCGGCCATGCGATCGGTGGCGTCCTTGTTGGCGCCGATGTTCAAGCCGATCACGCCTTTGGTGCTGCCCGGATTGGCGGCACCAAGATTCGCTAAAAACGCCTCCAGCCCGCCATTGTTGAAGCCCATGCGGTTGATCACCGCTTCGTCCTCTGTGAGTCGGAACAAGCGAGGCTTCGGGTTTCCGGCCTGCGGCAACGGCGTCACCGTCCCGCACTCGGCAAAGCCGAATCCGGCGCGCAGCATGGCTTCCGGCACCTCGGCGTTCTTGTCGAACCCGGCCGCCAGGCCGACGCAGTTGGGAAATTTCAGCACGCCGCCGTCGAACGGCACCTCGACCGCCAGCTCCGGCGTACGCAAGGATGACACCGAACCCAGCCCGGCTTTCAGCAGCTTGATCGTGACGGTATGGGCATCTTCCGGCGCCAGAAGATGCAAGGCGCGGGTGGCAACGCGATACATCTAAAGGTCCTTGGGGACGTACAGCCCGTCATAGGTCGGCCGGCCGGCGACATCGACCTCGAATACGGCCGCTGTCGCGGTGGGGTAATTGCCGCGCACCTTGTCGATGATGGTTTGCCCGGCCGCGCCTTCGAACAGGTAGTCGGCCGCCAGGAACTGGACGCCGGGATTATGCGCCACCACCAGCACGCACTGGCCGTCGTTCTCGTGCTTTTCGATGAAGCGCCGCAACGTATTGGCATCGGCGTTGTAGAAGTCCTTGGAAACCAGCGCCGGAATGTCGCCGATGACACTGACGACCTGCTCAAAGGTCTCGTTGGTCCGCGACGCCGCCGATACCAGGGCGAAGTCGGGCTTCAACCCGTAATCCTTGAGCGCCTTGGCGACCTGGCGGGCTTCTTCCTGACCACGTTCGACCAGGCGGCGGTCAAAATCCTCACCGGAGGGGGCGTCCTTTTCGGCCTTGCCGTGGCGCATGAGTATGAGCTGTTTCATCCCGCCGATATGGCGCAGAGTCTCGGCAAAGGCCAAGAGAAAAGAGTCGGATCTTTAAACCTGCTCAGGCACCCGCGACGTCGGGATCGGCGCTCCGCCACCTGTCAGTACCCCGCGCAGCTCTGGCAGCAGCGACTTTTGCACCTTAACCGTGGTCGCCACGAACGGCCGCCGCGCCGCTTCCATCAGGATCAGGCCTCCGGTCAGCGGCCAGATATGCGGCACCACCGTCTCGATGGCATTGGCCCAGCGCAACAGCGACCGCATCGGCGGCACATATAGGGCGTGCGACCACGCCACCGGCTCCAGTTCCGCATCGCGCACGGCGTTTTCCAACTGCCCCCGCGAATAGGGCTGGCCATAGCCAAACGGCGTCTTTTCCGCATGCGCCCACAGCCCGCCGCGCGCCGCCACGATCAGGATCAACTTGCCATTGGGCGACAACATGCGCGACGCCTCAAGCAGCAAACCTTGCGGCGTCGGCGATTCCTCCAGCGCATGCACCATCAGGATGCGGTCAAACAGCGAGCTCGGGAACGGCATCGCCTCTTCCTCGACCAGCAGGCTGCGCACCTTCAGGTCGCGCGGCCAGATCTCGGCGCCCTGGGCCGCCGGCATGGCCGACAGCACGCGCCGCGCATCCGGAAACAGGTCGAGATAAGGGGGACAGTAGCCGATGCCGAGCACGTCCAAACCGCGCACGTCGCTCCAGTGGTCCTTGAGTTTGGCGCTGACCAACCGCCGCGCCACCTCGCCTTCCGGCGTGGCGTAAAAGCGGTTGAGGTCTTCGACCGAACGGCGCAAACAAAGCTTCCCTAAACCAGCATCCCGCCCCACATATGGGACGAAAATTCGATCTTATCAGGGCGAAAGCGAACATGGTCTTAAAAATCGACATCTTCCCCTGCCTGACCGACAATTACGGCTTCCTCATCCAGGACGAAGCCACCGGCAAGGTCGCCTGCGTCGATACCCCCGAAGCCAGCAAGATCATCGCCCGCGTCGAGGAACTGGGCTGGCCGGGCATCGACTATATATTGAACACGCACTGGCATCCCGACCACGGCGGCGGCAATGCAGAAGTCCAGGCCCGGTTTGGCTGTCCGATCTACGGCCCGCCGGAGATGCGTCAGCGCTGGCCGCTCGACCATGAACTGGGCGAAGGTGACGTGTTCATGCTGGGGGAAACGCGCCTCGATGTCATCGCCCTGCCCGGCCATACCCACGGCATGATCGCCTATCTGGATCATACCGGCGGCAATGCCTTTATCAGCGACTGCCTGTTCGCGCTCGGTTGCGGGCGGATGTTCGAGGGCACGCCGGAAGACTACTGGTCAAGCCTGCTGCGGCTGGCGACGCTACCGCCGGAGACCGTGTTGTGGAACGCCCACGAATACACTCTGGTCAATCTGAAATTTGCCGAAAGTTATGGAGTGGATGCCGCCCTGGCCGCCCGCGGCGACAAAATCCGCGCCCAGCGTGAGCGCGGCGAATATACCGTGCCGACGCGGCTATCGGAGGAACTGGCGACCAATCCGTTCCTGGTCTACCCGATGCGGGAAAAAGGCTTTGCCGCCCAGGCCGCAAAGTTCGCTGAGCTGCGGGCAGCGAAGGACAATTTCAGCTAATCACCGCTGGCGCTCGGCGATCGAGAACGACGCCGTCAGCACATTGACCACGCGCTTGGACGAGACGTGCCCGGCCCACGGTCCGCGCGACGCGTCGAGCTTCATGATCAGCACGCCTTTTTCCATCCGGGCGCTGGGCGGGCGACCATCGACAAAGTGGACTTCGCGCAGGCCGTCGAGCGCCTGCTTGCCGTGGCTTTGCAGCGAGGCGCGCACGATCGCCGCCGTGGTCACGTCGATGGCGTCAGCGTAGAGCGCGGTGGTTTGCGGCGTCACGTCAGGCGCTTCGAACGGGATGAGGTTGTCGCCGCCGGCTGCCTGGGTGACGCGCTTGCTGGCGCGCAGCATCTCCTGCCACAGCAGGGCAGGCGTCACGATGTCGGACTGGAAGGACTGCGCCCGACCGGTCGCGGCGACGGGATCGCCCATCGGCCGGTCGTCGGAAAACAGCACCATGCCGCCCCAGCGCGTGGCCTTAAGCATCTGCTCGCCGACGTCGTTCTTGTAAATGATATCGCCCTTGGTGCCCGGCATGGCGGTCAGCACCCAGACTTCATCGTCGCCGTCGAATCGCAGCAGCGGCTGAGGGGCGCTTTCGTCGAACACGAAGCTCTGGCCATCCTCGGAAATATAGTGGGCAACCTTGGGGGCAGCGTGAGAGCGGCCGTCTTCCACGCGTTTGCCGAACATCTTCTCCTTGAGCGAGCCCATGCCCTGGGCGTCGGCGCTGCCGGCGGCAAGCCCGATGCAGAGCAGAACGGCCGTCGAAATCCAGGCCAGAAGATGTGCGATTCCGCGTTTCATTGGCCTGAGAATTAATTTTCGACTTGGGCGGATTTAAGACGGCAATTTGAGAACATTACATTGAATTAAGGCGATTCATTGCGCAAAAAAAGGGCGTGGCTTTTTCGCCACACCCTTTTAACTGTACTTTGCGGGGCGCGCCTTTAATCGCGGGATAGACCGGGCGACTGAGTCGAAAATGGCTGGCTTTCGAGCACCCGCCGCGATGCGTACTTTAGTACGTAATCAAGAGCGCGCAGAAAGACAGTGATTTGCAGACCAGCCGCACGCGGCTAGACCCGATTAAAGCATGTGTTGGCCACCATTGATGGCTATGGTGGCGCCCGTAATGAACGAAGCGTTATCCGACACCAGGAAGGCCGTCACTTCGGCGATTTCTTCCGGCGTGCCGAGACGGCCCACGGGAATACCACCGACGATCTTTTCCAGAACGGCCGGCGCGATGGCCGAAACCATTTCCGTGCTCGTGTAACCCGGCGCCACGCAGTTGACGGTGATGCCCTTGGCCGCCGATTCCATGGCCAAAGCCTTGGTGAAACCGATCATGCCGGCCTTGGCGGCCGAATAGTTGGTCTGGCCGGCCTGGCCCTTCTGACCGTTGATCGAGGAGATGTTGATGATGCGGCCCCAGCCGCGCTCACGCATGCCTTCGATCACCTGACGCGTCATGTTGAAGACGCTGTCCATGTTGGTGTGGATGACTTCCTGCCACTGGTCCTTCGACATCTTGTGGAAGAAGCCGTCGCGGGTGATGCCGGCATTGTTGACCAGCACGTCGATCGGGCCGAGCGCCGCTTCGACTTCGGCGGCGGCGCGCTTGCAGTCCTCGAAATTGTCGACGCTGCCCTTGACGATGAACACGCCCAGCTCGTCGGCAACCTTCCTGGCGTTTTCTTCATTGCCCGCATAACCGGCGGCGACCGTAAGGCCCGCATCCTTGAGACGCTTGACGATGGCCTTACCGATGCCGCGCGTACCGCCGGTGACCAGTGCTACTCGACCCATATTTTCTTATCCCTCTTTTAGCCCGCCTCAAGCGGGAGCGCCGTCATGATGCGGCGAAAATGATTAGCTGGCGAGAACCGGAGCGGAGCGTACTTGAGTACGTGAGCACCGGCTCCCTAGCATTGTGGAAACAATGCGATAGACGCATTGTGGCAGATGATTATTTGCAGCCCATCAGGGCGGCGCGCTTAGACAGCTTCAACGCAGAGGGCGACACCCATACCGCCACCGATGCAGAGGGTCGCGAGGCCCTTCTTGGCGCCCGAACGCTTCATTTCGAATAGCAACGTGGTCAGGACGCGCGCGCCCGAAGCGCCGATCGGGTGGCCGATGGCGATGGCGCCGCCGTTGACATTGACCTTTGACGTGTCAAAGCCCAGCTCGCGGTTGACGCTGATCGCCTGAGCGGCAAAGGCTTCGTTCGCTTCGACCAGGTCGAGGTCGCTGACCGACCAGCCGGCCTTGGCCAGGGCCTTTTGCGTCGCGATGATCGGGCCGGTGCCCATGATGGCGGGATCAAGACCAGCAATGCCCGACGACACGATGCGCGCCAGCGGCTTCAGGCCGCGCTTGTCAGCTTCGGCCTTCGACATCAGCACCACCGCGGCGGCGCCGTCATTGAGGCCCGAAGCGTTGGCGGCGGTGACGGTGCCTTCCTTGGTGAAGGCCGGCTTCAGGCCGGAGATGCTGTCGATGGTGACGCCGTGACGGATGAATTCATCGCTGTCGACGACGGTGTCACCCTTGCGGCCCTTGATGGTGACCGGGGCGATTTCGTCCTTGAACTTGCCGCCCTTTTGCGCCGCTTCAGCCTTGTTCTGCGAAGCGACGGCGAACTCGTCCTGTTCCTGGCGGGTAATGCCGAACTTGGCGGCGACGTTCTCGGCCGTCTGGCCCATGTGATAATTGTTGAAGGCGTCCCACAGGCCGTCCTTGATCATGGTGTCGACCAGGCTGAGGTCGCCCATCTTCTGGCCCGAGCGGATATAGGCCGCGTGCGCCGCCAGCGACATGCTTTCCTGGCCACCGGCAACGACGATGGCCGACTCACCGAGCGCGACTTGCTGCGCACCCAGAGCCACGGCGCGCAGGCCGGAACCGCAGATCTGGTTGATCGACCAGGCCGGCGCCTCGAACGGCACGCCCGCCTTGACCGACGCCTGACGCGCCGGGCCCTGCCCTTGCGCAGCCTGCAGCACCTGGCCAAGGATCACTTCGTTGACATCTCCGGGTTGAATGCCGGCCCGCTCGATGGCCGCCTTGATGGCGATGGCGCCCAGTTCGTGGCCGGGCAGCGAGCCCAGGCTGCCGAGGAAGGAACCAACCGGCGTGCGGGCGGCGGAGACGATGACGACTTCATTGAGGGACATGCAGATTTTCCTGAAGTAACGCTGTTAGGGGAGTTCAAGCGACAGGGCGGCACTTAAAGAACGAAGCCGGCGAAATCAAGTTTCCGGCATCCCGGAAGCCCTGAACACTGGTTACATATTGTGTGCGCCGCCGTGAAGTTACGCAAAGGTCAAAAAAACGGTGGAAGCGCTTTGGCGAGGTTGCTTTTGTGCGCAACAATCGGCGCAGCATGAACCATCATGCAAAACCCCGAGTGTCAAATCACAAACCCTTGAAATTCAAAGAAGTTTTTGCAGCGCAACTAACCTCTTTACGCATCAGCACAAAAAGCGTTAGTCTATAGCGCATAAGGCCCCGCCGATCGTGAGCGCGAGGCCAGCACTAAGGGAAGTGAGACTCTCATGACGGAAACGAGAACTCGGGCGAAAAAAGGCGAAGGCGATCGCGTCATCATCAAGAAGTACGCCAACCGGCGCCTCTATAATACCGCCACCAGTTCTTACGTTACGCTCGACAATCTCAGTGACATGGTTCGTCAGGGCGTCGATTTCGTCGTCTTCGACGCCAAGACCGGCGATGACATTACCCGCGGCGTCCTAGCGCAGATCATCTTCGAAGAAGAAAGCCGCGGTCAGAACCTGCTGCCGATCCAGTTCCTCCGCCAGTTGATCAGCTTCTATGGCGACAGCATGCAGAACCTGCTGCCGACCTACCTGGAAATGTCGCTGGACGGCTTCGCCAAGCAGCAGGAGCGTTTCCGTTCGCAGTTCTCCAACGCGTTCGGCGGCGCGCCGGGCCTGGGCTATTTCGACGAGCAGGTGTCGCAGAACCTGGCCATGTTCGACCGCGCCATGCGCATGTTCTCGCCATTCTCCTTCGCCAATGCCGGCGGCGCTCCCGAAGGTGGCACCGAGGTTCCGCCGCCTGCCGGCGCTCCGCGCGAGACGGACACGGTCCGCGAACTGCGCGAGCAGATGGAAGCCATGAAGGCGCAGATCGACGCCTTGGCCAAAAAAGGCTGATGACAAAGAGGGCGGGTATCTATGCGCCTGACGCTTTTGCCGGTAGAGTAGCGCCATGAGCGAACCTTCGGACAAAAAACCCGCCCTGCCCATCCCTGCGGGCCCGGTCGTTACCCACCGCACAACCAAGCGGCCAGGGAAGACAGGCGCCGATGATTCGACCTATGCTGCCCAACTGCTCGGCGGCGGCGAAAAGCGCGGGCTCAAGGGCGGTCCGGAAACGCTTGAGCGGGCAAAATCGACCTATCTGAAGTCGGAATATTCCGGCCCGAACGACCGCCGCCCCGCCCCCGGCCGCGTCACCAAGACCGAAATCTGACGCCTGCCGTTAACTGTGTCAGCGGCGGCCCGCTGAAATTTCCGCCATATTTCAAATCCTTGCCGCGCATCCAAGACCTTGGGCGCTCGCAGAACTGCGCCGTCTTAACCAAACGGCACAGGACTTGCACTTCCGGAGACATCTGTTTTCCGGAGTGTATCGCCTGTGCCCGTCAAGTCCCGCAAATCGCCCTGGCCTCGCCTGCTGACGCGCACCTTCGACACCCTGGTCGTGACGCTGATCTTCGCGGTGTTTGGCTAAAACAAAAACCCCGGCGCATGGCACCGGGGCTTTCCAAATAACAGATCGAACCGGCCTCTAGGCGCCGAAGTCGATATCCTTCCGCGCCGAGATGGCCGTGACGATAAAGCCCGCCAGCACGTCCATCAGCGTCATCGACGTCAACAGGAAGAAGGTCGAGGTCGCAAACGGCCGCAGCAGCAGGAACTCGACCAGACAGACGATGAACAGCACCATCGACAGCGAGTGATTGATGATCGCCACCTTGTCCGACTGCGTCGACTTCAACAGTTCGAAGAACAGGCAGATCAGAGCGCCGAACAGGATGAAATCGCCGGTCGACACCGCCCAGTGCGTTCCCGGCGCCGGCATCGGCAGCGAGAACAGGATCTGCGTGGTCGCGGTATAGGCCGCGTCGGCCGCGCCCCACAGCGAGAAAATGGCGAGGATATTGTAGACCAGAACGGGGATGAGCAGTAACGGGAAGGCTGTAACCACGCTGACATTCCTCTTGTTTACGGTGCGCGTATCCGGGTCGAACAAGCCGACCGCGGTTTCCGTGCCCAGAAGCTTGCGGGGGTCGCGAGATGCCATGTTTGTGTTACTCCCCCTCCAATCCCAACTTTAGTCCGCTTCGCTAACCTGACCCGGTTTGCGTAAACGGCGGTTTAACCACATTACACCGGGAAGGTCGGTCAGCGCTACGGCTAAACGGCCAATATTGGTATATTTCGATTGACCTGTGGTACGGGCGCGATCATCGACGACTTCGATAAGCGTCTCATATCCCTCACGATTGACCAGAGCCGGCAGGTAGCGGTGCAACTGATCGAAGTACGGCAGGCGCAAAAACAGGTCGCGCCGGATCGCCTTCAGGCCGCACGCCGTATCGTCGCAATTGTCGTTGAGCAGCTTCTTGCGGATGCCGTTGGCCCAGCGCGACGCCCACTTTTTCGAGGCCGTGTCCTGGCGGTTGCGGCGTTGGCCAGCGATCAGCCCGACCTCCGGTCCGGCGGCACGCAGAATTCCGGCCATCCGCGCGGCATCCGCCGGCGGGTTCTGGCCATCGCCATCCAGGGTCACGACAATGTCGGCGCGCGCCGCCATGACGCCCGAGCGGATCGCCGCACTCTTTCCGGAGTTGTTTTCGTGGCGCAATACGCGCAGATTCGGCAGCTCTTTCCGAAGCTCCACAAGGCGCGGATAGCTCAGGTCCGTGCTGCGGTCATCGACCATGACGATCTCATAACCGTCGGCGCCGTAAGCCTTTGAGAAAACCGATTCAATCTCCCTGGCGACTTGTACGGCGGCCCCTTCCTCGTTATAGACGGGCACAATCACGGAGACGGCCAAAGGCGAATTTTGCGGCATATCGGACTCGAAAGTGAAGCGGAGCGACGCTTGATTGTTCCGCGAAGCCTCAAGCCTCTTAACCGCTTTGCAGGGGCGCGTAAATAGGATTGGGGTTAAGTGCCGGAAACTGCAAGCATTTGGGCGACAACGCCTGAGGTTCCGCTTATCATGCCGGACACTGCCCGCGTAGCCTGAGGCCCAGACACTATGAACGCCCGCACTGAAATCTCCCAATATCTCGACCGCTTGGGCCTGAGCGACTGGAAGCCGCCGTTCGGCCTTGGCGAAGCGTTCGGGGGCCTGCGCGGGCCATTGCTGGCCGCGCTCCTGACCCTGTTGGCTGCCCTGCCCTGCGCCCTGATCCTGCCGCCGCTCGACCGCGACGAATCACGGTTCGCGCAGGCAACGTCGCAGATGCTGGAAACACACGACTACATCAACATCAACTACCAGAACACGCCGCGCCACAAGAAGCCGGTCGGCATCCACTGGCTGCAGGCCGCCGCCGTCAAGCTGACCTCGACGGTCGGCGCGCGCAGCATGTTCAACTACCGCATTCCGTCGCTGCTTGGGGCGGCACTGGCGGCGTTTGCCTGCGCCTGGGGGGCGTCGAAGGCGTTCGGCAGCCGCACCGGCACCAAGGCAGGCATACTGTTCGGCATCACCTTCATGCTGGCGACCGAAGCCTTCATCGCCAAGACCGATGGCGTGCTGTGCGGGCTGATCACCCTGATGATGGCCGCCCTGTCGCAGATCTATCTGCGCACCCGCGACCTCGAAAAGGACGCAGCCAGGCCCAAGCTGCGCAAGGAAAAACTGATCTTCTGGCTGGCCATGGCCGGCGCGGTGCTGGTCAAGGGACCGATCGCACCGATGATGCTGGCGGCAACCATTTTCGCCCTGTGGGGCTGGGACCGCAAGATCCGCTGGGCCCGCCACCTGGGCTGGGGCTGGGGCCTGATCCTGGTGCTGGCCATCTGCGGCCCGTGGGCGGTCGCCATCACTATTACCACCGACGGCGCCTTCTGGGGCACCGCCGTCGGCGGTGACCTGGCGTCGAAGATCGAGGGCGGCTCCGAAGGCCATTTCATGTGGCCGGGCTATCACCTCGGCCTGTTGCCGGTCACGTTGTTCCCGGCGTGCTGGCTGCTCGGCGGCGCGGCGCAAGTGGCCTTTACCCGCCGCAACGAAGCTGCCATCCGCTTCGCCCTGTGCTGGTTCCTGCCCAATTTCCTGATCTTCGAGCTGGTCCCCACCAAGCTGCCGCACTATCCGCTGCCCACCTTCGCCGCCCTGGTGTGGCTGTGCGCCGTGTCGCTGGACGTGCCGCTGAAGGCCTGGGCCCGCATCGCCAATATCGTCATCGGCCTGATCGGTGGCCTGGCCCTGACCGCGATTGCCTTCGTCGCCCAGCACATATACGGCACCGGCATGTCGATGACCCTGGCCATCATGGAGGGCGCGGCCAGTATTCTCATTGCCGTGCTGGCGGCCTGGCTGCTGTGGCGCAACCACCCGCGCTACGGCTTCGGGTTCCTGATCGCCGCCGGCATCATCAGCCACCTGACCTTTTTCACCCTGGCCACCTCGCTGAAGCCCTTGTGGTTGTCACGCCAGATGGAACAGGCCCTGATCGATACCCGCCTCGATCCACGCCAGGGCATCGCGCCCGGTCCTGTCGCCACCCTGGGCTATGCCGAGCCGAGCTTCGTCTTCACCATGGGCACCAAGACCCAGCTGTGCAATGAGGATGCCCGCGCCTGCGCCCGGGCTCTGGCCGACGGTCGGCCGGTGTTTGTCGAGTCCCTGCAGGAAAAGCCGTTCATGGAAGCGGCGGCGGCGCGCGGCCTCAATCCGCACGCACTGAAAGTTATCAAGGGCCATAACTACAACGGCCACGATCAGGTGATCACGCTCTACGACAACCCGCCGCCCAAATAGCGGCAGCGGTTATTCCGCCAGGGCGTCGCGTTCCTTGAGGCGCGGACGGCGGGCGGCGCGCAGCACCGACACCCCCAGAATGAACGGCGACAGCGCAGCTACATAAAGCTTGCGCCAGAAGCCGGTGGCGCGCTTCTGGAAGTAGTAGTTCAGGCCGCGGCCCTTGTTCCATTCTACGAACACCGGTTCGGCGCGTGACGTCTGGCCTTCATGGACGACTTCGGCGGTCGGATGGAACAGCACCGTGCCGCCCATCTGGCGCGCGCGCCAGCACAGGTCGACATCCTCGACATGCAGGAAAAAGCCGGTATCGAAGCCTTTCAACCGGGCGAAATCGCCGCGGCGCATGGCGAAGCAGGCCCCGGAAATGGTCGGCACTTCGATCGGCGCTTCCGGCAGAGCCTGGTCTTCGAGGTGAATTTCGTACTTGGCCAACGCCGGCCAGTAGCGCTGCAACTGCAGCAGGCTGACCAGGGTGGTGACCGGCGTCACTTCGCCACGCCGCGCGCCGCGCTGCTCGGTGAGGTCCGGATTGAGCAAGCGCGCCCCGACGATGCACGGGCTGGGCTGATCCTTGGCCGCTTCCACCAGGCGTTCGACGCAATGCGGTTGCAGATGCGCATCCGGATTGAGGAAAACCAGCCAGGGCTGATCAGCCAGATGGGCGCCGAGATTGGCCGCCTTGGCGAAACCGATATTGCCGTGGCCCTGGACCAGCAGGATGTGGTCATAGGCTTCGCTCAACTTCTGCAGGCGCAGTGCCACGTCATCCGGCGAGCCGTTGTCGATGATGATGAACTGCTCAACGCGGGGTTCATTCAGCACCGCCTCGATGCTCTCGAACAGCACCTTGCCGGTGTGATAGACAATCATGATGACGCTGACGCCACCGACCGTCCCGTCGTAGGGAGTCATGTCGAGGTGCGACAGGAAAAAGGGGGCCTCCTGCGCAGACAGCTTGCGCTCCTTGAGGAGGTCGACGATCGAATCCGGCAGATTGTGATTCATGTGCTTGTCCTTCCCCCTAGACAGCTTCCCTGATATCCGTTGTAGCAGTTAAATTCGTTTCGGCAAGCTCTTGTTGCAGTGCAGCAGGACGCAGGTCCGGCGGCAGCGCCTCGTCGCTGAGGCGGGCGGTGGCATCGCCCACGCTCAGAATGGTTTGTCCGTCACTGCCCAGGAAACGCAGGGC
Organism: Pseudomonadota bacterium; assembly: GCA_048497915.1. Classification (GTDB taxonomy): domain Bacteria; phylum Pseudomonadota; class Alphaproteobacteria; order Caulobacterales; family Caulobacteraceae; genus Asticcacaulis. Next base: position 76,846 of record JBEHYZ010000011.1, read on the forward strand.
GACCTCGCCGGTTTCGGCTTCCTTGCGGCCGACCACTGCGATGACCGGCACCTTGGCCATCGAGTGTTCGCGCACCTTATAGTTGATTTTTTCATTACGCAAATCGGTTTCAACCCGCAGGCCCGCCGCACGGAACTGCGCAGCCACCCGGTCGGCATAGTCGTTGGCATCCGAGGTAATCGGCGCCACCACCACCTGAACCGGCGCCAGCCACATCGGGAAGCGGCCGGCATAGTTCTCGATCATAATGCCGATGAAACGCTCGAACGAGCCAAGGATCGCCCGGTGCAGCATCACCGGCCGCTGACGCGAACCGTCCTCGGCGACATATTCGGCATCCAAGCGTTCCGGCAGAACATAGTCGAGCTGCAAGGTGCCGCAGGTCCATTCGCGGCCGATGGCGTCCTTGACGATGAAGTCGAGCTTAGGGGCATAGAAAGCGCCGTCGCCCTCGGCGATCACCGGTTCGACGCCGGCCTGGCGGGCGGCTTCGGCCAGCATGCCCTCGGCCTTGTCCCAGAATTCGTCGGAACCGGCGCGGATTTCCGGACGGGTCGCCAGGTTGATATAGGCCGTTTCCATGCCGAGGTCGGCGTGGATCATCCGCGTCAGGCGGACGAACTTTTCCGTCTCCTCGACGATCTGGTCCTCGCGGCAGAAAATGTGCGCATCGTCCTGGGTGAAGCCGCGCACCCGCATCAGGCCATGCAGCGCGCCGGACGGCTCATAGCGGTGGCAGGCGCCGAACTCGCCCATGCGGATCGGCAGTTCCTTGTAGGAGCGCAGGCCAACCTTGAAGATCTGCACATGTCCCGGGCAGTTCATCGGCTTGAGCGACAGGACTTCGCCTTCGACGGTTTCGCAAACGAACATGTTCGGGCGGTATTTGTCCCAGTGGCCCGACTTCTGCCAGAACGACATGTCGAGCACCTGCGGCGTCTTGACCTCGATATAGCCGGCCGTATCGAGACGGCGGCGCATATAGGCTTCCAGCGTCCGCCACAGCGTCCAGCCCTTCGAATGCCAGAACACCATGCCCCGGCCTTCTTCCTGCATGTGGAACAGGTCCATGGCGCGGCCGATCTTGCGGTGATCGCGCTTCTCGGCCTCCTCGATGCGGGTGAGATAGGCTTCCAGATCGGCATCCGACGCCCAGGCCGTGCCGTAGATACGCTGAAGCTGCGCATTATTGTGGTCGCCGCGCCAGTAGGCCCCGGCCAGTTTGGTCAGCTTGAACGCCTTGCCGGCGAACTTCGACGACGGCAGGTGCGGCCCGCGGCACAGGTCCTTCCAGTTGGTCCCGTGGCGGTAGACGGTAATCGTTTCCGTGCCCGGCAGGTCACGGATGATCTCGGCCTTATACTTTTCGCCGATCGATTCGAAATGCTTGATCGCCTCGTCGCGGTCCCAGACCTCGCGCACGATCTTCTCGTCGCGGTCGACGATTTCCTTCATCTTGGCTTCAATTTTCGCGAAATCGTCCGTCGAGAACGGCTCGTCGCGGGCGAAATCGTAATAGAAGCCGTCCTCGATCGCCGGACCGATGGTCACCTGCGTGCCGGGGAACAGCTCCTGCACGGCCTCGGCCAGGATGTGCGACACATCGTGGCGAATGACTTCCAGCGCCTCGGGCGCCTCGCGCGTCAGGATTTCCAGCTTGCCGCCCAGCTCCAGCGGCCGGTCGAGGTCAAGCAGTTCGCCGTCGACCTTGATCAGGACGGCTTTCTTGGCCAGCGATTTGGACAGGCTTTCCGCAATGTCCCGCCCCGTCGTTCCGGTAGGGAAGGCGCGAACCGCGCCGTCGGGAAACACAAAATCCATTGCAGGCATAGCGAATACTTTCATTGGCGACCTGTAGCCCTTACCGCAGGCTTCATCGCTCAGTCATATTTATCGGCCGTATGCGACAGTTTTATGCACGCGGCCGCGAAGGCACTCCCCTTTTCCGGGGAACAGGGTCGAAGCCGTGGCCGCCTCCGGGACGGCACCGGCAGATACGCTTGACGCCCAGCCAGGTGCCCGACAGAGGGCCATGTTGGATGAGCGCGTCGGCCATATACTCGGAACAGCTGGGTTTGAACCGGCAGGCCTGGCCAATATAGGGTGACAAGGTCAGCTTGTAGGCTCTCAGCCCGGCCCGGACGCACCTTTCATAAAGACTGGCGTTTGTCACACCGGGCATATGGCGACCTTCCAAAACCACAAAACACTTAAAGGCGTCAAGCCTTTAGGCAAATCAGTCCCCTATCGCAGCCGGAGGCATAGGAGGATATTTTTAACGGCTTGGCAAGATGAATGGTTAACACCCGGACATTTCCATCCTGGCGTGATCAATTGGCCGCACTTGTTTTACAGGTGACACGAACGGCCGTTTTCACAGCCGATGAGACTCCCCTTCCGTCCAGGAATGTGCTACCGGTGTCATAACTATAGAAACGGCCATAAGGCCTTACGGGGAGAATAGCAGACATGACGACCGCGAACACGCATGCAATGAACCGGCGCGGCTTGCTGATGGCGGGTGTCGCCGGCAGCCTGGCGCTGATGGCGCGGCCGGTGCGGGCCGCCGTCCCAACCAAGGTCATTCCGCTCTGGCCGAATCAGCCGCCGGGCGGCAATGCCAACGTCACGGTGCAGGAAAAAATCACCGACAACCGCGAAAAGCCTGACCAGCCGAACAAGTTCGTCTATGGCGTCCGCGTCCCGGACCTGACCATTCGCCATCCCGAAAAGCCGAACGGCGCCGCCATCCTGATCATGCCGGGCGGGGCCTACACCAAGGTCGTGCTCGACAAGGAGGGCAACGAGGTCGCCGAATGGCTGACTGGCGAAGGTTACGTCACCGGCGTACTGAAATACCGGCTGCCCGGCGACGGGTGGGCGGCCGGCCTGGATGCACCGGGCCAGGACGCCCTGCGCGCCATGCGCCTGCTGCGCCAGGAAGCCGGCCTGTCAAAGGTTGGCGTCATGGGCTTCTCGGCCGGCGGCCACCTCGCCGCCGTCGCCGGCACGCGCTATGCCGACCCGCTCTACGACAAGGTCGACGCCGCGGACGCCCTGTCGGCTCGCCCGGACTTCATGGCCCTGCTCTATCCGGCGCTCGGCATGCGCGCCCTGCCCGGCAACCAGTGCTATCCGGTCTTTGACCGCGTCAACGCCCAGACCCCGCCCGCCTTCATCGCCCAGGCCGCCGACGACAAGCGCGTCACGCCCAACAACAGCCTGGAAATGGAAGCCCGTTTGGTGGCGGCCGGCGTCCCGGCCGAACTGCACATGTTCGAAGCTGGCGGCCACGGCTTTGCCCTGCGCACCTCGCCCGGTGATGTCTGGCCGCGCCTGTTCGACGCCTGGGAAAAGACCGTCGTCGTTCCTGCCAAAGCCTGAACCCGGGGCCTGTCATGACCTCTCCCAACCGCCGGGGCATCCTGACCGGTGCCCTGACCTCCACGCTTGCGGCCGGACTTGCCGGCCGGACCGAAGCCGCCGCGCCCGATGAGATCAGGCTTTGGCCTGCTGAACCGCCGGGCAGCGAAGGCATGCCGCTGACCGAGACCTTTACCGAGGTCCGCGAAAAGCCCGGCCAGCCGAACCGGCAGCTCAAGGGCATCCGCATCCCGACGCTTAGCCTGTACCGGCCGAAACAGCCGAACGGCGCCGGTATTCTCGTCCTGCCGGGCGGCCGCAACTATCTGGATTATGACAAGGAAGGCACCGAGGTCGCGGCCTGGCTGGCAACGCTCGGCTTCACCGCCGGCCTGCTCAAGAACCGGCTCTACGCCGACGGCTGGAAAGCCGGCATCGATGTCGGCGTCCAGGACGGCCAGCGCGCCTTGCGCCTGATGCGCCAGGAAATGAAGGGCGGCAAGGTCGGCCTGATGGGCTTTTCGGCAGGCGCCTATCTGGGCGCCACCTTGTCAGTGCGCTTCAATGAGCGCGTGGACGGCACCGTCGATCAGGCCGACAGCCAATCGGCCCGGCCGGATTTCGCCGCCCTGATCTACGGCGCCTTCGGCAATAATAAGATGGGCTATCCGGAAGTTGGCGAAAAGCTGACGGCCGAAACGCCGCCGGTCTTCATGGTGCATGCCGCCGACGATCCCAAGGCGCCCGCCATCGGCCCTCTGATGGCTGCCGCCAAAATGATGTCGCTGAAGATTCCGGTCGAGTTCCACTTGTTCGAAACCGGCGGCCATGGCTTTGCACTGCGGCAACCGCCAGCGGACAAATGGCCCGGCCTGTTCCAGACCTGGGCCGCGGCACGGCTTAAGATTTAACCGAGGCAATCGCCTCGCTGGTCGCCTCAAGCGCCAGCAGGGTCGAAGCGTGGCGGGCCGGAAAGTCCTTGACCGATTTAAGAATTTCGAGGTCCTTGAATCGTTCCGGGAACACCGGCTCGCCACCTTTCAGCAAGGCGCGCAGACCGTCACGGGCGGCGAAGACCTCGTCCGCCGTCGCGCCGACTACGTGCTGTGACAGAATGGCCGCCGCCGCCTGGCCCAACGCGCACGCCTGAATTTCCTGAGCAAAGTCGCTAACCCTATCGCCGTCAAGCGACAGCTCGATATGCACGGTCGAGCCACACAGTTTCGCTACCTTGTCGGCCGATGCCTGCGGGTTCGTCAGCCGCCCGACATGGAGCAGCTGGGTCGTGCGGCGCAGGATTTCGCGGGAATAAAGCTCGTCGATCATTGCTACTTAGATAAGTCGTCGCAGAGGCCGCAAAAGCCCCCTACTTCTTCTTTTTCGGGAAAAACAGGAACTGGTTCTTGTTCCACACCGGACGCTCAGGCCCCAGCTTCGGCTTTTCCGGCTCCTTGATCTGCACATGCGTCCGCCGCTGCTTGTTGCCCGCAGCGAACTTGGCCTCGGTCTTGGCCTTCAGCGCCTCGGCGAACGCCTCGAAGCCCTTGCGCAGATGGCTGCGATATTGCTTGCCTTCGCGTTCCGACAGGAATCCGGAAAACAACGCCCCGATCGTGAAGGTCGCGGCCTGATCCGACAGTGCGTCCATCTCGAAATAGCGGGTCAGTCGCCCGGCATAGAATGGCTTCGGCACGCTGACATGAATGTGCGACAGCGGCGACCAGTCGTCGACAATCCCATCGATTTCCCACATGCCGAGGCCTTCGTACTGTTCCTCAAGATGGATGGCATGGCCGAAATGCAGCTCGCCCGAAGCCGCCTTGTGGATCGGGCTCCACTCCGGCCACGCGTTGATGTCCTCCAGCAGTTCGTAGATGTCATCGACCGGCGCGGCGATGCCGACACGATGTTCGATCTTGAGTGCCATCAGCTTACCTTCATTTTCCAGGTGGCGCCGGCGGGGCCGTCCATGACTTCGACGCCCAGCTCATCGAGCGCCTTGCGGATGCGGTCGGCTTCAGGCCAGTTCTTCGCCGCGCGCGCCGCCGTCCGTTCAACCAGCAGCGCCTCGACCTGCGTGGTCAGGTCATCATCGGCGCCTTGCTTGAACCAGGCTTCGGCATCCCCCTGCAGCAGACCCAGCACCGCACCGGCGGCCAGCAGTTCCGACTTGGCCATGCTGCGTGCCGTATCGCTTTCGGCGGTTTCCACCGCTTTCGCCAATGCCGACAGCTCGGCCAGGGCACGCGGCGTGTTCAGGTCGTCGCACAAGGCCTCCATGATGGCGGACGACACGACCACCTCACGCACCGCAACTTCGTGCACCTTGCGCAGCGCGCCGTACAGTCCGTCCAGACGTGCCCGGCTTTGCGCCACCAGCTCCGGCGTCCAGTCGAGCGGACCGCGATAATGCGCCGACAGCAAGGCCAACCGGATGACCTCACCCGGCACATCCTTTATCAGGTCGTGCACCAGCTTCACGTTACCCAATGACTTCGACATTTTCTCGCCGGAGAAATCGAGGAAGCCATTGTGCATCCAGTAGCGGGCGTATTCGGCATCGTGGGCATGCCCGTGCTGCGCGCACACGCCTTGCGCCAGCTCATTTTCATGGTGCGGGAAGATCAGGTCATGGCCGCCGCCATGGATATCGATCGGCAGGCCAAGATTGGCCTCGATCATTGCCGAGCATTCGATATGCCAGCCCGGCCGGCCTGGTCCCCATGGCGATTCCCACACAGGCTCGCCCGGCTTAGATGGCTTCCACAGGACGAAGTCCTGCGGGTTCTTCTTGTACGGCGCGACTTCGACACGGGCGCCGGCAATCATGTCGTCAACCGAGCGGTTCGACAGCGCGCCATAGGTCTCAAAACTCAGGACGTCGAACAGCACGTGCCCTTCGGCGGCATAGGCGTGGCCATTATCAACGATTGATCCGATCTGCGCGATGATGGCGTCCATATTCTGCGTGACGCGCGGCTCCAGCGTCGGCGACAGCGCGCCCAGCGCCTTCATGTCGGCATGATAGATGTCGGCATAACGGTTGGTGATGACGTCGATGCCGACGCCTTCGTCCATGGCCTTCTTGTTGATCTTGTCGTCGACGTCGGTGATGTTGCGCGCATAAACGACGCTGGTTTCGCCGTAGATCTGGCGCAACAGCCGGAACAGCACGTCGAACACCACCACCGGGCGGGCATTGCCGATGTGGGCAAAGCTGTAGACCGTCGGCCCGCAGACATACATTGTTACCCGCGCAGGGTTTCGCGGCTGGAATTCGACCTTCTCGCGCTTGAGTGTGTCGTGGATAAGCAGTTTCATATCAGAAAGTGTAACTTGTTTTGAGCGTGTTTGGGGGCGTTTTCAGTTGCAATCAGCTGTCCTTCCCCCATATAGGCCAGGCTGAACCTTGTCACTATGTTTGGTGGCGGTTTGAGCAGCAGGCTCCTGACGCTTTTTTGCACTGCGAAGATGTTTGCTATATGTTACCCGGCGACGGCCCGGAAAATTTCCGGGAACCTTTTCAGGATAAAGTCGTCAAATTGAACAACCGGGCCCCTCCGGCCCGGCAAAAAGGCCGCCGCACCTTTGATGCGGATGAGGGATGCCACGCGTCATTCCGGAACCGTCGTTCCGGCGCTACTCGGCCCTCAGAGGAATAGAAGTGAATATGGACAGTCTCGATCCGCGCCCAGAAGGCCTTTTGGCAGAAAACCTGCTGAACTCGTCGAAACCCAAGAGCATCACCACCTTCACCAATCGCCCAAGCAAGGAAGAGGCCATGGCGGCCGTCCGTACCCTGCTGGCCTGGGCGGGTGACAATCCCGATCGCGAAGGCCTGATCGATACGCCGAAGCGCGTCGTCGAAGCCTATGACGAATGGTTCCAGGGCTACGAAGCCGACCCGAAGAAGGAACTGTCGCGCGTGTTCGAGGACGTGCAAGGCTATGACGACATGGTCATGCTGCGTGAGATCGACGTCGAATCGCACTGCGAACACCACATGGCGCCGTTCCTGGGCAAGGCCTATGTCGCTTACATGCCCACCGCCAAAGTCGTCGGCATCTCAAAGCTGGCCCGCGTGGTCGAAATCTTCGCCAAGCGCCTGCAGACGCAGGAAACCATGACCAAGCAGATCGTCGACGCCATCGAGGAGTCGCTGGCGCCTCTGGGCGTAGCCGTCCTGATCGACGCCGAGCATCAGTGCATGACCACCCGCGGCGTGCATCATAAGCATGTTTCGACCATCACCACGCGCTTCACCGGCGTCTTCAAGACCGATCAGGCCCTGCAAGATCGCTTTATGCGCCTGGCGCAGAAGTAAGGTCAAAAGTACTATTTTCCTGCTTTGAAAAGGCGAGTTTCCAACCGGAGGCTCGCCTTTTTGGCGACTGATCGGCGCTTCTGAGCTTCTGGTGCCTTTGAAATATCTTAATCTCTCTGCATTATGGCTCGAAGCGGCCAGCGAGGCCTTTACTTTTAACCGCGTTTTGTCCTAAATCGCGGGTACGGGATTCAAATTCAGCCGAACCCATTTCGGCGGGCGTTGTGGTTGCGAGACCGAAACGTCGATGGCATAATGGTTCCGCAGGCCCGTGAGGCCAGCGGCATATAGGGAGTTAGTCTATGGGCGCAAAGCTCGGTGGCGGCGGCGGTAGCAAATATACCGTCGAACAAAATTCGGACATCAACGTGACGCCGTTCGTCGACGTCATGCTCGTGCTCCTCATCATCTTCATGTGCTCGATCCCGCCTGCGACGATCTCGATCAAGCTCGACCTGCCGCCCGCCAACGCTCAGGCGGCCAAGGAAGAGCCCAAGAAGCCGGTGTTCATCTCGGTGATGGGCCCCGACGACGTTTACGTCGGTTCGGTCAAGGTGGCGTCGCTGGACGCTCTCCCGGGCGCGGTCGCCCAGGCGCTGAACTCGCCGGACCCGTTCAATGAACGTATCCTGATCCGCGGCGACAAGGACATCAAGTACGATGACTTCGTCAAGGTGCTGAACACGATGCAGCAAAACGGCTATCTGAAGATCGGCCTGATCAACGAAGACATCAGCTAATCGATAGTCTCCAGAGAATTTGAAACCCCGGCAGGACCTCCTGCCGGGGTTTTTATTTGTCCTCACCAGGTGGCGCCAGGCGGATGCCGCGCCGTTTCAAGCCCTCGCGCAGCAACATTTCAAGCTGGGCGTTGGTCGAGCGCAGCTCGGCCGCGGCCAGTCGCTCGACCGCTTTCAGAACCTCCGGCGGTAGCCGCAGGGGGTAGGCTTTTTTGCCAGGCGAGGCCATGGCTCAGCCGTAGAGCGTGCCGGTATTGACCACCGGCTGCGCTTCACGATCAGCGCACAGCACGACCAGCAGGTTCGACACCATGGCTGCCTTGCGCTCCTCATCGAGCCTGACCACGCCGCGCGCCGACAACTGCTCCAGCGCCTGTTCGACCATGCCGACGGCGCCGGCGACGATCTTCTGGCGGGCAGCGATGACCGCCTCGGCCTGCTGGCGCTTCAGCATCGAGCCGGCGATTTCCGGCGCATAGGCTAGGTGCATCAGGTGCGCTTCGTCAACCGCCACGCCGGCGACCTCGACGCGCGCCTGCAAATCGCCCTTGAGCCGCTGGCCGACGATTTCAGCGTCGTCACGCAGGGTCGGCTGGCCATCCTCGGCATGGTCGTAGGCGTACTGGCGGGCCGTTTCGCGCAGCGCCGTCTCGATCTGGATGTTGACGAAGGCGGCGTAGTCGTCGACGTCAAACAGCGCCTGGGCCGAGTCCGAGACGTGCCAGACAATATTGGCGGCGATTTCGATCGGGTTGCCGCGCTGGTCGTTGACCTTCAAGGCCTCACTGGTGACGTTGCGCACCCGCAGGGACACCTTCTTGCGCCCGTACCAGAAAGGCACCCAGCGCAAGCCGGTCGTACGGTCGCTGCCCTTGTAATTGCCGAAGACGGTCAGGGCCACAGTCTGGTTGGGCTGCACCGTATAGAAGCCCATCAGGGTAAACAGCGCCGCCAGGACCAAGGGTATGGCCACTACGAACATCCGCATGGCCGGAGCAATGATAACGGCGGCGGCGATCAGCGCCAGGAAAACCAGCAGCATGAAGCCGCCATTGCTGCCCGAACCGGGTTTTTCGCGAGTGCTGTTTATCGGTTGATCGTTCATGTCGCCCTCCCCTTAGACATCCAGTTCTTTGACCACGTACCCCGCGCCCATCATCTTCGGCCGGAGACTGAGGATGCGGTGCGCCTTCTGTTTGCGCAGCAGGAAGTTCTCCACCACGGCGCCGCTGGTGTCGTTCGAAGCGGCATAGTGCAGGATTTCCCAGCCCCGCGCCACCAGGTCACTCAAAGGTCTGTTATCGTCAGCCATCAAAGTTCCTCCTCGTTTGTTATATCAAAGTGATATCACTTTTCTCAGATAACGTCAATATTGATTGCCGCGCGGACAAACAGCCGCCCTCGCAATTGGCCCTTACATTCTGGCCGGGCGCCGTTTAAAGGACGCCGATGGATAACGAAAACGACGAACTTGAAGACGAAGCCCCAGAAGGCCTGAGCGAGGTCTTGACCGCTGAGGTCGCGCCGGAGCAAGCCGGCGACCGGCTGGACCGCGTGCTGGCCGGTTATTTCGCCGACCTGTCGCGCGCCCGCCTGCAAGCCCTGATCGCCGAAGGCCGCCTGACGTTCGACGGCCACGTCGTCAGCGACGGCAAGCACAAGACCAAGCCCGGCGTCTACACTCTCGTCGTTCCTGCTCCGGTCGAGGCCATCCCGCAGCCGCAGGACATCCCGCTCACCATCCTCTACGAAGACGCTCACCTGATCGTCGTCGACAAGCCGGCAGGCATGGCGGCGCACCCCGGCCCCGGCACACCGGACGGTACGCTGGTCAACGCCCTGCTGTTTCACTGCGGCGATACATTGTCGGGCATCGGCGGCGTCGTCCGCCCCGGCATCGTCCACCGCCTCGACAAGGAAACCTCCGGCGTGTTGGTCGTCGCCAAGTCGGATGCCGCCCATCGCGGCCTGTCGGCCCTGTTTTCGAAACACGACATCGACCGTAAATACCGCGCCATCGTCCGCGGCGCCCCGCGCTACATGAAAGGCACCGTCAAGACGCAGATCGGTCGCTCGCACCACGACCGCAAAAAGATGGCCGTGCTGCGCGGTGGCGGGCGCGAAGCCATCACCCACTATCAGGTCGAGGAACCTTACGGCATCACCAAGCCCTTGGCCGCCAGCCTGACCTGCAAGCTGGAAACCGGCCGCACGCACCAGATCCGCGTGCACATGGCCCATCTCGGCTGTCCGTGCCTGGGCGATCCGGTCTATGGCTCAGGCGCGCCGGCCAAGGAAATCCGCGAAATTCTGGAAGCATTGAATTTCGACCGTCAGGCCCTGCACGCCGCCGTGCTTGGTTTTGTCCACCCGATCACCGGTCAGAAACTGCGCTTCAAATCCCCGCTGCCCGACGACATGCGCCAGCTGGTCGAAGCGTTGCAGGCCCTGGGTGGCGAAACTGACAGCGACGAAGAGGACTGGGACGACGAAGATTGGGATGAAGATAGCGAATAAACGCTCAATACGGTTCGGCACGACCGGCAACGACATTATCGTGCTGGACTGTAACCCAACTGTGATCCCGAACGTATTGCCGCTGTGTTACCCACCGGGCGTAAAAAATTGTTGGGTCAGGTCTTAACGGGGTCTTTATTTCCGCAAAACCGCACCCATATCGATCACAGTTGCCGGCATGAACGCCGCCTCCTGTGCTCCTCCCTCACAGTCGAAGGCTCAAGTTCATGTCCGGCACCTCTCCTTTTTCCGACCCGCCGTCCGGCGAGCCGGAATCCCGAACAGAAAGCGATACGCCAATGAGCACCTCGATGGCCCTCAGCAATCTTCCTTCGGCCGGCCTGCCGGCCCTGTCGCCCGATGGCGGCCTGAACCGCTATCTGTCTGAAATTCGCAAGTTCCCGATGCTGGCCAAGGACGAGGAATTCATGCTCGCCAAGCGCTGGGCCGAGCATCAGGATCCGAAGGCCGCCCATAAGCTGGTCACGTCACACCTGCGTCTTGTCGCCAAAATCGCCATGGGCTATCGCGGCTACGGCCTGCCCGTCGGCGAAGTCATCTCCGAAGGCAATGTCGGCCTGATGCAGGCCGTCAAGAAGTTCGATCCGGATCGCGGCTTCCGCTTGGCGACCTACGCCATGTGGTGGATCAAGGCGTCGATTCAAGAGTACGTCCTGCGCTCGTGGTCGCTGGTCAAGATGGGCACCACCGCCGCCCAGAAGAAGCTGTTCTTCAACCTGCGCAAGGTGAAGTCTGAAATCTCGGCCCTGGAAGAAGGCGATCTCCGCCACGACCAAGTCGAACAGATCGCCACCAAGCTGGGCGTGTCCGAACAGGACGTCGTCAACATGAACCGCCGTATGTCGTCGCCGGATTCGTCGCTCAACGCGCCGCTGCGTGCGTCGGAAGGCGAAAGTGAGTGGCAGGACTGGCTGGTCGACGACAAGCAGGTGTCGCAGGAAACCGTCCTGGCTGATGCCGAGGAGTACGATCAGCGCATGGATCTGCTCAAGGTCGCCATGGGCGAGCTGAACGACCGTGAAAAGGAAATCCTCACCGAGCGCCGGCTGAAGGACAACCCGACCACGCTCGAAGACCTGGCCGAACGCTTCGGTGTGTCACGCGAACGCGTCCGTCAGATCGAGGTCCGCGCCTTTGAAAAGCTGCAGAAGGCCATGGTCAATGCCTCGCAGGCCATGGCTCCGGCTTAAGTGAAAGCTCTGTAGAATAAGAAAAGTCGGTCCTTGCGACCGGCTTTTTTGTTTCCAAACTGCACCCTGCAGTTTGGCAAGGCCGACCGGCCGCCGCGCACGTTTGCGCGCCCCGCGGAGGCACGAGCGAAGTGAGTTAGCCGTGAGCGAAAACTAAGCCGCCCGCCCCGAGTCCAAATCGAACTCCAACGCCGAGTCGGCGGTCGGCAGCGTCGACATCTGCTTTTCCAGGCCCAGACAGACCATCATCTCGGCTACGCGCGGGGCCAGGATGTCCTTCGACACCGCCTTGGCGCGGATATCCTGAATAACCGCCGACACAGCGTTGAGGAAGCGCGGATCCTTGATCGTCTTGCAGGCCGGGACGATCACCGCCATCTGCGCCATGATGGTCTGCATGGTGCCGGCGGCGTCGGTATCGAAGCCATCCAGCGACGCATTCAACAGGCGCACGGCCTCTTCGACGGCAATGCGGAAATCGGTCTCGTTCTTACGCTTCTTCTTGCCCTTGAACTCGCCGGTATTGAAGCGGCGGCGGTCCGGACCGGTATAGGTGGCCACCGAAATCCACTCGCGCGGCTTGAACAGCACGTTTTGCAGGCGCTTGACCAGGTCCTGCCAGGCAAACGGCTTGGCCAGCATCTCGTGCACGCCGATGTTGCGCGCCTCCAGCAGCTCGGCCGGAGTGATATTGGCCTTGAGCATGATCAGCGGCGCCGCCCGGCAGCTCAGGTCGCTGTGGCGGAGGGCCTTGGTAAACGCGATACCGTCGACACCGTTGGTGCGGTACTCGCTCAGGATAAGTTGCGGATCGAGGCTCTTGGCCAAGGTGAGCCCGCGCCGGTCGTCGGTTTCGACCACGATCTGGTCCGCGCCCAGCACCCGCAGCATGTCGGCCAGCATGCGCGCATAGGCTGGATTTTCCTCAAGAATGAGTACGCGCTTCAGGCTCTGTCGGAACCTGGCCTGAATCTTGGGATCGAGGTCGAACATGACGGTACTCTTTGACGGGCGCTAACGATTTTCGTCGTTAAGCCTAACCCAATCCGCTAAAGATTGCGTAAGAGCCTATGGTTAATTCCGCTTAATTCCCTTGTCACATTTGGGTTTGCTGCGGACGTCTCAGTCCTGGAACGGATCGCGCATCAGGATGGTGTCTTCCCGTTCAGGCGACGTCGACAGCAAGGCCACCGGCGCGCCGATCAGCTCCTCGATGCGGCGGACATACTTGACCGCGTTGCCGGGCAGGTCCTTCCACGACCGGGCGCCCTGGGTGCTGTCGGTCCAGCCAGGCAGTTCCTCGTACACCGGCTCGATCTTTTCCTGCGCCTTGAAGCCGGCCGGCAGGTAATCCAGCACCTCGCCGTCGACCTTGTAGCCGACGCAGACCTTGATCGTTTCGATGCCGTCGAGAATATCCAGCTTGGTCAGCGCAATGCCGTCGATGCCGTTGATGGCAATCGACTGACGCGCCAGCACGGCATCCAGCCAGCCGACCCTGCGGGCGCGGCCGGTAACCGTGCCGAATTCATGGCCGCGCGTGGCGATGCCCTGGCCGATGTCGTCGAACAGCTCGGTCGGGAATGGCCCGGAGCCGACGCGGGTGGTGTAGGCTTTGAGGATGCCCAACACATAACCGACGCTCTTCGGGCCCATGCCGGAACCCGCCGCCGCCTGCCCTGCCACCGTGTTGGAAGAGGTGACGAACGGATAGGTGCCATGGTCGATGTCGAGCAGAGCGCCTTGCGCGCCTTCGAACAGAATGCGCTTGCCTTCGGACTTGGCCTTGTCGAGGACGTACCAGGCGGGCTTGACGTGGCTGAGCAGGCGCGGCGCGATGTCCTTCAGCTTTTGCACCAGGGCCGCCACATCGACGTCCGGCAGGCCGAGCCCCTGACGCAGCGGGTTGTGGTGCGCCAGCAGGCGTGAAATCTTGGCGTCAAGCGCGTCGAAATCCTCGAGGTCGGCGACTCGGATGGCGCGGCGGCCAACCTTGTCCTCATAGGCCGGACCGATGCCGCGGCCGGTGGTGCCGATCTTGCCGGCGCCGGCGGCGGCTTCACGGGCGATATCGAGCTCGGAATGGATCGGCAGGATCAAGCAGGCATTGTCGGCGACAACCAGCAGCTCAGGCGTGATCTTCAACCCTTGCGCTTCAACGCGCTCGATTTCCGAAAACAGCGCCCACGGATCGATGACCACGCCATTGCCAACGATCGACAGCTTGCCCTGCACCACGCCCGACGGCAGCAGGCTCAGCTTGTAGACCTTGCCGTCGACGACCAGGGTGTGACCGGCATTGTGCCCGCCCTGGAACCGGACGACGACGTCGGCCCGGTTCGACAGCCAGTCGACGAGCTTGCCCTTGCCTTCGTCACCCCATTGGGCGCCGATCACCGTAACATTTGCCAAGATAGAAAACTCCGCTTTCCGGGTCGACGCGCAAAGGGGCGCGGACCACAAACGGTGGCACCCTATAGAGCAGGAATCGGGGCTTGTAACCCCTTAAGTGTCATCGGACTGAAACAAATTAGCTCAGGCGAGTTCCAGCGCCGCCAGAGCCTCGGCATAGGCCCAGTTCAGCCACGGCGTCAGGGCGTTGATGTCCTCGGCCTCGACCGTGGCGCCGCACCAGACGCGCAGGCCCGGCGGCGCGGCGCGATAGCCGACCACATCGTACGCCGCGCCTTCGGTTTCGAGCAACGAGCCGATCTTGGCCGCCAGCTTGGCCTGGACATCAGCCGGTTGTGCCTGCACGGTCGGGTCGGCAAACTTCAGACACACCGAGGTCGTCGAGCGCTGCTCCGGCACTTCGGCGACGAAATCGATCCATGGCGTATTTTCGACCCAGTGCCGCAGTGTGTCGAAGCTACGATTGCAGCGCGCGATCAGGCCTTCCAGCCCGCCTTGCGCAATCGCCCAGCGCAGGGCGTCGAGATAGTCCTCGATAACCAGGAAGGAGTAGGTGTTGATGGCGTCGCCACCAAGAATCTTCATGTCGGCGGCGCCTTTCGATTTCAGACGCAGCACCTTCGGCAGGGCGCGACCCGAATCGAAGGTGTTCAGACGCTCCAGAGCCTTCGGCGACAGGATCAGCACGCCGAAGCCCGCCTCCCCGCCCAGTGCCTTCTGGAAAGAGAACGTTGCAACATCGAGCTTGTCCCACGGCAGCTCCATGCAGAATGCCGCCGAGGTGGCGTCGCACAGCACCAAGCCCCCATCTTGAGCTTTCGTGTGGCCATCGAGGAACGACGCATCCGGCACGCGCACGCCCGAGGTCGTACCGTTCCACGGAAAGACCAGGTCGGCTTCCGGATCGATCTTCGCCAGGTCCGGCAGCTGGCCGTACGGCGCCGACAGCACTTCAGCGTCCAGTTTCAGATGATTGACGGCGTCTTCGGCCCACAGCTGGCCGAAGCTTTCATAGCTCAGGAGTTGCACCTTGCGGGCGCCAAGCAGGTTCCACATGGCCGCTTCGAATGCACCGGTGTCGGAGCCCGGCATGACGCAGACCTGGTAATCGGCCGGAATGCCCAGCACCGACCGCGTGAGGTCCAGCGCCTGGTTGAGCCGGGCGACAGTCGCCTTGGAGCGATTCGAACGACCGACCGGCGCGTCCTTGAGCACACCCGGATTCCAGCCAGGGCGCTTGGCGGTCGGGCCGGAGGAAAACCAGGGCCGCTGCGGGATAAGGACGGGCTTTTGGGTGGGCGGAACGGGCACGGGTGTCTCGAGGTCTGCAGGATACATGCGGGCGTAATGCGCCACGCGGGCCAAGGCCGCAAGTGTTTTTGCGCACGGGCTCCCAATACAAAGCAGGCCGCTATGTCTAGCGGCCTGCCCAAGCGCTCGACCGGGCGCCGGCGACGTTTCGGCGCCCCGCGGAGGCGCATCTTCGCGCCGTGAGCGAAAAATAATGAACCGAAAATGAACCATGCCGTTCAGCTTGGGCTCAGGGGGCGAGTGATTAAATGATCCCATCGCTGAAGGAACAGCGACCTGAAATTCAAAAGCCGAGGAGAAAGACCATGAAGACCCTGCACACCGCCCTTGTCGCCGCAGCCGCCATCACTGCCGCTGCCATCGGCCTGACCGCACCGGCCACGGCGTCCGCTGAAACCCATGCCGTTGTCCGCGTCGATTATGGCCGAGGCTATGACCGCGATTATGGCCGCGGCGACCGCTGGAACGGCGGCTACGGGCTCGACAGCCGCATCAACCAGCTCGAAGACCGTATCAGCATGGGTCTGCGCACTCGCCAGCTCAGCGGCCGCGAAGCCGACCGTCTCTACGGGCGTCTGCACAGCATCGAGAACACCAAGCGCTATTATGAGCGCTCGGGCCGTGGCCTGGACAGCCGTGAAGTCGCCATGCTGAACGAAAGCCTCGACCGCCTGTCCGGCGAGATCCGCTATCAGGGCCGCGACGGCAATCGCTGGTAATATTATGCAGCCTAAAAGGGGCTGACCTCACGAGGCGCGGTTCGCGAAAGCGGGCCGCGCCTTGATCATGTCCGGATGCCCGGCCAAACGCCAATATATTGTTTCCTTACAGGATTTCACCTTTGATACAGACCGCCCTATTGCTGCCTCAAGCCTGTCGGGAGAATGAACCGTACGGTTCAGATTAGGCTCAGACTGGGTATGTCAATATGGCTTCATCGCTGATCGGCAGCGAAACATTCTAAAGGAGACAGACGATGAAAACGATTTTGACCATGGCTGCTATTGCCGCCGCCCTGACCACGATGACCGCTCCGGCGATTGCCAGCGCTCAGCCCCTGAAGCCGGTTGCGGTTGCCTACCATGACCGCTT